>JAEOTA010000016.1 GCA_016840085.1 Promethearchaeota archaeon
GGACAAAAGCAGAAATTTCAATAGACATGTATTCTGTGTCAGAAACATTTAATGTAACTGTTAGTTTGATAAATGATACATGGGGCGAATATACAATTAATTGGATTAATAGACCTGTGCATAGAGAGGTAATTACTACTTTTACAGTAGCCGAAGGCAAAATCTATAAATTCGATATTACTGATTATATAGAAGGAAGAAATGATATATCTATTTGTCTTAATGCTTCAAATTACTTACAGAATGGATATGTCCAAGGAAATTCAAAAGAAGGAGCTTATTCTAGTGAAGATTATCCTCAATTAATTTGGACATATCCAGAAACTGCTGAAATAACTGTAACAAGTCCTAAGTCTTCTGATGTATGGCGAGATCTTAACTCTTATGATATAAAATGGACATCTAAGGGTTTAATCGAATATGTAAAAATAGAATTATATAAAGGCACTACTTTTATAGAAGAAATCACTTATTTGTTTGGTTATACTGAAAATGATGGGGAATATGAATTCTATGTCTCAAGTTCAGAAAATTATAAAGGTACAGATTACAGAATAAAAATCATGGATTATGACGATTCAAAAGTCTATAACTATAGTGATTATTTTTCTATTAATGAAGAACCCCCATCTGACGGAAATGGAGATACTAATGGGGATGGAGATACGGATGGAAATGGAGAGGTTGCAATTCCTGGATATAATCTATTAATAATTATCGGTATGGCTCTTGGAACTGGTATTTTTCTAATGAAAAAATTAAGATTTAAATAAATTTTTTTTCTTTTTTATAAATTTGGATTAATATGCTCTCTCAAATGAGCAATGGAAAGTAGAAATGAGACGCCACTATTCACTTGATATAGGATATTTGAAAATGAGACATCCAACCATCGCTCAAGGATATCTTAAACAAAAGATTGAAGATTGCATTGAAGATAAGGACAAAAAGACAATAAAAGAAAAGTTTCCTGACGTATGGGATGATTGTAAAATAGAACTTACTCCACGACTCATTATTAAAAGAAATTAGTAAGTAAATATCAATTGTCTTATTCCTAGTATTATCTGACTTGAAAAGACTAGTTACTACCGGTATTACAAGATTTTTTATTTAAATTGAAACATTACTAAATTGGATATATGTAATAATTTAAAAATTTCTACAGTTTTTGACTATAATATAATGGCAGTAAAAGAAAGTAACAGAAAAATTACTATAGGAACTAAAGAATGGGCAGATAGTAATGTTAATTGTTATCTAGGATGCTCCAATGACTGTCGTTATTGTTATGCTAAAAAAATGGCAATTCGATTTAAAAGAAAGACTGCAAAAAATTGGAGAATAATGGTCCCTAATCAAAAGAATATTGACAAGGGTTATAGTAAACGAAAAGGGAGAATCATGTTTCCCACATCACATGACATAACAGATGCAAGCTTAAATAATTGTATAATAGTATTAAAAAAGCTTATTAGATCAAAAAATGAAGTCTTAATCACAACAAAACCTAGATTTAATTGTGTCTTAGAAATCTGTAGAATATTTCAACAATATAAGAGGTATATTCAATTTCGATTTACAATCACCTCCATAAATAATAAAATCTTGGGATTTTGGGAGCCCAGTGCACCATCGTTTGAAGAAAGATTTGATTCTTTAAAGTATGCTTATAAGCAAGGTTATAAGACGAGTATTTCTGTTGAACCTTTTTTAGATAAGGATCCATTTATTTTAATTGATATTTTGCGTCCTTATATAACAGAATCGATCTGGATTGGGAAGATGAATTATATTGGACATAATATTGCTCCTGATATTGAGAAAAAGTATTATACTTTTATTCGAGAGATTAATTCAAAAGATAATTTACTGAAAATTGTGAAAAAGGCTGAATCATATAATGATCTAATTAGAATAAAAGATAGCATTTTTAACTCACTTGAGAACTATCAATAACAGAATTCATTTAGAGGTTTAATCCTTCTTACTGCGATATCAAAGATATGTTTCATAAACTTTGCATTACAGTATTTAAATCTTGTTTCTCTAAGATATTTAATCGATTTTAGCCATTCAGCTCCAACATTCTCTCGACAGCAAAATAATAACGTGTAGAAAAAATTACCTTCCGATCGTACAGAGATTTCTTCAACTCTTCCAAATCCAATTGACTTTAGCTGTTTGATATATATAGAGCGACGCGCTTGAATTCCTGTATATTTATCTATTTCGCACCCATAGAAAAATTTATTCTTTTCTTGGTTATGCATTGAACGTGAAAATGCACTATCATGAAATGTAATAATAAGATCTCCATATTCATGACACTCTCTTATCTTTTTTATTGTTTTGTATCCAATATCCATACCTTGGTTGTCTATTACCATTAGATAGTTCGGACAATCATATTTTTCTGTGATATTATTTAGCACATTAATGACCCATTCATTAGAGTCTATTTTCCCCTTATCAGGAGGTTCTATATTGAATTGCAATGAATTATTATAAAATTGATTTAAAGTTTCAAAGCGGCTCTTAATAACTCCTCTAATCTCAGGATCAATATCATTGATAAAATATGCACTAAACCCTTTTTTCTTTTTAAGGGAAATTAGAGCTACATTTATAGAAGTCCCAGGCATAATTAAAACGTCTTTTCCATTATTTTTTGTTAACTTTATCATCCCATAATTACTTAATGGATCAATAAAACAAGTGTCTATGAACTCCTGTTTTTGCAGAATTTTTAAATAAAGGTTTGAATAACTTCTAATGGCCAATTGTTTTATTGGCATCCACCATCCTTTTCCATCTGGTCGTTGATAAAAGAACTTATTATTTTTTGGGAAATTTGGAATTTTCATCAAGCTTTTCCCTTCATTTATAAATCTTCTCATGTTTGTTACATGATATTCTTGATCAGAACTTTTTTTTCTTTTTGTCGGAGCGTTATAAGAGGTCGTCATTTTTATCAAAAGGATGAATTCAACTGCTCTTTTTAAACTAGAAGACCATTTAGAATTTTCATAATTTAATGGTCTAATAATCAAAGCTTTATACTATAGAAAGTATTTATAAAATATTTAAAAAGACTTAGTATTAATCAGCTAATTCTAAATGCAATTCTTTTAATTTTTCATTTCTTAATATAATAATGACATGACTAATCCTGAGATTACAACTCAAAGAATTTTGTGGCTATTATCAAATCAATGGCTGCCTTTAAATAAAATTGCTGAGAATTTTCAGATAACAAAATTAACAGATAAGAAGTATTTGAATTTAAAATTAAAGGAGTTAAACCGCAAGAAGAAGATTGTATATATTTTTCATGTAAATGATATTTATTGGAGTTTTAACTCTTTTATCACTAATCCAATTATTACCGGTTAACGCTGAAGAGACGATATCATTGCTAAGCTACACATACAGACATCATTATTTCAAAATGGGGAATTTTGATTGTTATGTATGGGAATTTACTTCTTCTACTGAGGAGATTTTAGATCTTGCTTTAACAAAAAGGCAGTATGATGCCTTCTACAATATTTTCTTATCAGAATACACTGCTATCCTTAATAAACACAGCGGGTTTCATGACTCAGGACGGTGGCGACCACCTAGCTCTAATACATGGCATTTTCTCTATATCAATAGAGGATATTCAACTACTTCACTCACCATAAATGACAATGTACAGATAAATTATTATTTTCCTTGGATTCCATTAATATTGGGATTAATAATAGGAGTTCCATTAATAGCTATTACGACTTATTATACTCTTAAAAAAGTAAGAGAGAGAAAAGAAACGCTTATAAGAACGCCAGAACCATCAACTAAATTACCAATGCCCACTCCAGCTATTCAATCGTGTCAGCAATCTCAACAATCCACTAAATTTGAATTTCGCCCTAAATGTGGGACAGAGTTACTATAGGGAAGTTCTGTACAAATTGCGGATTTGATATGAGTAAATTATAATTTTATAGATGTAAAATTTTTCATAGACTATATATATGAGAGGAATAAGAAATGAATGTTGATGTTGATCTGATCTCATGTCAATTTCAAAATGAATATGAGATCAATTTTGAAATTTTTAAAAACGGTGAAGATGTCTTTACATTGATTTTTGAAATACCAAATACAGGGGACTTTTTTGTTAAAATAGATCAAGAACTAGTAGATAAAATGACAAAAGCGTTTGGTGTAGTTTCAAAGGTTGGTAGCCGTTCTATTTCTTATGGATCAATTGTGAAACTTTAGGAATAGTTTGGAATGTTTGGTAATCCCATCAATGTATCTTATTTTTTTTTTCTTGAATACCTTCAAGAAAATTCTTTCCCTAAATTTTCATCGAAATCTGACTCTGAATTTAACCTTAAAAAGTATAAGTTAAACCATACTTGTATCAAGACAGAGATTTAAATAGTTCTTTTGATATCTTTATATAACTTTATTATTAGGTAAATCCATAGAGAAGAAAAATGAGATTTATAATGAAGAAGGAATCTAAAAGAATACAGATTAAGTTTAAACCTCAACCTATAAGATTAAATCTTCAATGTCCTGTCTTCCTTTTTTTTAATTATAAATTTATAACTTATATTAATTATATATCAAATAAGGAGGTATTTTGAAGGCAATAATGGTGCATATGAAACAAAAGTTTACCTATGAACTCGAAGTAAAGTTTAATAAAGAATTTAGGTATCATACTAAAATTTATCAAGATATTATGGAAGAGATTTTGCCAAAAAAAATAGAGCAAAAATACTATAAAGATGCTCTAAATTGGTTTTTTTATAGAGATAGAAAAGTCCCTTTATATGAAAAACATTCTATCCAAAGAATTGAAGTATATGAAGAAGATAGAATCTTAACTATTTATGCTAAGAAACAAACCGAAATGTTTAAGAATGTTAAATATCTTGCGTATAAAACTGGTTGGTATTTCTATATTACAGGGGCTCCTTTAAAGAAGGATATTGTCTCTAAAATTATCGATGATATCCCAAATCATAAAAAGAAAATTAGTTTTACTTGGTCCATATCCAAAAATATTACAATGGATTTAATACCGATTGAAAGTAGGATAAACAGAAATTCATATCTCTTAAAAATTCAAGATCAAGATTCAACTCAAGAAATAACTATTTTACTCGATGCTGGATTAGACAAGGATGGAATCAGGATTTTAAGATCCCAAGTTAAGACTCTAAATCTTATTTTTATCAGTCATGCTCATTATGATCATACTTGTGGTTTAATGGATTTGATAAATGATTTTAAGACCACCCCTATAATATCATCTCGTACTACATTTGAGTTCTTTATTCTATATAATTGGCATGTTGGCTCTTTATTTAAGAATAATCAGGATTTAATTAAAGAAATTATTCTGAGATATTATTTTATAAAAAATTTAGATATTATCGAGATAAATAAGGATTTTAGATTGAAATTTTTTTATGCAGGACATATGCCAGGAGCTTTAATGTTTTACATTGAATTGGGCGGATATAAATTTCTATATACAGGAGATTTTACGTATTATGATTATTTTCCCATTGCAGGAGTGAAAACACAGCAAAAGCTTCTACCTCGAAAAATCGATTTCTGCTTAGTTGAAGGTACTTCGAGTTCTCAACAATATGATGCACCATCACATATATTTAGCGTACTTAAAGATAAAATAACTGAAAGGATAAGACATTATAATCGAATTTTGATCTTAGCAGATTATGGGAGTACAGCAATGGTATATTTTTTTACATTATTTTATCATTTTAGAAAATCTCAAAAACAAAATGGGTTGGAAGCATTACGTCCTAATATTTATATGACCGAAAATTTAAAACGATTTTTCCAAATTTTAACATTTAACAACGAATCCATTCATCCTTATTTGCAGAAAAATATAGGATTAGATTATAATCCTTTTCAGAGTGCTATTATTAAATGGCTAGAAGGATACCGAGATTTGAAAAGAGCTATAGAAAAAGGAGGAATCTTCATTTTACATGATGCAAACTTAAAAAATAAATTAGCTCAAAAAGCAGTAGAATTAATATCTAAATATAAAAATAATGTCATTTTGCTATGTGGGCCTTTAAGAGAAAGACCTTCTATAGAATTAGCCTCAGGTAATGATAGAATTACTCTCGATTCTAACATTATCAACAACAAATCGTTTATTTGGAACCGATTATATCCCTCATTGCTTTTAAATCTTCATGCAGATGAAATCCAGTTATATAAATTGTTACAGAAGATAAATCCGGAGAAAATATGCTTTTTCCATCAAAATCCCAGTAAATTAACCGAAGTCCGTATGAACCTAAAGAGGAATTTTAAAGAATTAGAAAGTATGGCAATTTACCCTTATTCTGAAGACCAAATTCAGTTAATATCTGAAAAATAAAGCATTATCGGGCTTATGGGAGAATTATGGACCAAATATCTTAGAGATGAGAATTTTGAGGTAAAATATCTATTTGTTTCTACTCAAAGGTACCATCTCGCCTTTTAGCTAGTGGTCTTGTCAATACAATAAGACCTATTTTCTCCAGATATCGTATGAACTCTTTTTTTTCAGGTCGTATGGGATCTGACACTCCCATAAAAATAAATGCTCCTGCATCCTTATATCCATTGAGAAAGAGATCTTTTAACTTCTTATAATTAATTCTCGTACTTTTTATACAAATAGGTTCCAATATAGGGGATGCTATATTAGAACGGTCAATAAAGACCGCCGCTTTCAAACCTGTTCTATTATAACTCACATTAAAACCTACTAAATTGTCTTTTTTTTACCTTCTTAATTAGGGGAATTATTACTGTTGGAAAATAAAAATTACTAATAAAAATGGGATGAGAGTAGCGATTTATCGTTGAGACATTACATCTTACGCATAATTATATTTCAATGATATTTCATTTATAAAAATGATGGCTCCCGAATTTAAAGATGAAATATTAGCTTATTGAGTATTTCTACGATAATTTCATTTAAAATATAAGAATGAGAGTCATTAAGCTTTAATGAATTTAAACCATTTGAACAAGATCAATTAAATAATTATGAATTTTCTGAAAGTCAACTTGAAGTTAAGATTTAAATTTTAAGCTGATAATTTATTTATTGTATAGGGAACCATATAGGGATCACTATAAGGCTTTAATTATGTTAAAAAAAGAGTTAACATGAAAAAGAAGATTTTATTTTTGGTTGGAGTTTTATTTATAGCTGTATTGGTGTTCTTTCCTTCCCCTACAAGAGCCATAATTAGAGATCAGACTATTTCAACAATAGCGGACAAGGATAGCTATGTAACTATTAGTGATCCAAATGCGAATTTTGGTGGAAGAGATTGGTTGACATTCGGATTTGACTTAGGTTTTTCTTCTTGGAATGAAGCATATTTTCACTTTAATTTTTCTGATAAACCGATTAATTGGATAAAAGCAGAAATTTCATTAGATGTATATTATGTGTCAGAAACATTTAACATGACTGTATGTTTGATAAATAAGACGTGGAATGAATATGAGATTACTTGGTATGAAAGACCGGAGCATAGAGAAATAATTACCACTTTTCCAGTAGCAGAAGAGAAAATCTATAAATTCAATATTACTAATTATATAGAGGGACGAGATGGCATTTCTGTATGTCTTAACATTTCGGACCGTGAGCATAAAGGATATGCTAAAGCAAGATCAAAAGAAGGATTTTATTCTTGGAATCCAGAAGATGCCCCTCAATTAATTTGGACATACCCAGAGACTGTGGAAATAACTGTTATAAGTCCTAAATCTTCTGATGTTTGGGAAGATTTTTATTCGTATGACATAAAATGGACATCAAAAGGTTCAATCGAGCATGTAAAAATTCAATTATATAAAGGATCTACATTCATAGAAGATATTACATATACATATACTGAGAATGACGGTGAATATGAATTCTATGTCTTTAGTTCAGAAAATTATAAAGGTACAGATTACAGAATAAAAATCACGGATTATGACGATTCAAGAGTTTACGATTACAGTGATTATTTTTCAATTAATGAAGAGCCCCCATCTGATGGGAAAGGAGACGGTAATACTCAATCAATAGCATATGTTCCTGGAATAGGAATTATCATAGGTGTAATTGGAGGTCTTGCGGCAGTAGGGGTAGTACTTTATTTAATATTAAGCCAGCAAAGAAAGAAAAGAATTATTTCACCACCAATTCCCCCAATACACCCTTATCAAACTTCAGTTCCCCCACAAACACCTTCAATGCTCAAATATTGTCCTAATTGTGGCACTACAATTCCTATAGAAGGTAAATTTTGTAAACATTGTGGCTTTGAACTTAGTAATGTTTAACTTTGATCTTAGTAAATTATTCTTTTTTATAATCTTAAATTTCTATTTATATCTTAGAAGAGGGGTATTGTCTAGATATGTAACTACCAAAGAGAGATAGTACACACCTTTGGTAAAGATATTGCTATAAGAGTGTCTGTGTAAATATGTTAACCATTGTTTGAGTTATAGATGTAACAACGCCAATCGTTCCGATTTAATTTTCGCTATGAAAATTTAACAAAACTTTTTCATATTATAAATTTTAAATAGTTGATTTTTCCTTTAATAATTGTAGGAATATTAATAGTAAAGATAAAAATACAAATACAATAGTAAAATGATGAATTAGAATGACAGAAATTCATGAAGAAATTAATCAACGGATAAAAGAGCTTTCAGATATCTTAAGCATTGATGATTCAAGACTAACCAATGCTTCTATTATCTTTGGACTTTATAAATATTTATTACCTTATCAAAAACGAAGAGATAAGCTTCATAAAGAGAAGGTATATAAACAGACTGATGAGATATTTTGATTTATTGTATTTATACCATGTTGAAATATTTCTTGTGGGTTAAAAAGTATAAAAGATGGAGCGATGTAATCTATCAGATAAGAACTAATATTTTTAAAAGATTACACATTTCTGGGTTTCAGAGTGTCGGAAAATCAAGAGAAATGATTAAAGCCTTAGTCATAAAAAATGTTAATACTAAACTCTCTGAATCAAAAGATTAAGTGGTAGAGTCAGATTCTTAATAAGTCTTCTCTTTATTATTATCTGACCGTGTGGTTAAATTTCTTGCTTTTATATAATCAGAAAGCTCCTGCTGTAATAATTCTTTATCAGACTTTATTGGATTAGCTGCCTTTAGTTGTTTCGAAAAACTAATTTCTGATCGCTTCTTCTCATCGATAGGAAGTTCTGTGATAAATTTATTAGAAAGATCTTTAATCAGTTTATCTTTAATAGGATCTACCTTACCATAGCGATGACCTGTAAAATTGCACTGAACAAATTTTTCACCATCTGATTCATAATATCCACATCTACGGCAAAATAAATCCTGTAAATATAAATTTGTCTTTGGGCATAATACTAAGTCTATTCCTATTTTATCGGGTCTAATTGGTATTTTTTTAACGTTCATATATTCACTATTTTTAATTTTGCTGTGAAGAAGAGATGAGATTCAACCGGATCTATCTTATAATAATTAGATAAATACTGTCGATTAAATAATAAAATTACAATATTAAAAATTTATTTTAAAGAAAATGATGATTATTATACAACTAGACGAACTTGCTTTTCATTGGCACTTCTAATCTTACATTGATTTTTAATCATAAGCGCAACCCAATTGGCATTGAATTCTTTTTAATTGAAAACTCTCATTATAAAGGTATCTATAAATTGCCGTAATTACAAAAATAATGTAGTATTTTACTCTTTACAATAAAATCTATTACTATCAGAAGAAAGTTGGAAATGAAAGATTAGCTTAATATACTTCCAAAAGTAGTGGTTCTACTAGAAATAACAATTCTTTAGAAAAAAGATATTAATGTAAAAAAAAGTATATTATCATATGAAACAAGAAATAATTGCTTAGTAATAATATGTAATTAAAATCTAAGTGGTCAGGAAATATATGTCCTTCGAAAAGACCATATGTCCATATATAAGTAAATGTTTAAAATATGTTAATGGGGGCTGTTCTAAATTGAGGAAATTTCAGGAATGCGGTGATTATGAGGATTTCGAAGCGGAATCATCTGGAGTTAACCTCAATGATGTGTCAAGATATGTCGTAGAAAAAATGAGCAAGGTTGATAAAAGTGAAATGAAAATTGACAAAATATTTGAAGAATGTCCTTATAAATTGAATTGCCATCTTATATTTGAAAAAGAGTGCGATAAAAGAAGATTAAATAATGAATGCGATACTATATGCGAAGACTGTGGGCTTTATTTACCCGAATATGGTGTGTACTGCGAAACAATTGAATATAATAAATGTGAGTCTTATAAAGTTATGTCAGTTTTAAAGGAGAGTTATGCAGAAGTTGGGGTGTATAACACTAATGATTTAAAGGAATTTTATGGTGAAGAATTATATGATCAGCTCGGAGCATATATTAGATGTACATTCATAGAGCTAGAAGACTGTCAAAAATAATTCTGATCTCCATGTATCCTTAAATTATTTAAGAAAATACTTTAATTTATTATTATCTTCTGACATTTTCGTAGTAAAGATTTAAAAAAGACCCATAAATTCAATCTTCTTACTCTTTCTTTATTGTCAAGACACTCTTTGCATTCTAGATTTTTGCTTAAGAAATGGTGTTTTTATTATTCCTTTGATGAAAAGAATCAGATAAGCATAAATTATTAAAAGAATTTGGAAAACTTATAGTAAATAAAGAACTGCAAGTTCCAAATGATCATATTTATGAAGAATTTTCTATAGGCTCTGCAAAATTTGATGTGATTGCTTACCCTCCAGTTAATATGAATGATTTAAGAATCATTGGAATAGAATGTGGAACAAAGAAAAGCAATAAAAAAGAGATTTATATTCATTTTAAGAAATGTTTGAAATTTGTTGATTATATCATATGGATACCTTATGATGCACTACTTGCACCCTTCATCGATTTAATAAATGCCAAAATTAATGAATTACTATTTTTACCTTGTTCATTTAAGATAAATAATCCAAAATATTTTGAAATCGCCAATTATGTATATGAAAATAAAGTTGGAGCCTTATTAATAACTATGGAAGACAGATATCCTTATTTGGAAAGTGAAATGAGAATGATAAGAATTATTTTTAATGATCTAAATCCAGATAATAATTAGTATATAATTATTGATGAAAACTATTTCACATCTGATATTTTATAAATCTAAATATATCATGAATAATAAAAAAATTTTAACCTATTCTAATTGCCCCTCTTAAGTTCTTAAAAGTTACTTCCTTGAGAACAAGTTGTTTATTTGGCAGATTTATTTCAAAAACACCACCTTTTTTTTCCCTTAATTAGAACATCCTTAAATTTCATATTAATCTCTTCAATTATCAAGTTATGAATTGGTTGTGTAACTATTTTTAGGGCAATTTTTCTTAAATTTCTACGGATTGTTATGTAATTTGATGCAATTGAACATTTTTTAATATTAGATGAAGGCTAATATTGAAGCCGGCAATTTACTTTTCTATAGGATCCATTGTTATCTTTCACTACTTCAATATTTATAATAAATAAAATGCTCACACTTAAAAAAATGGGTTTACTCACTTAGAGTTTTGAGATTTTTAACTACTAAATATATAATTTTAAAATATTTATAACGCACTAAATAATTTTCCATATTTTAATTCAAAATATATAAATAGTCAATTGAAGGTTATATTATTTAGTATGTCAATTTCATCAAAAACTATAAATGTAATCCTTCTCAGTGGCGTAGTTCTCTTTTTTATTGGAACCTTTTCAATTATTTTTTATTTCATAATGTGTTCTGTAATTGAGATAATTATATCTCCTTTATATTCTATAATTGGATGGTTATTATTTGCTATTGGAGGATTTTTTATTGGAATAACACCAAGGAAGTATTACCATACTATAAAAAGGGGGAATAAGAGAACCTTGGAAATAGAATTACTTATTATAGGTTTATGTGGATTAATATTAGGTACTTTTATATCTATAGCTGTTGATATTTATATTTATAGAAATGATGGGGTATTTCCCTTTCGAACATTATTATTTTTTACTGCTGGTTTTGTAGGATTTATTATAGTAAAAATAATACGGAAAAAAAAGTAGTAGGCGAAATTATTTATTGCGTTATAAATAGTTTATAATGATAAATGTGATATTATAATAATGTTAAAGAGTCTTTACTTTTTATCGAGTGATTATAATGAAGCCTGAGATTTATATTAAAAAAATAATTGACAGCACTGGATTAACCAAAAGCAAAATTGAGGAGTTGGTTGAAAAGAAAAAGGATGAATTAAAAGGATTAATTTCTAATGAGGGTGCTTTATTCATTATTGCAAGAGATTTGGGCGTTGACATGAAGGATGAGAATAGCGAAATTGTAAAAGATATAGAACTGAATATTTCCAGTATTAGTGAAAACATGAAAAACATTGAAATTTTCGGGAGAGTCAGGGAAGTTCATGATATCCGTAGTTTTAAGAGGGATAGTAATGAAATTGGACACGTTGGATCGTTTGTCCTCTATGACACGACAGGAGAGATTCGAATTATATTATGGGATGATCAAGTTAACGTTCTTAAAGACTCCCGTTTCGAAAAAAACGGATTGGTCAAGATATAATAGAAAGTAGAAAGTGAAATTATTAAAAAATGATTAGCATTCATAGTTTTCATTGAAATTATATGGGTTTGACGAGAGTTTTTAAAAACTCTGGATCCATTTTTTCAATAATTTCTGCCAATTTTGCATTTACTTCTGATATTTTCACCCGACTTTTTTCAGAATTAAGGTCATTAAAAAAATCATCAGCACTTTGATCTAATGGGACGGACTCGTGAAACTCCTGAGTTTCTTTTGATTCTTCTTTTTTAAAATCTGTAGTATAATCAATTTCTTCACCATTATATTCAGTGAAGCGAAATCTCGGATTCTTTAATAGCCTATTTATAAACTCTTCTTGCATTAATTTAAGAGATACATTTATTCCAATTAAGACTCTATCTATATAGAATTTAATGAAATAGTACAAATGCTTTTCGTTTTGCCATTCATCAACATAAATATAGAATGCCGGTTGGTTTGGTCTCAGGGGTTTTCTATATACCTCAAAAAGTCTAGGCTTTGGCTTGATATTATTCATTATAGTTCTTCTAATCTTTTTTAGGAGAACATCTAAAAATAAAACTTCCGAAATTTTCTCTTTGGTTTGATTTATGTTTTTTTCAGGTGCATTTTGCTCTCCGACTTTAATTACCTCTTCTACTTGGAGGTCGTTATTGAGAACTAATAAACCAATGTTAAAATGCTTTAAAATAGATTCAAAGTCTTGAAAATACTCCTCTTTTATAATTTTCTCCAGATACTCTTTTTCAAAGAAAATATATAAATAATCACAATAATTTCTATTTGAGATCCCTTGACCAATCACTTCCCAGAGCTTTCCTTTAACATTTTTAATAAGTTTTCCTTGACAGAGATATATTTTATCTCCTCCAATACCATACACATCTGGATTTGAACAGTAATTATTTAGTTCCAATCTCCAACCAGTATTCTTTGGTACACCTTCATGAGAGTCATACCCAAATGATTCTATAGATTCTGAACTGTTAGAAAGCTTTTTTAAATAATTCTTAACTGGTTCAAACATTTCTCCCTCATAATTAATAGGCATTCAATTAATACCTCTTACATCTTTTTTATTAAATTCCATTAAAATTATTATCGTTTAAAAGTTTTTATACTAAAGGATGTATAAGCGTGTTTAAGATAATTTATTGTATTCTCCTATCGCATATACTATCATTTTTAGTCCTGCACTTCATATAATCTAAAACAACTGCAACATTCTAATTGATATTTTCTTGGTAAAAGTCCACTTTTTTGTAATTGCCAACATAATAATACATATCCTCTATTTAACAATTCATTTTGATTTTTACACTTTTCACAGTATTTATGTTTCTGATAAAATTTCAAAAAATTTTCATCATTCCAAATAACACAATCCTTATAATAGACACAATCTTGGCAATACTCCCTAGAGGGAATTCCTTCATTTTGTAACTCTTTTGTTTTACATGTTACATTTGTAATTGACAAAAAATCTAATATATATTCTTTTGTAAAATTTAATTCTGGATAAAACAAAATTCTCAAATAAAATTGATAAAAAATTATTCCGTTTTATATTAACTTTTATATGATTTAAATGTTTATGAGATCATTTCGACAATTTACCTTTAATCCCTATTTATTTTTGCTTATAAGTAATACTCATTTATCTCAATATCAGTATGCTTAATCTTTTTTTATCAATTGGATTACATTAGAGCGATACATTAATAATTTATGGATAAAGGTTTTATTGGGAAACGTAAGAAAAACTTAGAAAAAGACACACGTTCTTGGACATGTTTATGTCAATAAAATCTAGGTCAAAGATAGATTTAGTTTGAAAAGCCAGATTGAGTCCGATTATGATATAATAGAAAATCTTGAAAAATTCGAAAAAGAATTTGAAAGTAGGTATCAAGATAAGACCTTTACTACTTTTGAAGAATGGCGCGATGAATTTTTATTTTATTTAGAAGCCCCCGCTGAGCAAGTAATAGAGCAAGTAGAAGTAATAACAGAAGAAAGGGAATCTATTATATCATTATTAAGAAGAAGACTTTTAAGAGAAAGACCTGAAAAGATTAAGATCACAAAGGAACGCTATGAGCCGCCCATAAAACTATTACCTAAAGAAAAGATTTGGAAGTATCTTTTCTTCCCCTCAGTGTTGTTATTAATAGAATTTATATTCATTTGGGCTTTCTTTCCAGAGCTTCAATTCTTACATGGCTATTCTGTTATAACGACAGGTGTATTATTATCGCTTATCGGTCTAGGATTAGTGATAAATTACCGCCAAGTAACAAATTGGGTTTATTTCATTCATAGGCACGGATTGTTTTTCATCTTTGCGACATTGACGCCAGTTATACTATTTACACCACTTAGATTTTCAGAAGTATATATTTGGGTATATAACTTCACACTCGCCTTCTTTTTTCTCATAATAATTCCCTTATGTGTTATGGGGTTTATAGGGGCATTTTATTATCATTACTTTCCTTCATTGGCAGAGTGGAAAGACAAGCGAAACGTTAAAAGGATGACTTATAGATTTATAGCAGAATGCCCATACGGAACATTTAAAGATTCATATGAAAGTGCTAAGGCATTTGCCGGATTCATACAAGATCAAGATAAGGTCGGAGATTTGCTCGAATAATTTTGCTCAAGAATATATATAAGTAGTAGTATCGAATTGTATAGTTTGTTGGTCTTCCAAGATAATTGAGACTATGACATCCCAAATTATCTCCCCATCATCATACACGATTAAAATCTCTCTAATTTTTTTTGTTTGTAAATATTTTATTTGGCAATTTAAAATAATAGTTAAAAAAATTTAGTAATAAAAAGACATAAAAATTTTGATATAATTAAGGTAGCAGTTTTAATATGTGAATATTCATAGAATTAATTAGATGTTGTTAATTTAAATTTAAAAGTAAATGGAGGGAATTTATAGAATGCTAAATTTCACAGTAAAAGAATCAAAAATAATACTTTTAATAGGAACTTGTTTGACCTCTACAATCTTATTAATTTACTTATTTAGGAGATTAACATTCGGATTTTCTGAAATACCATATTACATAAGCCTTATTTTTATAGCTGGGCTGTTTTTATTTATGTTTGGATTAATTGCTTTAAAGAGTGCATCAAAAAAAAATTATCATATCATTAAGTTGAAAAATAAATACGAAGTAAAATCTGAAGATA
>JAEOTA010000017.1 GCA_016840085.1 Promethearchaeota archaeon
AAGTGATTTAACTCCAGATGTTTTAAACGAATATGGAGATATATTATTTACATGCATGTATTAATATAATCACTTCTTTCTAATAAATTTAACGATATATAATCTAATAATCAGAATTTATAAAAATAATACTTTAAAATATCAAATAAGATTTAAAAATGAATAGAATAATTCACAGCTCATTAGGATTCAGACTTCAAAATCCTTTGATACTGTTAAAATTTTTATTTTGATAATCATACGATTTTTTCAAATATACATATTATATTTAAGTTATTGATACTTAATATTAATAGGCAAAATTGATATTAAGCTTGAAATTAATGTAATTATATCGAATTCTAGATAAAAACTAATGGAGAAATTTATGAGCAAGAAATCAAGTAAAAAACAAACTCGAAGTCGTTCCCCTGAAAAAAAAGCGGCTCAATTTGAACAAATCTTAGAATCAGGAAAAGCGTTATTTTTAGAAAAAGGAAGAGATGGTTTTAGTTTGCGAGGGTTAGCTAAAATTCTTGGAATGAACCAAAATAATTTGTATAATTATGTTGAGAGTAAAAGAGAATTGTGGATTGCTATTCGAAATAAATTTTATAGTCAATATCGAAACGAAAATATCAAAATTATAAAAGAACATGAGGGAACTGTAAGTGATCTTTTAATGAAGATTTTTACTAATTTTTTAGAATTTGCTTATAAGGATTATGGGGCTTTTAGCATGATGCACCTGACAGACCTTCCCCCTTCTGACAAGATAGGACTATTTGAAAAAGAATATAAGGAATTTAATTATTTAAGAGGTACAGCAAAAGTAGTACAAGATGCAATTGAAGCAAAAGAAATTAATTATTCTAATCCAGGATTGATAACTTTCTTTATTTATAGCTTAATATTAGGTGCTGCTATAGTAGAACGAAATATGAGGGTACTTGAGCAAAATCCCGATTTTGAAGGAGATTCCGCCAGTGAAATCTTATCTTTTAAAAGCGATTTCAATAGTTTAGAATTTCGTAATTTTGTTTTAGAAAAGCTAGAAATTATTTTAAAGGATTCAGGATTGAATCAGAAAAAAATAGATTAAAAAATTTTTCATAGAATCTAAAACTTTTTGTAATATTTTTTTAGGAACCTTTTTCTTTTTGTACCCTCTAATTGATCTTTTAGCACTCATAAACTTATGCATAGTTTCGTACGAGATTAGTTTACTTGGATCTTGAACCTCTTTAAAAGTTAAAAATTCTCCAAGATTATCATATATGATGACATCCGACTTACACATTGCGACACAGCGCCCACATGAATCGCAAAGATGATTAGGGTCTGTAAATAAAATTTTATTTAGTTCTTTATCCCGTCTGAAAAATTTTGAACATGCATAATAGCAAATTTGACAATTATTTCATTTTTCATAGTCTATTCCAAGTACTGGTATAAAAATCAGTTTAATATGATTATCAATATTTTTTAATTTTTTAAAATAATAACGAGTATTAAATTTTAATCAATATAGATTAGAAGTTCAGAAAGAAGGAAGGAATTGTTCTAATAGAGGACTCAATTATCTTTTTTTAATTTCAAAATCCACATCTTCGAATTTATTATGGATGGTACGATATATTCTAAATTTACCGTCATCTATAGCTTCTTTTACGATCTCATTAATTTCAGTTTCATTAATGAAATTTTCTGAAATTAATTTTTCAATTTTTGAATATATTAATTCCTTAATTTTATATGAAAATCTGTTCTTCTTTTTCTCATTAATTAATTCTGAAAGTTCAAGATGTTCTTTATGATCCCATATATTTTGTATTAAATCATCAATTCCCTCCCCTGAAATTGCATCAGTCATAGAAACCGGGGGTCTCCATCCGCTTTGAAAAGTGGAATCATCCAACATCAAGTCTACTTGAGCTGCGACATCCTCTCCTCCTAAATCTTTTTTGTTTATGTCGTAGATATCTCCGATTTCAATTATTCCCGCTTTTTGCATTTGAATTGCATCCCCATATCCAGGAACTAAAACAACAATTACACTATAGGCAAGGTTATAGATATCAAATTCAGCTTGACCGACCCCTACAGTTTCAATAATTATTAAATCCATGCCAAAAGCTTCATACAATAAACTTATATCAAAAACGGCTCTCGAGATTCCCCCCTTATATCCTCTTGAAGCAAGGCTACGCACGAATACGTTAGGGTGCAATGAAATATTAGTCATCCGAACTCTATCTCCTAGAAATGCCCCTCCACTAAACGGCGATGTAGGATCGACACAAATAATACCAACTGATTTTCCGTCTTCTAATATTTTCTTGCAAATCTCACCTGTTAAAGTACTCTTTCCAACACCAGGAGATCCTGTAATTCCAACAATAAATGAATCATGTTTTATATCTTCAAAATGCTTAAATATTTCATGTGCTCTTTCTGGCTCATTTTCAATAATAGTTATCAATTTTGCTAAGGCAATCTTGTCTTTTTGTTTAAATTTATTGATCAGAGTATCAATATCATATCTAACTTTCAATGAAATACATTCTCCATTGAGAAATAGCTGTTAAATTATAATTAATGAAAAAAATATTACATGTTATTTTTATTTTTTTACATTGGTTTTAATAAATTCGACAATATCCGAGGTTACTGAACCTGGACCGTAGACGTTAGCAACACCCATTTCCTTTAATTTGGTAAAATCTTTAGCGGGAATTACTCCACCAACAAGTATTATGATATTATCAAGTACCCCACGTTCTTTCAATAAATCAATTACTTGCTGTGTATATGCAATATGAGCGCCAGAATGAATACTTAATCCTATAACATCTACATCTTCTTGTATTGCAGATTCAACTATTTGTTGGACATTTTGAAATCCTCCGAAAATAAGCTCCATCCCTGCATCCCTAATAGCTCTTGAAACTACTATTCCACCGCGCCAATGACCATCGATGCCAGGTTTACTCATAATTACTCTTATCTTTTTTTCTGACACATTTTACACCTCCAAAATTAAATTGCTAAAGGTGGATCCCACGTTCCCCAAATTTCCCTGTATATATCACATACTTCACCTACAGTTGCTCCTTCTTTTGTAGCTTCCATTATAATAGGCATTACATTTTCTTCTTTTTCACAGATATTTCGCATTTTATCTAAAATTCTCTCTAATTTTGCGTTATCTCTTCTTTTTTTTAATTTTTCTATCCGTCGAACTTCAATATCTATCGCTTCTTTATTTGTTCTAAATACATCAGTAACAGTATCATAAGAGACAGCATATTTATTAATACCAAGCATAATTTCATCACCACTTTCAATTCGCTTTCTCCGTTTTTGAAAAGCATCTCTCATTTCTTTATAGAGAAAACCTGAAGATAGTGCTTTGTCTATTGTTCCTACTTTTTGGATTTTATCAATATATTTCCATACTCTTTCTTCAAGTTCATCAGTTAACCATTCAATAAAATATGAACCTGCGAGAGGATCTATTGTATTATGGATTCTTGTCTCATCAGCTATCAATTGTTGAGTTCTTAAAGCTAATAATGCTGCTTCTTCTGAAGGTAAACAAATCGCTTCATCGTAAGAATTAGTGTGTAATGATTGACACCCTCCTAAATTCGCTTCTAATGCTTGAATTGCGGTTCGTACTATATTATTTTTAGGAGCTTGTGCTGTTAAAGAAGATCCTGCAGTCTGTACATGAAATCGAAAACCAAGATTTCTTGGATCTTGAGCTTCATACTTATTTTTCATTAGCTTATACCAAATTCTTCTTGCTGCTCTGAATTTTGCTATTTCTTCAAAGAAATCCTTATGAGCAGCGAGATGGAAAGCAAGCCTACCAACAAAGTCATCTATTTTCCAGCCTCTTTCTAATAGATTATCAATATGAGAACAAGCGCT
This sequence comes from Promethearchaeota archaeon, assembly GCA_016840085.1. Lineage (GTDB taxonomy): Archaea > Asgardarchaeota > Lokiarchaeia > Sigyniarchaeales > SOKP01 > Loki-b32. The sequence goes on from JAEOTA010000017.1 coordinate 3,916, forward strand.
TGCGAACACAAAACCTAGTTCTTGCACCGCATCAATACCACCTTCTCTATAATTGTACCCCGTAAAGTTAATTGGGTGCCATTTAGGTACATTTTTCATAGGAACAGTCCATTCAATGAAATCACATGCTAATCTAAGTAAGTGATTAGGAGGGCAGTTCTTATATGGAATATATCCTACCGTCATAGTTAATATATCATTTTGAGTTGTTCCCATTAATTGACTAATATCATATCCCCGCATTTTAGCCATATTAAAATACATTGAACATACAGGTGCCGTTGTGAAAGGTTCCACGACCAACGCTACACTTATTTTATCAATAGGAATATCTTCTGTAAGGGCAAATAAACTATCAATACAATATAGGGGGACACCTGAAGTTCCGACTTCTGGCGCTCCATCAGGATTAGTAGGATCAATCCCATTAAAGGTTAATGCATCAACAGCTGCACTAAATCCTGTTTCTCCATTTTCATATAGGAATTTCCAGCGTTTATTTGTCTCTTCAGGGGTTCCATGACCCGAAAATAACCTCATTGTCCATAATCGTCCACGATACATTGTGGGATAAACACCTCTAGTATAGGGAGGTTGCCCAGGAAAGCCTATATTTTCAAAATAATCTCCCTTTACATCCAATGGAGTATAGATTTGCTTAATAGGAATTTCAGAATCAGTTACAAATTTGACTTCTCGTTCTTTCGCATTTTTTAACTTTTCTTTCCATTTTTCTTTTTCTTGTTGAATTTTATATAGATAATTTTTTTCAAACATAGTTTAAATCTCGATTTATTTAACTATTTAAAGTTATATTTTCATTTAATTTAAAATAAATTTTTGAACCTAAAAAATTTTGATAATTAAAAGATTTAGGACTGAAAGTTAATAATTAAAATTTATTAGCTATAGAGAGTTAAGTATTGAGATTATAGAAATTTAAAATTTCTTATAGCCCCTTAGGTAAAATTTAATAAGACAGTATTTAAAACAAGAATATGGATAATAAAGTTAATGAATATATAGAAAAACAGAAATCTCCTCAAAAAGAGATTTGTCAGAAATTAAGGGAAATTATATTAAGTACATTCCCAGATATTACAGAGGAAATTAAATATGGAGTTCCTTATTATGGAAATAAATATTACATCGTTGCTTTAAAAACACATGTCAATCTGGGTTTCTCGATTAAAGGTTTAACAAAAGAAGAGATAGCAGTTTTTGAAGGGAGTGGCAAAACAACGAAGCATATTAAAGTCAATACTCTTGAAGAGGTAGATGAAAAAAAGATAATAAAGCTATTAAAAATGATAAAATAATGAATTGGATGAATGCGTTTTATATTATTTTCTGAGATTAAAAATCCAAATATTTATATTAATGTAATTTAATACTCCTGTAGCGAAATGAATTGCGCACAGCCTAGTGATTTATCTTACAACTGGCTACTATATTCTAGCAAAGCACAGTTAGTACTTAACTCTAACAAAATTTAATATTTTGAGTTAGTATTCCCATAATTCAAGAAAATCAAATTCTGAAAATTTAACAATTCGAGGAAAATATTTTTTATCTTTTGTTATTAAAAGCACTTTATTTGCTATTGCTATAGAAGCATTGAGTAAATCAATTTGAGGTACTTGCATCCCACTTCTGTCTAATTCCGCACAAATCTCGCCATAAATTCTACTGGAATTGGAATCTAATGTTTTTATTTCAGGAAAATTGATGATAAAATTATTTAATTTTTTTGCCTCAGTAATTTGTTAAAATTCTTTATTTTAAGAATATAGAGTTAAATATCAAATTATTTATCTAGAACAAAACACTGCTTTACTAATTTACCCCTCTCGGATAAATTCATAACTACAACCTTAGGGCGACTCATAGCTTCAATAGAATATTTTATTCCTTGAGTGCCTAAACCCGAAGATTTAGTCCCTAAGAATGGAAAATGATCAGGTCCACGAGCACTTTTCCCATTAATTTGGACGGTTCCAACCTCTAATTCTTGAGCAATATTAAATGCAAGATCTATATTATCTGTAAAAATCATACCCTGAAGACCATATTCAGATTTGTTTGAAATTTCAATAGCTTTTTCTGCACTATTTATTCGAATGAATGGAAGAACAGGTCCAAAAGGCTCTTCCCACGCGATTCTCATGTCAGTAGTAACATTATCTAAAATTGTTGGCCAGAAAATATTGCCTTCACGCTTATTTCCACATATCAACGTTGCGCCCTTTTTAAGAGCGTCATCTATTAAGCCTTGAACATATTCACATTGTTCTGAACTAATAAGTGGTCCAATATTTTTATTTTCTGATGGATCTCCAATTGATAATTTAAGAGTTTCTTCAGTCACTTTTCTAAGTAATTTATCGACTATACCTGGCATTGGCAATACTCTTTTAACGGCAGTGCAACGTTGACCACTATATGAGAATGCTCCCGAAACTATTGCCTTCACAGTATTATCTAAATCTGCATCATCTAAGATAATTGCCGCATCTTTACCTCCCAGTTCTAACAATAAAGGTTTCATACCTGCAACTTTAGCAAGGTGTTTACCTATTTTTGAAGATCCTGTGAATGCAATCATATCAATCCCTGGATGATTTGTTAAATAATCCCCAATTTCAGATCCTCTTCCAGTGATGATATTAAAAACTCCAGGTGGCACTCCTACTTTTTCTAAAATAATTCCAAAATGGAGCGCAGTTAATGGTCCTTGAGTTGGAGGTTTCATAACTACAGTATTACCTGCTAATAGTGCTGGAGCAATTTTAGAACCAGTTAAATTAAACGGATAATTAAATGGTCCTATACATAAAATTACTCCTAATGGTACTCTATACGTCATTGATACTTTTTCTTTAGAAAAACCCTCAAATGCATCTCCTAAAATTGTTTCACCCGATAACTGTAAACTGGAATCTGCTGTTGCTTTAAATATTTCTGCTGTTCTTGTAATTTCAGAAATTGCACTATTTATTGGTTTCCCTATTTCCTTCATTAGTAAATATCCTAATGGTTTCGACCATTCAACGATTAAATCTGCTGCTTTATTTAAAACTTCAGCACGTTCATTCAGAGGAGTTTCTCTCCAACAATCAATATTTTCACGAGCTATTTTAATTATATTATCTACTTCCTCCTTCGTGCAAGGTTGCACATTTCCAACCAATTCATTATTATAAGGATTATGAACTGATATTAATTTTCCCGAATTTGATTCTTCCCATTTACCATTTATATAATACTTGTAATTTATACCATCTTTCATTATCGAAGATTCTGGAATATCTATCATAATAATTCATTTCATTACTTAATTCAATTATAAGCTATGCTTCTAAACCTATTCAATTATTTTAGCATTTGTATTATAAATTATAGAAAAAAAAGGGTGTTAATTCTAAATATTAAAAATTTTCATCGCTATGGAGTCTATCATTTTTATCTTTATAAAAAGATATAAATTAGAAAAATAGTTTAGAATAAATGCGAAAAAGCACCAATCCCGATTACATTCGAAATCACAGCTGAGAAAAATAATTGGATTATAGTAAATGAACTCACTAGCACTGCACTAAAACGTTTTGTATGTTCATAAATGATAGTATTAGCAACTGTAACTATTAAAAAAATAATAAAAGTAAAGAGAACAGAAGGTAAATATGAGTAACTCCTAGCTAAAACCATTAAAATTGTATAAATTATAAAAGCTGAAATGACAATTAATTTAGCTTTAGTTTTTTCAGATTTTATAAAATTTAAGAGAGGGTAGAAAATTCTTCTAAATAGAATTTCTATTGAAAAATATATAGGAAAAATTGCTAAAGTTAGTACAATATTAACTATATTAGAAGGCCAAAAAAAAGCAAATGGATAAGAGAATGAAAAAAGCAAATAGACTAAAAGAAAATACCACGCACATATTGATGCATAAACAAGTACACTAATATTAAATTCTTCTTTCAATACGTTCTTTAATTCTTTTCTACCAAACTTAATTTTTTGGCGGTTAAAACGTATTATATATGCTATAAATTTGATTAGTATGAAGAAGCCACTAAAAACCAAGGACGCATAAAATATTCCTATTAAACCAAAAATAGATGTAAATAATAGCCAATTTAATATAAAAATTGTTGAAGAGAATAAAATTGCAATAATTTTGCCAATTTTTTTCATTTTAAAAAGAGAGTTTTTTTGATTCTTAGGACTCTTATTATTAGATCTAGCAGGTAATCGAAAAAATTTTGCAGAATATGATACTAGAAGAAAAATTATTGTAATGAGTAAAACTAGATTTAAAAAAATTAGGACATAATTCCAAAAATAAGTAATATGTATTGGCCCATTAATCGTGATAGAATTAAAAAAATTTAATTCAAACCATTTTATTGAATTACTAAGAACTTTATTTGAAAATAATTGGTGCCCTCCTCCGAGTAATGGAGTTGTTATATTAAGAACTGTGCAGTTAGTCAATTCTTTTGCTTTTAATGCATTGTCCTGATAATCTAAAACCTCATCCTTTACGTGCATTATTATTAATAAGTTCTCACTATTAGTATTATTTAATAAATTAACAGGGATATATTGTTCATATCCTTGCCATTCAAGACCAAACCGAGGTGGGTTGAAATTAACAAGGGGTGCCCAAGCAACGGTAACCTTAAATTCAGGATTCAAAGCTTGATTCATAAGAACAACCATACCTCCAAGTGAATGACCGATAAGTCCAATTTGAGATTCATTCACGTCTGAGAAAAATGATAAGGTTTTTAGTTTTTCTAATAATCTGGTACAATCTTGAGCAAGAGCAGGTGTATTAGTCGATTTAACGATATTATTAATGGTACCGCTACTTTCACCATGTCCTTGATAATCTAAAGCTGCTACATAAAAGCCACGTTTAGTAAATTCTATAGGTATTCTAAGATCGAAATCTCTCTTACTTCCAATTCCATGACAGTAAATAATTAGTGGTCCTTTTTCTTGAAAGGGTAAAGCTTTAGTAGGATAATATAGGTTTGCATAAAGTCTTGCTCCTGCTGATTTAAATTCAATTCTCTCATACTTTTTATAACTGAGAGATTTATTAATTTCTAAAGCTATAAGTGTAAAAGTTAAGAGTATAATTAGTAAAACAATTTTCTCGAGATAGAGAAGATCTTTAGTATCAACTTTTTCTTTTAAAAATCCCCTAAGTTTTTGCTTTAGCTTCTTTTTAATAGAATTCATTAGTTTTCTTAGTTTTATAGCTTTTATATCAAAATTAAATAAGTTAAAAAGAATTATTCTTTGTTTTAAAATAATTTTTTTATTTATTATCTCGATATGTAGTATCTAAATTTATCATCATCAATCTGCCATGCCTCAAAAAAATCAAATGGTTTTTTTGTATCCCATAGATCCTCTATGTTTTTAATACCATTGTAAAGATCTGTTAAAAGAGTCTTATCACAGGGATATTTTCTATGTGACGGATAAAGTTCAAGATTTTTTTGCCTTTCACATAATTCTATTAAATTTAAGAGGGTTTTAAGAACTTCAGGAAAGTCCTCTTTTCTAGGTAAGAATTGATCTCCATAATAAGCAACATCGCTTGTAAAAAGTTCACCTCTGCTTGTTAACAAGCATATAGACCCAGGAGAATGTCCTGGACAATGTATAACTTTTACTTCTATTTCACCTAAATCAAAAACATCTCCATCTTTTAATGATTTAATTGTTTTTGCTGGAGGAATTAAATAATTTTGTTTTGCATATATTTTTACAATTTCATTGGGAGAATCTTTAAAATATGAAACATCATAAGGTTTTGAAATAAGATCCACTTCATTTTCATGAATATACACCACTCCAAATTCTACATTACCTAAAGGATGATCCCAATGATAATGAGTATTGAACACTAATAGTTTTCTCTCACCTATCAAATCATCTACAATTCGTTTTAGAGGTGCTAGCCCACATCCTGTGTCAAGCAAAAGAGCAGTATGAGATCCTAAAAGTAAATACATATTAAGAGGATCATTTGTATAAACTGGATGAACGAGTGAAATATTTTCTTTTATTACATATAAATAATCCTTTTGTTTTGAAATTTCAAAATGCTGATTTTCATCACTCATACTACTAATAATGTATGAAATAGATTTAAATTCACACCTTTAATGAACGTATGTTTTTTAAAGATAAAAAATAATTTCTAAATATGAATGGTATAGCTAAGGAAAATAATTTATTTATCCGAATAATTAGAAAAAATCCTCTTATTACATTCTTTGTCATTTCTTATCTTCTTATTATTATTTCAGTAATTCTTCGTATATTTATAAATATTCATTTTGCACTCTATTGGGTACTTTCTGCATGGAGTCCTACAATTTCTGCGATTATTATATCAGGAGTTATTGGAGGATGGTCAGAAATAAAGAAATTATTAAGTGGATTTCTAAGATGGAAAGTGAGTATTAAATGGTATTTAGCAGCATTTTTACTATTTATCGTACCTCTTATTTTTGCTGGATTTTATATTCTTTTTGGAGGTCAATCACCTGGACCAGTCCCAGATTTAACAATAAGTACCTTCTTTATTTATCTACTTTTTACCCTACTCTCTGGCCCTTTAAGTGAAGAAGCAGGCTGGCGTGGTTTTGCATTACCAAGGCTTCAATCAAGATTTAGTGCCCTAAATTCTAGTATTATTTTAGGAATTATATGGGCATGTTGGCATATACCATTACATTTTGTCGAAGTAAGAATGCCTTTTTATATTTTTATAATTTTAAATACTGTTATTTCAATTTTAATGACCTGGGCTTACAATAATACCAAAGGTAGTTTAGTAATTACTGTATTATTTCATTTTAGTTTTAATTTTGGGGGAGCATTTATTGCAGGATATTTAGGATTATTACCTCTAATGGTGTTTTATATAAGTGGTAGTATTATGATAATACCTTATCTTATAATTGTCGTTAAATACGCAGGTCCTGAAAAACTTTCTAGAAAACCAGATTCTGAAATGCCTTATAATAAATCGAATAAATAAAATAATCGAAAAAATAAATTATATTCTTTTTTTAAATTTGCCGAGATTTTAATTCTCTATTTATTGGTTTTAATAGCATAAAATTTAATACCACCAATAACCAAGCTGAGAGTGAAAACATAAGTAGCCACTCCCAAAAGGGCGCCCATTGCCATAATGGCAAGTACGTCCAAAATGCATCAGTATACCAAAGATAGGGCACAGTATAAAAAAAACCAAAAAATATCGGAGTTAATATCCATGAATTTATTGCTAGCGATACACGTACGGTAGTAGTGTGTTTCAATCCAATTTCATTTTCCAGTAGATCAGGAAAAATGATAAATTGCGATGCCACAAGAATTCCGCTAACCATAAAAAAGATAAACGCAAAATCAGCAACAATGTCATGCCAGTAATAATCAGGTATAGGTGGTCCAAGAATAGTGTCCAATCGTTCACCTACGTCTTCAGAAATAACCCCCGTTAGAAATAATCCACACATCGCAATTAACATACAAATTAAGGTCAAATTGCTTAATATCTTTCTTAAAAGTTTCGAACCATCTCCTTTCAGCATTTTTCTTAAATAAAATGCAGCAGGGACCATCAATATGGATGTTTGCATCATCCCAAAATCTATAATTATTGGCATTGGTGTTAAATCCAGATTGCCTAGATCACTAATATAGTTAATTAACAAATTAAATCCGGCAGGATCAGAAGGAGGGCCAGCAGGATCCAACTGGGCAACAAGATATGCTAAAGCTAAACTAAGTATCCAAACTATTGCCGTTCCAATACAAGATAACTTCACAACTTTTGGATTTATTATAAAAGAATAAAGCCCATTTTTCTTTTCTATTATTTTCTCTTTGATTCCCATTTTATTTCAAATCTGTTTATTCTCGATCAAAACTTTATTTAATAATACAATTTCATTGTTCTGATATATAAGAATTTTGAAAGTTTACAGAATAATGAAAACTCAAAATAGTTCAAATTCTGCTTAATCTTTATTCGAGTAATAAAATATAATTATAGCCAATCTTTTAAAATAGTTAATTTCATTTATTTGAATTTAAAATGTTAAAAAAATAATTATTGGAGAATTTTAATTATGGATTTCTTATTAACAGATCAACAAATGATGCTTAAAAAAATTACACGAGAGTTTGCTGAGGAATATATTGCGCCTGTAGCAGAAGAAAGTGATGAGAATCAAGAATTAGATCCAACTGTTATGGAAAAAATGAAAGAAATGAATTATTTTGGTACATGTATTTCAGAAGAGTATGGTGGTGCGGGGCTTCATGATGATACCCTTAGTTTCTGTATTATAACAGAAGAAATTGGAAGAATTGATACTTCATGGTCAATAACGACAGGAGTTCATTGCAGTGTATGTGCATACCCAATTTACAAGTTCGGGACTGAGGAACAAAAACAACAATTTCTTATTGATCTTGCTAAGGGTAATAAGATTGGGGCTTTTTGTTTAACAGAAGCAAATGCAGGTTCAGATGCAGCAGGAGTTCAATTAAGTGCTGTAAAAGATGGTGACGAGTGGATTTTAAATGGGAGCAAAATTTTCGCTACAAATGGGGGTATAGCAAAAACTCTACTTGTAGTAGCAAAAACAGGTGAGAAAGAAACTAGAAAAGAATTAACTATTTTTATTGTAGATACTGAAACACCAGGTTATTCTGTTGGAGTAAAAGAAGATAAGTTAGGAGCTCGTGCATCAAATACCTCTGAACTAGTATTTCAAGATGTTCGTGTTCCTCAAGAAAATATTCTAGGGAAAATTGGAGACGGATTTAAGCTGACTATGCAAATTTTAGATTTTGGAAGAATTTCTATTGCTGCTCAATGTGTTGGTCTCGGTCAAGCAGCATTAGAAGCTTCAGTTAAATATGCAAATGAAAGAGTCCAGTTTGGACGCCCCATAGGGAGATTTCAAGGAATACAATGGATGATATCCAATATGGCTTGTGCTGTTGAATCTGCTAGGTTATTAACTTATAAAGCAGCATATTTGTGCGATAAAGGGATGGATTACGGATTAACTAGTGCTATGGCAAAGCTCGTTGCATCAGAAGCGGCTATGCAAGCTGCACATGATGCATGTCAAATACATGGAGGTTATGGATTGATGAAAGCATATCCAGTCGAAAGATATTTCCGTGATGCTAAGATGACAGAAATTTATGAAGGAACTTCTGAAATTCAAAGATTGGTAATAGCTCATCAATTATTACGTAAAGGATTTAAATAATGGAAAAGATGCTTACAATATTTACCTGTATCAAACAAGTGCCTGGAGTATCTGAAGTAAGGATTGATCCTAAAACTAATACTCTTGTGAGAGAAGGTATTCCTTCAATTATGAATCCCCATGATAAACATGCTATAGAGCTCGCCTTATCAATAAAAGAACACCATGGTGCTGATGTAGTAGCATTAAGCATGGGTCCACCTCAAGCGGAAGAAGTATTAAGAGAAGCATTAGCAATGGGTGTAGATAAAGCCTTTTTATTGACTGATCGATCTTTTGCTGGAGCAGATACCTTAGCAACATCTTATACTCTAGCACTTGCTATCAAAAAATTGTTAAAAGAAAAAAAAGAGTTTGAAAATTATCTCGTTATTTGTGGGTCTCAAGCAATTGATGGAGATACAGCTCAAGTTGGACCCGAATTAGCAGAAGAGTTAGAAATCCCACAAATTACCTATGTACAAAAATTTGAATTGAGAGGTAATAAAATAGTTGTAGAAAGGACTTTCAGAACAGAACAGGTTGTGATAATTAAAACAAAATTACCTGCTTTAATTTCGGTATTAAAAGAAATTAATGAACCTAGATATCCTACAATGTCAGGAATCGTACATGCTTATCAAAAGAAAAAAATCTTTTATTTAAATGCTGAAGATCTAAAGGCTGATAAGGCAAAAATAGGTTTAAACGGTTCGATGACTGAGGTATGGAAAATATTTATCCCCGAAAGAAAGGGTGAACATATTATTTTAAAAGGAACACCAGATGAAGTATCTAAAGAATTATGTTTGAATTTAAAAAAGGATAAGGTACTTTAAGAGGAAAAATATAGATGAGTATTATCATTGATGATGAACTTTGTACTGGGTGTGCTGCCTGTTTGGATATTTGTCCTTATGGGGGAATTGAGATAGTTGATAATAAAGCAGTTATTAATGAAAAGTGCAATCTCTGTGGAGCCTGTATTGAAGCTTGTCTTGTTGAAGCAATCATCTTAGAAAGAGAAGAAATAAAAGTAGAAAAAGTTGATATATCGCAATATAAAGGTATTTGGGTTATTGCTGAACATTATAAAAATAAAATTCACCCTGTAGCTTTCCAATTATTAGGTAAAGGGAAAGAAATAGCAGAGTTATTAGAAGTCGATTTGTCTCTTATCATTTTAGGAGGTAATTTTGACGACCAATTGGAAGAGTTTTGTCAATATGGAACAGACGAGATAATTTATGTTAAATCGCCAATATTAAAAGATTATTATTCTGATTTATATGCAAACATATTAACAGAGTTAATTCTTGAGAAAAAACCAGAAATAGTATTAGTGGGTGCTACTCCTACAGGAAGAGATTTTGCGCCAAGAGTTGCAAAAAGACTCAATGCAGGTTTAACAGCAGATTGTACTGGTTTGGATATTGATCTGAAAACTCGAAATCTTTTACAAACACGTCCTACTTATGGTGGAAATATTTTGGCTACTATTCGAACACCTTATAATAGACCTCAAATGGCTACCGTGAGGCCTGGAATATTTAAAGTAGCTGAAAAATTAAAAAAAAAAGTAAGAATCACTAAAATTGACTATAAATTCGAAAAAGAAGATGCTGTTTCAAAAATAGTAAAAATCGTAGATAGAAAAAAGACTCCTATTAATCTTGAAGATGCTGAAGTTATAGTAGCAGGGGGAAGGGGTGTTAGTTCCAAAGAAAATTTCAAACTTATAGAAGAATTAGCAAAAGTGTTAGGAGCTGAATTAGGAGGTTCCAGAGTTACTGTGGAATTAAATTGGATAGCTCAGGAGAGACAAATAGGGCAAACGGGTAAAACGGTTTCACCAAAATTATATATCGCATGCGGAATTTCTGGAGCTATTCAACATTTAGTTGGTATGCAAAATTCAGAAATAATCGTAGCAATCAACAAAGATCCAAATGCTCCTATTTTTAAGGTGGCACACTATGGAATTGTTGGAGATCTTCATGAGATTGTGCCAGTTTTAATTGAAGAGTTAAAAAAGATAAAACCTGATGAATATTAGCAAAGAAAGCAATACCTATTTTATACTTTATTAATTAGTATTACTTAAATGAAACTTAGAATTCAAAACTTGCAAATTTAAAACCATAATAAAAAAAGAAAAAAGTAATGGAATGGATTTTTAGTTTTATTCGTGGAGGAATAAATTATGGCCTAAAAACAAACATTCCACTACTAGAAAAAAAAATCTTTTTCTAAATATATATATTTTTTCCCATCCTAATAAATGTTTCGTCAATCTTATGAACGCTCTGTTCCATTATTACGTGAATTGTATAGGTATGCGACTAATATGTGTTCATGGATTTTATATTTCTTTCATACATCCTTAGATTAAAAATAAAAGCTTAAAGAGTTCATAAATTTAATTAAAAAAAAAAATTTTTCTTTAAAATTAGAGAAAAAAAATCAATTTTTTTGAAAATTATTATCCCAATTTTATAACAAAGTTTTAATCAACATACTTTTAATAAAAATAATTTACAATTTTATTAAGAAGTTAATAAGAATAAAATCCCTACATAAGAACCAAAACAATTAATTTTCTAAAGTTCCAGGCTAATTTTATTATTCTGGTGCGGAGAAACACTCAAATATATTTTAAATTCACCATTTTTTAAATTTTGATAAATAAATTTGAAATAATTTATAATATTCCATAAATAATAGAGAGAAAATTATGATATTTCTAAAAAGATGAAAAAAAAAAAATAATTATTTATTTGCTTTTAAGGTGTTTTTGACAAAATTCTACCTTTCTTTTTTAGTACATAAATGACAACGATTATTCCTGCGGCGACAGGAATACCAATAGCTAATCCTAATATCAATCCAGTATCCATAGGGGGCGTATATGAAGCAATCGGAACACTAGTTGTTAACATAGTGGTATTATATTGATTCAAATCTATCCTAAAAGTTACCATTTCATCTGGACTACCAAATCCATCAACTTCAAATAGTATATAAAAATGATCTGTATGTACACCAAATTCGTATGTATTATTTATAAAAGGATAACTTGCAAACTCTATTTCTCTAATCTCATAATTCGGATCATTAGTAACCCAAGGAAGATCTTGCATCAAATAAGCTCTATAACTAGATACATTATTACAAGCAATAACTAGTTGAGTCCATTGATAGGCACTACCAACGCATTCTATTACAAAATAATTTTCATTTGCGAGTTCAATTAACTCTGATTCTGTACTATTATACGTCGTAGTTAAACCATAACTATATATCGTATCATTGATCTGCCCGTAACCTGCAGCGGTATAATTATTTATTTGATGTAAATATAGATTTGGTTCATCAGTTATATTATAAAATGCTTGGTGTCTATAAGGCCAAAAGTTCTCAACGGCAAAATTAACCTTAAGAGGTTCTGAACCACTCCATCCATGTGGAATAATAAGTAATTTATAAACTCCTTCTTCAAAGCCAATTATATAGGGTTGTCCAGTTTCTAAAAATCTTGTTGCCTCAGTAGCATTTTGATATTGATTAATCAATAATGTAGGGCCTACTTCCATATCTGGTTGCCAATAATCAGCATATTGGTAGCTACTCTCCCTTACAAGCGCAAAGTTTAAATCTCCTTGTAGAGTGATATTCGATAATTTTAATATTTGAATATAAGGCAGTTGAGAATAATCCCAACCTGGTTCTAGACTAATCGCTAACCAATAATAATCATCTTCTTCAATAGTAGGCAAATCAAAATCTGCACCAGGTATCCATGTTAAATATTCTGTATCCATTAATTCAAGCACTATTTTTCCATTAGATGTAAACTCAGTTGTAGTGTCTAATGTTTCAGACACTTCACTTGTAAAATCATTACCATCATATGTATAATAGTTAAGATCTAAAGCAGGGTTCTCTCTTGTTCCTAGTTGTGAAAAATTAAATTCCATATTATGCCATTTTTGTGGATATGCTATAAAGAGAATATCATTTGATTGTTCTCCTACAGTGTCATCGGAAAATGCTGGAAATGATTTTAAAGGATCTAAAGCTTCTTCTGTCCAATCATGGTAAGAACCGGATGGAAATACACTAGAATTGAAAACAACAACTGCAGCTGGATTTGCTGTTAATGGTAAACTTGCTAAATAATCAGAAGCATATATTGTAGTATTTAAAATGTATTGCCCTGGTTGTGTAATATTTATATAAGCATATTGAGCGTCATAAATACCATTATAATATTCATCGGGATCGAACTCTAAAGTTAAAAATTGAGAAGGATCTGTATCAGGGTAGGATAAAGAACTAATTGGAATCGTCTCATTACTAAAGTCAACATATTTTGAACTTATTTGAAAAACACCATCGTAAGAAATATTCTCATTTTGAATAACTGACGTATAAGTGCCTGCTGGGAAATAATAATAGTAAAATGTCTCTGAACCAACTTGTTTTTCTTCAATAGGGTAATTAGACTCAAAACCAACCATGCTTTTAGAATCTTTAAATAGAAATTCGTTTTGAAAAAATAGATCAAAGCCTATCCACGGATTACCTGCTGGTTGACTGTATGATGTAAAATTAAACCTTACGAATGAATCTTGTTCAATTGTAAATCCAATAGCTTTCTCCTGATCCCGTGAAACTCTAAGAGTGGTTAAATTATCGCCAATATTATAATCTAAAACATTGAGTTTTTTTAAGTATAGTGAATATCTATACCAATCGCCATAATCAGCATCTATAAATGAAAAATATCCATTTCCATCTTCGGGGAAATAAAAAACACCTGATGTGGGAAGAATACCCGCAGCACCAAGATATCCATATTCAGATGGCATCCAAATGCCAAATGTCGGAGGAGTACCTACATAATCTTCACCAATATCTATTCGATACAATTCTCCTTTTTTTCCACTAATCTTTAACCAATTAGATTGCCATTCTATTTCAGTTTGTTCAATAAGGCTAGGATCCTTATCACTATTTCCTATAAATTTTAATTTCTCAAAAGGTAAATTAGAAATAGAACTCTTTAAAAATTCAAGATTTAAATATGCGGGATGAGTATGCTCAGCATCGACTAATAATCTATATGTACCTGCTTTCTTTGCAACAAATACAATATAATCGAATATTTCCTCTGTACTTAAAAGTGTATTGTAGCGGGCTGTTTCAGGATAACTTAAAACATATTCCTCAGAGGGTGATATTAATCTATAATCCCATATAACTGGAGGATTTGTTGTTAACCAATCAAATTTTAATATTTTTGGACCGGGATTTTTAATTACTAGATCAATTTGTAGGGGTATCGAATGATTTAATGGGAATATTGGACTCGTTCCTTCTATCATAACATGGTAATTAAAAACAGTATTCAAAGTAAAGGGCGATAAGGTAACATTATGAGGATTGAATGCTGTTACATTTAACCATTCAATATCCCATGGATCAAGATAGTCATTAAATGAGGTTGAATCTTTCAAATATCCTTCAAAATACCAAGGATACACTAAAGAAATATTTTCTCCGGGATATGAAACCATTTCTTGAGCAATTGGAGGAAATGAATTTCTCCAATCCATTATAGTAAATTGTCCCTGATTTGATCCGCCTATTGACATTGTGGCATACATATTTGGAGTGGGAATAAACACACCATACTGAATAGGATGTTCATCGTCTGGATAAAAAGTTGCTCCATCACCTTCCATATGAATTGCATACACTGAATTTAAATTGAAAACTCCAAGAAAAACCAATGTTAGGATTGCTAAAAACGGAATTAGTTTCTTTTTATTAAATTTAGATTTCGTCATTTTATATCTTTTTATTTAGTTTTTGTAAAATTAATCAAAAAAATGATCTGTAACCTTTAATGGTAATTTCATATATATAAATTTGATTTGAGCTTTTCTTAATAAAATATCAAATTTAAGTTCGATTATAAGAATAACTTAAATATATTAACTAAATGAATTGTTGATATAGTATCCAACTTAATTGAATTATTTTAAATAATTATCTAGAAAGATAAGTGGATAAGTTAATATTTGGAAATATACTTCAATTTTCTCTTTTTTTTTGTAATTTTTGGATATACCAAATCTTGTTTTATTGAGATGTAGGGATGATATTTAAAAATAAAAATTATGGGAGTTTATTCCCATTATATTAACTCATGTATAAGTTAATTAAAAATTGGCGATTAATTTGAACTAGATAAGATATATAATATATAAATTCTTCATAAAAGGGCATTATGGAACTTAAGAATTTCAATCTGTTAATCGTTGGAGTAGGGGGTCAAGGTGTTATTCGCGCGATACAAATTCTCGCATGGGCAGCTTTAAGAGAAAATTATAAGGTTAGAACAGCAGAAACCCATGGAATGGCACAGAGAGGTGGATCTGTCGCATCATTTCTCAGATTTGGTAATGAAGTTGAGGGTCCTTTAATTCCAAGAGGAAATTGTCAAATTATCATAGCTTTTGAAGCAAGTGAAGCCGTCCGTAATTTCAGTTATGCAGATTCAAACACGATTTTTTTAATTAATGATAATGTTATTGTACCTCCAACTATTCACTTAATGGATATGGAATATCCAAATAGAGAGGCTATTGAAAAATTTCTTTATCAAATCTCACCAAACATTTTTTTTATCAATGGGCATAAAGAAGCATTAAAAGCTGGAGATCTTCGAACTTTGAATGTATTTATGCTAGGTGTTTTATTAGGTTTAGAAATACTACCTATCAATGAAGGAACCCTTAAGCAATCTATATTACGCTTTGTTCCAGAAAAAGCCCAAAATATTAATAAAATCGCCTTTCAAAAAGGTATTGAAAAAGGGAAACTAATTAGGAGGGATTTAAAGTGAGTGTTCCACAATTTGCAGAAAATAATCCTGGTAATCATATTATTATGCTGGGAAACGAAGCAATAGCACGGGGAATTTTAGAAGCAGGAGTTATAATAGCTTCAGGATATCCAGGTACACCTTCTTCAGAGGTATTATCGACTCTTGCTGAAATGTACCCGTATCACCCCCATTTAAAATTGGAATGGAGTATTAACGAAAAAGTAGCTTTTGAAGTGGCTTATGGAGGTTCAATGTGTGATGTTAGATCGGTCGCATGTATGAAACATGTAGGGGTAAATGTCGCATCTGACGCTTTCATGACGGCGGGATATGCTGGAGCTCGCGGGGGCATGGTATTAGTATCTGCAGATGATCCAAGCTGTTTTTCATCTCAAAATGAGCAAGATAATCGATACTTTGGTTTACACGCTTTAATACCAGTATTCGAGCCTTCGACAGCACAAGAGGCTAAAGATTTAATTAAATATGCATTCGATTTTTCCGAACACTTTCAGTCAGTTGTATTATTTCGCACGACCACGCGCTTGAATCATGGTAGAGGTGACGTGACACTTGGAGGAATTAAGCAGATCGATAGAGACTATGGATTTGATTGGGATAGATCACGTTGGGTCTGCTTACCGTCTCATTCAAGAGTATTGCGTGTTAGATTATTAGAGAGATTGAAAGAAATATCTGAATTTGCTGATGAATTTCCGTTTAATTCTCTTAAAATATCTGATGATAAAGTTAATGGAATAAGATATGGATTTGTTGCAGCAGGAATTCCATATGCACATTTAATTGATGCGCTTAACTATTTTGGTTTAAAAGAGAAAGTTTCAATTCTTAAATTAGGAATGGTCTATCCCCCACCAAGAAAATTAATTGAAAAATTATTAAACTCCGTAGATAAAATTCTTGTTTTAGAAGAATTAGAACCTTTCTTAGAAAATATATTAAAACAAATTGCATATGATAAGGGTTTAACAAAAGAAGTAGAAATCCATGGTAAGGATTTTTTCCCACAAAATGGAGAATTTCCAGCAGAATTGGTAATAGAAACTTTAGCGGCCTTAATGGATTTGGAATATAATAGTGTTTCAGTCCCGAATGATTTACTGATATTACCTCCGAGATTACCAATCCTGTGTCCTGGGTGTAGTCATCGCGCTTCTTTCTATGCATTAAAACAAATAGAAAAGAAAATGAAAACAAAATTTGTAAACTCTTCTGATATCGGCTGTTATACATTAGCAGTATACAAACCTCTTGAAAGCATAGATACAGAAATTTGTATGGGTGGTTCAATTGGAATGGCTAATGGAATATCTAAGATACAACCTATAGAGAATCCAGTATTGGGAATTTTGGGGGATTCAACCTTTTTTCATTCTGGGATTCCTGCATTAATAAATGCCGTCTATAATGAAAATAATATACTTGTTATGATATTAGATAATCATTCAACAGCAATGACTGGTTTTCAAGATCATCCTGGTACAGGTATTAAAATTACAAGAGAACCTGGAACTAAGGTAATTCTAGAAGATTTAGTGAAAGGATGCGGAGTCTCTTCTGAAAATATATGGGTTGAAGATTCTAATGACTTACCAAAAATGATTGAAAAATTGGAGGAAGCTGTAAAAGCAAAGGGGGTTCGTGTCTTTATATCAAGACATACATGTTCATTATTAGAGATGAATGAGTTCCGCATTAAGAACATTCATCCTCCTAAAGTTAAAGTCGAACCTGAAAAGTGTAAAGGATGCTTAATTTGTATTAATAAATTTGGTTGCCCTGCAATACTTTTTGATGACGATCAAAAAAAAGCATATATTGATCAAGAAACATGTCGAGGGTGTAAAGTGTGCATTGATGTATGTATCCATGATGCTATATATGAGGAGGAAGAATAATTAGATGGTTTATTTTTTCTTTTATCCAAAAACTATCGCGGTTATTGGTGCAACCTCTAATCCTAAAAAATTTGGAAATGCTGTTACTATCAATATTCTTAAAAATAAAGACATTCAAAGCCAATTATATCTCATTTCCCATAAAAGTAAAGAAATTCTGGGTTTGAAATGTTATACATCTATTCTTGAGATACCAGAGCATATTGACATAGCAATTATTTTGGTTCCTGCAAAAGCTGTTGACGGTGTGATTGAACAATGTATTGAAAAAAAAGTGAAGGGTATTATAATTATAACAGCGGGTTTTGGAGAAATTAACGAAGAAGGAAAAAAGAAAGAACAAGAAATAGCAAAAAACTGCAAAGAAGCAGGAATTCGTGTCATGGGACCTAACTGTGTTGGAATACAGAATTTAGATATTGGTTTAAATGCTTCTTTTATTCAAGCAGCTCCACCGGGCAAAATTAGTATGATAAGTCAATCAGGTTCATTTGGATGTGCTATGTTTTACGCGATGGCAAGTCAAAATCTTGGTTGCTCCAAATTTGCTAATATTGGAAATAATATAGATGTATCATTTAATGAGATCTTGGATTTTTTCAATGAAGACAAAAATACTGAGATAATTTGCATTTATATGGAAACCATTACTGATGGGAGAGTATTTTTAAAAACACTGAAAGATATTGTTTTGAATAAACCAATAATTGTATTAAAAGGTGGTAGAACTGCCTATGGGATGAAAGCTGCTAGTAGTCATACAGGGTCGATTGCAACAAATTATAAAATGCTCAAAACATCAATTAACCAATCTAGAGCTTTATTATGTGAAAACACTTCTGATTTTATAACAGCATTAAAAGCATACTCATTTCTGCCTCTTCCTAAAGGGGAAAAGATTGGAGTTTTAACAAATAGTGGAGGGAGTTCAGTTTTATTTAGTGATAAAGCAGAAGAATTTAATTTAAGATTAGCATCATTTTCAGAGACCCTTATTGATAAAATGAAGCCTTATCTTATTTCATTAGTAAAATTTATTAATCCTCTTGATATGATTGGAGTAGCTGATAAAGAACAATATTATAATGTTACAAAATTGATGTTGGAAGATCCTGGAATAGATATCGTTGTAGCATGTGTTGTAATTCCACCATTTTTAGAAATGAAATCTGATGAACATTATAGAGGAATAATTAAGGCATGGAACGATACCAAAAGGATTAAACCATTAATAACGCTAATAATGTTTGCTGAAGAATTCAGTGATATAAGAGATCATTCTAAAAAAGAGAATACAACCATCTTCTTCACCCCGCATGATGCTGCTTATGCTATAAAAATATTAATAGAAAGAATGAAATTGTTGGTTAAAAGTAGAGCTAATCAGAAATTTTAATAATTTAATAAAGTATAAAGAGGAAAATCTTGTTTTTTAATCCTCAATAATACTAAAACCACTTTTTCCTAAAGTAGTCATAGTCTTTTCAATGATCTTGTCTTCAACACGTACAATAAGCATAGATTCCTCTTTGACTAAGGTTGAGTAACAATAATCAATATTGATTTTATTATCTCCTAAAGTTTTTGGTATTTCATATAATGCATTGAGATTATCATTCAATCTAACAGCAATTACATCAGTAGTAGAGAGGACATAATCGTTTTCTTCTAATATATTTATACATTTCTCTGGTTTATCCACTAAAATTAATAGTAGCCCATATTCACTTGTTTTAGCAACGGTAAGAGCTCGTATAAAAATTTTATTGTCCATCAGAAGTTTTATAAAACTTGCTAACGATCCCGGACGGTCTTCAAGATATACGCTAATTTGAATAATTTTTAACAAACCTTTTTGTATAGATTGATGTAAATTTTAATATTACTTTTGTTTTAAACTTAGTAATAAAATAATATAAAAGAACTATACTGATATATTAGATGTTAAGAGATTTTTACGATAAACATAAGAATTTTTCTTTTAGAACCTTATCAGAATATTGTATATCTCCGGGAATTAGATGCAAATTTGACTTATTGAAAGAAAATATTAATACTAAAAGAAAATTTTCACAAGGAATTGATCTTGGTTCTTCTGGTAATTCTTTTCTTTCCTTTTTAGATAATGTTGAATATAAATCTTATTATGATATAGCAAAACTCCCTTTAACGCAATACATCAGAGAAAAAAAAGGGTATCCTCTTTGTGGAGATCTCATAAAATTACCCTATAAAGATGAAACTTTTGATTTTATTAGTGCTCTTGATGTTTTAGAGCATATTAAAGACGATGATTTAGCGGCTTCAGAAATTTGTAGAATTTTAAAAAAAAATGGGATATTAGTTCTTACAGTTCCGCATCGAATGAAATTTTATTCATACCAGGATAAGTTAATAGGACATTATCGACGATATGAAGTGGAACAGATGATATCTCTTTTTAAAAATTCTACACTCAAACTTCTGAAAATATTTGGGGTATATGGTAGGTTGATGAGAATTGCTGATATTCAGTCGAAGAATCCTAAAAAAGTTGAGAAAAGTATCATTGATTTAAGAAAGCGCTATGAATCTAATACTATGTTCCGAAAATTGTGGAATATTTTTGTCAAAATTACAAGTAAAATCATGAAATTTGATGCTAAATACCATTCTCTAGAAAATATTATGAATATCGCTTTTATATTTAAAAAGTTATAAAAAATCACACAAAAAGGTTAAGAATCTTCTTTTTGTAATTTCTCAAACAATTTTTTATATTCTTCAATGTATTTTTCATCGTTTGTTTCGTCTATTTTTTGGAGGAGATCAATTGATTTTGTAAGAGATTGAGATTTTTTTTTAATCTCTTCAAGATATTGTTTTTTATTGAATGTCGCTTTTGAAAAATCAATTTTATCTTTTACTTCCATAATGGAAGCTTCAATTTCCTTTTGAGATTCAATTACACTATTTATTACACCCAACTCTAATTTTTTTTTCCTTTTTTCTAATTTGATACAGTTTTCACAAACAATTTCCTCATTATTTTGTTGTTTTTTCAATTTTTTTCCTTTTTGCATCATAAAAGGATTCTTACAACGATCACATGCTACTAATTCTAGTACTAATTTATCAGAATCAGAATCGGGCATAACTAAAAATCTATCAAATCTTAGTTTTTAATATTTACTTATAATTATAATCTCTTTTTAATAATTTATTATTATTCCCTTTAATGTATCATCTATTAGAAAACTAATAATAGCTTCTTATATTTCACATTATATGGATACGGTTGGACTTATAATATTATTAATAGCTGGATTTATTTTTGGAACAATAAGTTGTATTGCTGGTGTTGGAGGGGGGATCTTTTTTGTTAGCTCCATGGTTGTTATTTTTTTCATTCCTATAAATATAGCAGTTGACACCTCTGCTTTTATAATATTAATATCTTCTGGAGCAGGTTTTTTAACTTATTTAAAAGATAAAAGACTTGACTTAAAACAAGTATTAATCTTTTCCTCATTTTCAATTTTAGGAAGTATTGCAAGTACTCTATTATTTTTATTCATTGAATTAGATAATACCGTTCTAAAAATGTTATTTGCCACAACCTTACTATTAGCAGGAGTAAATATGGTATATAAAGCAATTAAATCTAATAGAAATAACCCCTCTCGAGAAGATCAAGAAGTTGAGTTTATTCTCAGCGAACATGATTACAAAACAAATTTGAAAAAGTCTATACCCTTGTTTTTCTTAGCTGGTTTCAGTGCTCATCTATTAGGAATTGGAGGAGGAATTATAAACACACCATCTCTTCATATTCTTCTTCAATATCCAATCCATAATTCAACAGCAATTTCTACGGGTATAATATTTTTTACTGCAATTTATAATACTATTGCTAAAAGTATTATTGGAGAAATAGATTATTTAATAGGTTTTTTAATCGGAATAGGGGCTATTTTTGGCTCTATTTTTGGCGCAAGAATTTCAGGGAAGATCCCTAAAAATTATCTACAATTTTTTGTAGCTATAGTATTAATGGGATTAGCAATTAGAATGTATTTTTAAGTGTTGCCGTAATTAAAAACTTATAAATTTTGAAATTTTACATTTTAATTAGTTTTAAATGAAAATGAAATAGCTTAAATTAAATAGTCTTAAGAAAAAGGGGCTTTAAAAATGGTGAAAGTAAAAGATATCGAAAAAGTTATGGACGATTATATGATTGAGCCGGATGATAAATTTTTCGAAATAAAACGATATCTTATAAGTGAATTTGATTGGAATGTAAATCCTTTGAAAGAATCTCAATTTATGATTAGAGGCATTCCAATAAAAGATGATATGAAATTAAGCGAGATATTAAAATCCTATTTACCTGAAGAAGTAGTAACTCTTAAGGAAATTTAAAAAATTGATTTTTAATTTCTTATTTTGAATAAATTATAATCATGTATTAATAAATAACATAGAAATGGTGAAGATAATCTCAGAACCAAATAAAAACAAACAAGAAATCACAATTAAAGACCAGATGAAAAAATTTCTTTTAAATAGTCTTTATGGATTCTTAACAGTTCTTATGTTTGGCTTAGGAAGAAGGATAGGTATTCTTGATTATCTTTTAGAAAAAGCAAAAGCATCACCTAAAGAAGAGAATATATCTTCAATATCATTTACAATTGATGAACTTTCTGAGAAATTAAACTTAGACTATAATTATGTAGACGCTTGGGCACATACAGCGCTTGAATGCGGAATATTAGAAATTGATGATTCGTGTGAAAGATGCTTAAAAACAGCTCCATATGTATTTGATTTGTTAATTGATCGCAAGAAGTCAACTTATGTTGGTGATCCATTGGGAGCGTTTTATTATCTTGCCCCATATCAAGATTTAATTCTTGAAGCTTTCAAAGAAGGAGGAACTATCCCAAACTATGAATTTTCTGATGAAGTGATTCATGATATAAATCGGATGAGTGCAAGATTTGGTACATTAATAGAAAACTTATTCTCAAAAAATTTCGGAAAATTTTGTGAAAAATTACAAAATAAAGGCATGGTACTCGAAGCGGGGTGTGGATATGGATACAACCTTCAAGTATGGGCAAAAAAATATGAAAATGTAAGATTCGTGGGTATTGACATTGATCCAAAGGCGATAATTTTCGCGAAAAGTTTAGTAAATGAAAATAAATGGGATGAGCGAGTTCAAATTCACGAAATCCCGATTAATGAATATGCTAAAAAAAGCACAATAAAATTTGATTTGATAATGTTAAATCAAGTTCTCCATGAGATGGATCATGACGAAAATTATAGATTAAGTGTATTCAATAGTCTATATTCTCTGTTGAACTATGATGGAATATTACTTGTTGGGGAAAGCATGATTCCCGATACTTTTGCTCCAAAACAAAAATTACTACTTTTTGACGTGCTGCATAAATTTCTTGAAGCACGTTTCGCAGGTTTTTATAATGAAAAAACTTTTACAGATTTCATTAACTTGACACCTTTTACAAAATCAGAATTTTTAAAAGAGGGTGGGAATGCTATATGGGTAATTAGAAAATAAACATCAATTTCAACAGAGAGATCATAAGTAAATTTGAATAGAAGTAGATTACATATATATATGTAAAATGTTATTAATTGAAATATCTCATTATTATTTATTATATAGGGTAAAAAAAGTAAAATTAAGAAAACCAAATACTGCATTTCAATATTAATATTTGGATAAGGATGGTAAAAATAGAAGAAACTGAGCTACTAAATAGAGCAGAAATAGAGGAAAAGAATTATAATTGGGAACAAGCTGCAAAATTGTACGAACAAGCAGCAAGAGCAGTATTAGATCAAAATAAGTTAAAAAATGCTGCAAAAATTTACTATAAGCTTGGAGATATATATCTTCACATTGTTTTAGCATCAGATACAAAGGAAGATTATTTAAGTTGGAATGAACAATCCGTTAAAGCTTTTCATGAGGCAGAGAGTCTTTTTAACTATAGCAATGATAAACTCCTAAGTATGGAATGTAAAGCTAAAGCATTTAATGCAATGAGTTATGTAATTACTTCAGTTGAAGAAACGAAAAAGAATTTAACAAAATCAATTAATATTTTTTTAGAACTTAATAAAAATTATTCAAAAGCAAATAACAATAAAAATTGTGTAAGATTGTCAACTCTGACAATAGATTCAATAATATCATTCATGGTATTATGTAATGATCCTTCTGAATTAGACTTTTATAGCCAGATGGCTAATAAATTAATAGAGACAGCTTGGATACTTCTAAATGAAATTGATGACATTAATTTTAGAGCCTTATTATTGTACGATGAAGCTATGTTACTTAATTTTAATCGATGGACAGAACTTATTTATGGAGATGAAAAACAAGAAGAAATCCGCAAAATATTTTTAAAAAGATGTGAAGAAACATTAATTTTAGCTGAAGATTGCAATGATTTTATTACTCTTGGAAGTATCTTTGCTACAACTGGTTTTTTTTATTGTATAGTTTGAGGTTTATATGTTGAGGAACAAAAGGAGCGAGTAAAGTTTGCTGAAAAAGGATTTGAGTTTTTAGAAAATGCTATTGTATTTTTTAGAAAAATAAGAGACAATCGTGGAATCATATCTTTTTTATACAGTTTAGATTATCAAGCTGGTATTTTTGGCAGATATGAATATTTACAGAAGAGAATTCTGAATGATATGCGCGAAGTTCAGAAATTAGATAAGATCTTCGATAATTTATATACGGGGCTTTATTGGTTCATGGATTTTATATCTATAACTTATTATAATGATTTTGCTAGTAGAAGTTTTTTAAAAGCGGATACGCGGAAGTCTTATGCAAAACTAGGAATTGAGTATGCTAATCGAACATTAAAAAGGCTTGCATTTGGACCTTATATTACATTTGTTTATCAGTATTTAACTCATTTTTATTCACAATTAATTATTCTTGCTACAGAAGATGATCCTCAAGAAGAATATATTCAAAAAATGTTGTATTACGCGAATAAGACTGAAAAACTCTCAAAAAATTATAAAGGAGGAAATGCTAGATCAGCTGGTTTCACTTCGCTTTACAGGACATATAAGACTATAGCTGATATTACTAAAGATAAAGAAAAAAAAATTAAAAATTTAGAACTTGCAATAAATGCTGCTAAGAATAATGTTAAATATTCAATTGAATCTTATAGACATTTTTTAGGTATTCAAATACGTTTAGCTCTACTTTACGAGGAATTAGGAATTCTAACTGGGGAGGAAAAACCCTTGATGGAAGCGAGGGAATTATTCCTCCGTATAATAAAAGAAGCTTCAGAAAAAGGTTATGAATTTTATTCTGCAGCTTGTTATGAGTATATTGCGCGTTTAGAAGATCGTTTAGGAAATCATATGACCTCAGCAGAATACTATGAAAAAGCGCAAGATGCTCATGGTAAGTCTTTACTAACTATTGAATATAAACTATTAAAAGATAGAGTTAATGAAAAGATTCAATATGCAAAGGCTTGGAATTTGATTGAGAAAGCTAAGGCGTATCATAAAAGAGAGCATCATTTAAAGGCCAAAAAAAGTTATGAAGAAGCAACTGAGATTTTAAGAGCACTACCTAGTTTTAATTATGAAGCAGCGTATTATGGAGCCTGGATAGCATTAGAAGAAGCTGAAGATCTCAGTAAGCATGAAAGACATAATGAAGCTATAAAGAGCTATGAAAAAGCAAGAGATCTTTTTGATAATGCTATCTTTACAATTAGATTTATTAGGAAAAATGTTAAAAGATCAAAAGAATTAAAAAAACTTGAGAAAGTGGCAAAAGTAAGGATGAACCATTGTTCTGCCAGAATTAATCTCGATAAAGCAAGAATTTTAGGAAAAAAAGGGGATCATATTGCTGCAGCTGAGAGATTTGCTATAGCAGCATCTCAATTCAGAGATATCTGTATATTATACAAAATTAAAAGGGAACAAGCAGAATTAGAAGCAATATATAATCTCTGTAGAGCTTGGGAAAGCATGGAATTAGCTGAAAACTACGAAGATCCTGAAAAATTCGCAGAAGCAGCAAAATTATTCATAAAAGCTAGTGATTTCTTTACAGAAAGTAAATTAAAATTCTTAGCTCAGGGTAATTCAAATTTCTGTTTGGCTTTAGAAGAGGGATGTAAATTTGATCAGTCTCATAATATGGCAGTTAAAACAGAATTGTATCCAAACATTAAATCAATACTTAGAAAAGCAGCAAATTTATATGAAAAGGGTGGTTTTAAAAATGGTGCAGATTGGGCACTTGCAACATCAACTTATTTCGATGCAGCTTGGTATTTAATTCAAACAGATGAGGAATTAGATGTAAATAAAAAACAAGAATTCTTAAGTTTTGGATCAAATTATTTAAAATCATCAGCAGAACTCTTTCGTAATGCTGGCTATAAAGACAAAGAAAAAGAAGTTTTAGAAAGATTAGATAGAATAACTAAAGAGGAAAAAATACTTGTATCCGCCTTAGACACCATTAATAAACCTTCTGTTTCAAGGAGTATTGAAGGTATAGTAACCCCTTCATGTCCAATAGAAACAAGTCAATCTCCACGGATAAGTGAAATTCAACAATACTCTGGAGAAGTTAGTATATTCTTAGAAAAGGATAGCAAAATGAAAAAATATGAATTAGAATATAAGGATTTACTTCAAGAATATCCAGAAACTCAGAAATCAATGTGTAAAATTGGTATTTCTCAGATTGGAAATTCAGCTACAGATGATATAATGAGTGAGTTTTTTGAAGTGGAAACATCTGGTCTTTTAAGGCTTAAGCAAAATAAAATTGATGATGTTAAGATTAAAGTAAAAAAAATGATTGAAAATGCATATGCAAACGGTATTGACATTTTAGTTTTTCCTGAGATGACAATAGACCTTAACTATAAAAGTGTTATTGAACATATATCGAATTTAGCAAAATTATATAGTATGTATATAATTCCTGGCTCATATCATGATTTAAATTCAAAAAGAAATCTTTGCAAAGTAATTGGACCTGAAGGAATCCTATGGGAACAAGAAAAGCACATCCCTGCCATAATTCATTTTGGTGATAAAAGATTTAAAGAAGGAATTGAGACTAGCGGTTTTTCCCGTAAAATTACTATTTGTAATACTAAATTTGGCAGAATTGCGATTGCTATATGTCGAGATTTCTTAGATATGGATCTTCGAGTAGAATTAAAAAATTTTGAACCACCAGTGGACATTGTAATTAATCCTGCTTTTACTCCAGTTACAGCTGATTTTAAAGCGGCTCATTTTGATGCCCGTAGATCAATCTATGCTTACTGCTTCTTTGCTAATGTTGCAGAATTCGGGGAATCTCTTATATATACTCCTGAAAAAGACCGTACGGAAAGAATTATACCAAAAAAAGAAGAAGGATTGATATATAAAGAGATTGACCTTTTTAAATTGCGTTCAGAGCGCAAGAAATGGGAAAAAGAACAGAGTAAAGAAAAATTGTTTATCCAAAGTACAAGATCATGATCAGATATCTTTTATATAATGATTGTATTTAATTACCCTTGGGAAAAATATATTTAGTTGAATAGCTATTAGATTTATCATAAAATGAAATTTGAAAAAATTATAAAAGAATTTAGGAATATTTTATCAGATAGAAAAGAGATTATTGCGTCCTATCTTTATGGATCTGTCCTATTCAGAAAAAATTTTGAGGATATAGATGTTGGTTTATTGATTGACGATAGATTTAACCTTGAGTTAATGTATGAAGCAAAATTAGCAGAAAAATTAGAGAAAAGATTTAAAAATACATTTAATAACTCTAAATTTGTTGATGTTCGAATATTAAATGGAAGATCTTTAAGATTTCTTTTTTCAGTGCTTAAAAATTCAAAACTTATTCATTCAAGAAATGATATTACAAGAATTGAGTTTGAGGCACGTGTAATGAAAGAGTTTATAGATATAAAACCGCATTTTGAAATTTATGATACTATGAGAAAACTGAGATATGTCAATAAATAAAGTTTTAATTCAAAACAAAATTGATATTATTGAAAGAAATCTTAAGTTTTTAATTGAGTATAAGGATAAAAATGAGAAAGATTTCTTAAATAGTTATAAGGATGTTCAAGCTGTAAAATATTCTTTGTTTGAAGTAATTGAATCATGTATTGATATTGCATCACATATAATTTCTGCAAAGGGTTTTGAAAGAGCAGAAACTTATGCTGAAATGTTTGAAATACTTGATAAAAATAATATTTTAAAATCTGATTTGGCAAAAAATTTATCAAATATGGCTAGATTCAGAAATGTTCTTGTCCATGGTTATTCTAAAATAGATGATTCTAAAATACTTGTATTTGTTAAGAAAGAATTATTTGATGTTCAAAAATTTGTAAAAATAATATTAGAATTAATAGAATTATTACATGATTCAGATTCTTATAGGAAATACATTTAATGTGAATCAAGAATTCCTCTTAGATTATAAATTTGTTGTTTCATTAAATGCATTTCTAAACCAATTAATATTCTTTTCATTATAATCACTAATTATGAAAGCTCCATGAGTATCTTCATGTGAGATTGAAAAATTATACTTCTTACATAGTTCAATTATTTCTTCTATGAATTTTTTAAATTTTGAGGGTTTCATTTCATTCAATTTTATAAAAATTTCTTTTATTTATCATATTATACAATTATAAGTAATGAGAGTAATAAATCGATTATTATAATAAAAAAATGCTATAAAAAATATCTAAAAAATCTTAAATCTTTTTAAAAATATAAAAAAATTAATTTTTTGTATTATTTTTAAAAGTTGATTATTCTAATGAGTAAGGGATTTAGACTTCTCCGGGTCGAATATATCTTTTCTGTGCTCATTCCATGCTTACTATGTATTTATTTAAATGACTATGAAATTATTTCTCATATTTGGCTATTGGCAGGTTTTACTTTTTACGCAATAACAGGAAATACACTTAATGATGTTATCGATATGAGGGATCCTGATGAAAAAGAAACTCTTGAAAGAGTGGAAGGTTATGGTCGTAAAGAAATATTTGTGCTTTCTCTTGCTAGTTTTGTTCTAGGAACTATGTGTTTTATGAATGATATTTTAACAACACCAATCTTAGGACTTTACTTAGTAGTTATAGTTATTATGGTTATTTTTTATTGTATATTTAAAAGAATTGTCATTGTTAACCACATTATATTAGGGATTTCTCACATTATTCTACCATATTTTATGATTAAAATTAATGCTGGAGAGACAGTCAACAATATTTTTCCAAATATGGGATTATCCGAATCATTTATATTAACGGCTATAACTTCTGTAGCATTTATAGGGCAAATGGTTCATGAAATGATTGATGGAGATTCCTTAGCAAGATTACAACCCAGAACATCTCAATTAGTAATTTGGATCGCTTCGATAATCTCTATTATTATAGTAATTATTTCATTTATTATAACTAAGTATCTTATATTCTTACCAATTTTATTTTTTCCATTAGGAATTATATATATTTTTAGAACACCGAGAACTGATTTGTTAGGACGAACATCACTAAAAGATATTGGTATTATATTAGGAAATCTTATGTTGGCTTATCTGGTAATCTTAATTATTGCTCCTTAATAATAAATTGATTATCTTTATTAAATCTGACATAATCAGTTGGTAATAAAAGAGTTCTTATATTTAGAAAAAGATTAATTAGTTTTATTTAGGATTGCTTCTGTAATTTTTATTATTTCATTCATTATAACTTTATATTTGATATTCCTATCAATTTCATTTCTCTCTAAGGAATTTATATGTTTTTAGAAAAATATGAAGTAATCTGTTTGGGAGAATCTCATTAAAGGATACAGGAATAATATTAGGGAACTTATTGCTTGTAGGATCATTACTCTTTATTTTTTCGTCTTTATCTCCCAAATTACTAAAAAAATACTCATTACATTTCTTTTATATAAAAGTGAATTTTAACTTATTAAATTTATAAAATTAGGTGATATTTTGAGTTTAAAGAAAATTATTTTCTACTAAATATTCTTTTAATTTTTCAATAAATTTTTGTCCCGTCTTGAGTAGTTCTTCAACTTCTTCTTTATCGATTTTAACAGATATTTCATAATCTCCAATTTGCCGTTTATCAAATGCATCTTTAAGTTGTCTACCTATTTCTTTAGGTAAAATATTGGTTTTGATAAACTCTTTCCCAAAAAGAGAAATTAATCCTCTGTGGCTTTTTATTCTCAAATTTTTAGTTAATAACAATGCTTCAGCCATATAATGCATCGCATAATAAATCCTTGAAGCCGAACTATCAAAATCATTAACATCTAACAACAGTTCAGCACTTTTCATAAATTTCTTTGCTTTTTCAATTAATGGTTTAATATTTATTTCACTCATATTTGAATGCCTTCTTCCCTTATATTCATTAAAAATGGAGTTTTCATCAATAAATAGTATTCTTCAGATACGGGGTGAATTGATATTAAAATATCATATTTTAAAACGAAATCGTACGTCATTTCACTCATTCTATCGATTTCTTTAAATGGAGATATATCACCTTTTAGGACTATTGCCAAATCAATATCTGAATCTTCATTATATTCTCCTCTCGCAAATGAACCATATAATATTAAGCTTGAAAATTTATCTCGATATAAATTTTGAAGCCTAACTTTAAAATCTTTGAGTATTTTTATTATTCCAACTGTGTCTTGCATTTAATTTCGCAAATTTTTAAGTTATTATTTTAAACTGTTAAAAAGAAGGTGATAAAATTATTTAAATTTAATCACCAATCAATTTTCAAAATTTAAGAATATTTAAGAATATAAAAACCAAAATGGTTATATAATTTTTCAAATAAAACTAAAAGTTATGAAGAAAGATTTCCCATACTTTAGGGATAATAATTGTCGTTAAAGATACTTGTTTAGATATTTAGAGATTAGTCTACGTGTATTGCTTTTTTGTCAATGTTGCACAGTTTGGAGAATCACTTTACTTATATAATCATTTTAATTATTACCAGTAAAGGTAAAAAAAGAATTTCATATAAGTTTAAAATTTAGTGTAAATATGTAAATTAATGCTTCACAGAGAAAAATTAAAAGGATATTTTAGGTTTATAACTTTATATTAATTTCAGCTGATGTTATATAAGGGGATATATCTTCTAATTAAAATAATTTTTAATTTAAATTCAAAATGTCAAAAATTGAACCAATTGATATAGATTTTTTTACTGCTTTTAATGAAAACGCCTGTAATCTATGTGGTGAATGTTTTCATAAATGCCCAGTTATGCTGCTTCCCATTGATTTTGCAATTGAGGAAATGAAGAAATTAATCGCTAGTGAAAAAACTGAAAGAGTATTAAATGAATGCCAAAGTTGTTTTTCATGCAATTTTTATTGTCCTAAAAATGCTCATCCAGCGAGCCTTATTTTACAGCATTGGAATGAAGAATATAAAAAAAAAGGTTTGCGAAAGAGAGGAGAATATTTTATGACACTATATCCTCACTATCCTAATTTTCGCTCTTATGTTATGGATCATTTACCTAGATCGACAAAAGAAATTGTTAAAAAATGGGCTTTATTGGGACCGTTGAAGGGAGATACTTTGACGTATCCTGGTTGTAATATAATAACTTTTGCAGAGCTAACTCAAACTAGTTTTTTCAAAGATTTAGATATAAGAGGGCGCTTAGAGTATTGTTGTGGAGAAACTTTATTTCGAACAGGATATAGAAATGAGCTTTTTCAGATCACTAAAAGATTAGATAGGTGGTTCAACATTTTAAAACCTAAGAGACTACTTGTCTTATGCACTGCAGGCACCAGTGTTTTTAAAAGTGTATTACCTCATTATGGATTAACATATAAATTTGAAGAAATCAAATCATACATTCAATATTTATGGGAACGAATACAGAATGGAGAAATTAAAATTATAAATAAATTAGATATGAAAGTTACAATACAGGATTCTTGTTATGCTAAGATGTTTGGAGATAAATATATGGATTTACCTCGTAAGATCTTGGATGCTATAGGAGTCGAAATTGTAGAAATTGAATCATGTAGAGAGAATATGCGATGTTGTGGAATAGCTGCAGGTTTTTCAATTGATTCTGCTTATCAACCGTTTAGATTAAGATCATCAACTCTAAGAAATTTTAAAGATTTTAAAAAGACAAACGCCGATGCGGTATGTGTATATTGTGCTGGTTGTTTAGCAGAATTTATGACAAATAAGAAACTATATTTTAAAAAGCTTAAAGTTTATCATATTATTGAGTTAGTGCAAATTGCAATTGGAGAAAATCCCAGCTTAACCAAAAGAGCAAAAAAAAAGAGAGGCAGGCATTTCTTCTGGGGAATTATTCGAAAACAATTTCCTAAAATCCTGTCAAAAAAGAAATTTAAGATAGCTGAAATTCCTGAGGAGCCCCCCAATTATAAGGAAGCATGGTAAAAATGAATAAAACTAGAAGAATGTCAGGATTTAAAGAAAATTTGTGTAACTTATGCGGCGAATGTTTTCATCTATGTCCTGTTTTACAATTGCCAATTGAAGAAGCAAAGAAAGAAATTAAAAACTTAATTGAAGGAGAAGAATCTCAATATGTTCTCTCTAACTGCAATACTTGTCTTTCTTGTAATTTATATTGTCCTCAGAATGCAAATCCTTATCAGTTGATTCTTGAGAGATGGAATGACTTATATAAAAAAAGGGCAGCTCCTCCATTATATCGATTTGTTTGTCCTACTAAACAATCTAATATCTGGCAACTACTCAATATTTTTTTATCAAATCAAGAAAGAAGGTGGATCTATAATTGGATGCATTATATCCCAGAAGCGGATGATACACCATTATTGATTGGAAATTATACGCATTTATTTCCATTTATAATTGGCGAAAGCAAATTATTGGATAATTTCAAACCTATTGATAGAATTGACCAATGGGAAGGTGGAGCATATTTATACCAAGGGGGATACTTAGATGTTGTTCAAAGGATCGCTCATAGAACAAAGAAAGATTTTGATAATTGGGGCGTTAAAAATGTTGTTGCATGTTTGGATGCTGTTGAATATATCTTTAAGGAAGTACATCCTAAGGAGATGGGAGTAAATCATACTCAAAATTTCATTAATTTTAATCAATGGCTTTTGGATAATATTGATTCTGGGGAAATTAAGTTAAAAAATCAAATTAATATGACCGTAACTGTTCATGATAATTGTTATTCTAAAGCTTTAGGAGGAGCTTATTGGGAGGTTTCTAGAGAAATATTAAAAAGATGTGGATGTCAAATTTCTGAAATGAAACATAATAGAAAAGATTCATTATGTTGCGGCTTCGGCGCAGGAGCATCATGGACAAAAAATATATCAATAATATTTGATATAATCTCTGAAGGGATGAAAAAGTTCAAAGAAGCAGAAGAAACTAATGCAAAAGCTTTAATTTCCTACTGTGGTGGATGTATTTATTTATTATGGGCTACAAGAGAATTAATAAGAAGTAAAATTGATATATTTCATGTTATTGAAATTGTCAGGATGGCAATGGGAGAAAAATTAAATTATCCAGAGGATCATATCACACGAGCATGGGATATTATAGCTATTATGACTTATTCTCTCATACTATCCTTTTTTAATAAAAACTTCTATATAGATGAAATTACTTACAACAAGGATTTAAGTACTTTTACCCCAAAGAAATATAGATTATTAAAGATCATTAGATATACAATGGACTTTCCTTTAATTAAAAGTTTATTTGCAAAGGGATTTCATCTCTTACGTAAAATTTTAAAATCGAAATAATAAATTAAGAGAGAGAAAAAAATGTTTGTTCATATGTCAATTCATTATCCAAAACCAGAAAAAGAACAATTCCTAATTGATTCTATGCATTGTTTTGGAAAGGCGATGGAAGGAAAAAAAGGATTTATTATGGCTCATACTAAAAAAGGATGAAGATACAGGAAAGCTTGTTGGTTTAGCTCTTTGGGACTGGAAGGATGATTGGTTAGCAGCAAGACCAGCGATGATCGACGCAGTAAAAGATGATCCATTTGATGAATGGAAGTTAAAAGATCCTGATGTTTTTCATTTAAATGTCGTATAATTTAATTGGTTCAAAAAATATTCTTTATTTGGTGAATATAAATGGGAGAGTTATCTCTAATAAGCCCTGCATTTAATCATATGGGTGATATTCCTAGAAAGTATACATGTCAAAGCGAAGAAATTAGCCCGCCATTAAAAATTTCGGGAGTTCCTCAGGAAGCAAAAAGCTTAATTCTAATCATGGAAGATCCTGATGCTCCAATGGGTCTCACTGTTACTCATTGGGTAATTTGTCATCTTGACCCTAAAACCACTGAAATACCTGAAGGAAGTTCCTTAGAGGGTGCTATCGTTGGGAAGAATATGATGCGAAAAAACAAATATATGGGACCATGTCCCCCTAAGGGAAAACATAGATATTTTTTCAAATTGTTTGCACTAGATGAAAAATTACCTTTAGATTCTAAAAGTCGCAAAAAAAAAGTCTTGAAAACAATGGAAGGACATATTATCGAACAAACAGAATTAATAGGAACTTATGCTAAACAGAAGTAAAAAAGATAATAATAATTTGAAGGAAATAATAAACTCCAAATTCTTAAAATTAGCTAAATTTCAAAAACAAATAGATGACAATGTTACTCAATGTCTAACCTGTGAAAGAAAATGTAAAATTCCAAAAGGAAAAGCTGGATTTTGTAAGACTCGAATCAATAAAGATGGTCAGATTTATTCTATAGTTTACGGGTTAATTCCTGCATTATCAATCAACCCTATAGAAAAAAAACCTCTTTATCATTTTTATCCAGGAAGCAAAGCTTTAACAGTAGGGACTTATGGTTGTAATTTTACTTGTTTTTGGTGCCAAAATCATCATTTATCTAAAACGAACCCTTTAAAAGTTGTTCAATTTGCGACAATCGACGAATTTCTCTCCCCAGAGAAATTAATTGAAATGGCTTTAAAAAGAAAGTGTCAGGGAACTTCAATTTCCTTTAATGAACCTACGTTATTGTTCGAATATGCCTTAGAAGTCTTTAAACTAGCAAAACAGAATGGTTTATATAATACATATATAACAAATGGCTACATGACAGAGGAAGTTTTGAGAGATTTAATAGACGCTGGTCTTGACGCAATGAATATAGATATAAAAGGAGAGGCTGATATGGTTCAGAAATATTGTGGTGTTGATGTGGAAAAAGTATGGAGAAATGCTAAGTTAGCAAAAGATCTGGGTGTTCATATTGAAATTACCACATTAATAATTCAAGAATTAAATTCAAATGAGAAAATCATAAAACGGATAGCAGAAAAAATTTTAAATAAGCTAGGAGAAGATACACCGTATCATATTTCTCGTTTTTTTCCTCATTATAAATCTCAAGAGTATGGGATATCTGAACCTACACCCATTAACCTGCTGTATAAAGCTTATGATATGGCTAAAAAAGTAGGCTTAAATTATGTTTATCTCGGAAATTTACCAACTACAAATTATGATCATACTTATTGCCCAAAATGCACTAAACTAGTAATTAAAAGAAAAATTTTAGGAGTAGAAGAAACTTTTTTAGATCCGAAAGGGAATTGTAAATATTGTGGATTTCCAATTTGCATCATATAACTTATCTAGCATTTTTTAATTTCATACTGTTAATATTATATGTTCAATTATTAAAATAGAAAGAGCGGGGGAATTAAATCAATTAATAATAGATCTTCTTAAAAGTTAAGCTACGTTGCACTTATTATGGTAGAAGCATATGCCGATGTTAATGGTATAAAAATTTGTTATAGGAGTCAGGGGAAGGGATTTCCATTAATTCTACTTCATGGATTTGGATCCAAGAAAGAGAGTTTTATGGCACAAATCCCAGAACTATCTAAACATTTCAAGATTATTGCAGTTGACATGAGAGGAGCAGGAAAGAGTTCAAGACCCAATTATCATTATACTATGGAAATGTTTGCTGATGATATTAAGGGCTTGATTGATTTCTTAAGAATCAAAAAAACTCATTTATTAGGCCTTTCATTTGGTGGTATGGTGGCTCAAAATTTTATATTGAAATATCCATCGTATGTTTCTAAACTTATTCTTATAAATACAATGCTAAAGATCCCTGAGAATTTTGATCCAGAGCCATATATTCAAACTAGAATTAAAGGATTGGAATTCAGAAAACAAGATCCTGTTAAAGCTTTTTGGCAAAGTACTCAATTTGGGTTTTATCAGAAGTTTAGACATAAAATGCGAGCAAATACGAAGGAGAAATTTTACGGATTGTGGTCAGTAGAAGATCTTATCAATTATTATACAACTGACCCTCCTACACCTCAAGATATTCGAAATATTGCATACTCTTTCAAAACGTACAATACATCTAATAGATTACATGAAATTAACCATGAAACGCTTTTACTCACAGCTTCTCATGATATTCTTGTTCCCAAAGAAAGAATGTTTGAGATACATACAATATTACCAAATAGTATTATAAAAGTAATAGATAAAGCAGGACATGAATCTCCAAAATCTAAAGCACCAGAACTTAATAGATCCATTATTGAGTTTCTAACAAGCTAATGAAGAATTTTTTTTAAAAAAAATAAGTTGGAATATATTATGACAGAGTTATTTGCTGAGGTTAATGATATAAAGATTTGCTATGATATCCATGGACAGGGTTATCCATTGATGTTAATCCATGGATTTGGTGATAGAAAAGAACATTGGCGGGCTCAAATGGAAGATTTATCTAAGCATTTTAAAGTAATTAGAATGGATAATAGAGGTGCTGGAAAATCAGATAGACCAGACGGCTCTTATTCAATGGAAATTTATGCTGATGATATAAATGGTTTATTAAAGCATCTCGATATAGAAAAAACTCATATTATAGGACAGAGTTTAGGAGGAATGATTGTTCAAAATTTTGCTTTGAAATATCCAGAAAGAATCAATAAAATAATATTAATCAATACAATTGCAGGTGTAACACCTCCAGGAGTTCCACCTGATCAAGGAATTGAATATTATAGGGATAATGCAATTGCAGATCTTAAAGATATGAAAAAAGATCCCCTTACCGCATTTATAACAAAAGCTAAAAAAAGTTATTCTCGAGAATTTTGGAAACAAATGAAGGAAAATCCAAAAAAGAAGTTGCATAACATCTGGTCTGTAGAGGACCTAGTAGAAGAAAAAACACATTATGGCCCTACAGAAAAAGATATAATTCATCAAGCTGAAGCTTTAAGAACTCATAACACATACGATAGATTAGATGAAATTAAAAATAAAGTTTTAATTATCGCAGCAGATAAAGATAAAACTTGTCCTATGTTAATGAATAAAAAAATTCATGAACTAATTCCTAATAGTAAATTTATTGTAATTCAAAAAGCTGGTCATCAATCAATTTTGGAATATCCTCAAATAATTAATAATTATATCATTGAATTTTTGAAAAATTAATCCTCACGGTTTAAATGACGGAATTATTTGCTAAAATAAATGGAATAAAAATCTGCTATGAATTATTTAGTAAAGGTTATCCAATTGTATTAATTCATGGGTTTGGAGTTAGGAAAGAAGGTTATAAATGCCAAATTCCTGCTTTATCTAAAACGTTTAAAGTAATAACTTTTGATAATCGTGGAGCTGGAAAATCTGAAAGAGTTAACAAACCTTATACTATGGAGACACTTGCGGACGATATCCGAGGATTGTTAGATTTTCTTAAGATAAAGAAAACGAATATTTTAGGCACTTCTATGGGAGGTCTTATTGCTCAGCAGTTTGTTCTACAATATTCGGAATATGTTATTAAAGTAGTATTAGTGAATACTATAAATGGAGCCCCGAATAATGTAGGATTAGAGATATTAAAAAATAATAGATTAGAACAGCTAGAGCTTATTAAAAAGAATCCCGAGAAAGCATTTTGGGATAATGCTCATATTTGGTTTTATCATAAATACCGAAAAGAACTTAAACTAAATCCTAAAAAAAAAATTTTTTGGAATGTGGTCAGCTGAAGCTGAAATAAGAGAAAGTAGAATCCTTATGCCAACTCCTCGTGATATCGAACTACAAATAGAAGCAATGAGGGAATTTAATACATTGGAGAGATTACATGAAATAAAAAATCCTTGTTTACTATTGGCTGCTTCACACGATAAAATTTGTCCAGAAACTGTTATGGAGAAAATGCATAAAAGAATTCCTAACAGCATTTTCAGAGTTATTGAAAAAGCAGGTCATGAATCACCAAAAACAAGAGCTAATGAAGTTAATAAGATTATAGTCGATTTTTTAAAAAAATGATACATTATAAAATTTTTAAAATTATGAAACATAATACCATATTTATCAACTAATTAAATTGATTTATATGGCTGAATTATTTGCTGAAGTTAATGAAATAAAGATTTGTTATGAGATACATGGAGAAGGACATCCTTTAACTTTAGTCCATGGTTGGGGTGGTTCTAAAGAAGAGTGGTTTGTTCATATCGATGCATTATCAAAACATTTTAAAGTAATTACTTTCGATAATCGAGGAGCAGGGAAATCTGATCATCCAAACACACCCTATACAATGGATATGTATGCGGATGACATCTATGGATTACTTGAATTTCTTAATATAGAGAACACACATGTTATTGGAGCTTCACTAGGTGGAATGATCGTCTTAAATTTTATATTAAAGTATCCAGAACAAGTAAATAAATTAGTGTTAATAAATACATGGCCAGGATTTCCTAACGAGCAAGGTCCCGAAATATATAAGGAGAGTAAAATAACATATTATAAAGAATTTGAAAAAGATCCTCTTAATACTTTTTTAAAATCAGCGAAAAGTGGTTTTTCTCGAGAATTTTGGAAAATGATGGTAGAAAATCCTAAGAGGAAATTTTTTGATCTATGGTCTGTAGAGGATTTAATAGAAAGAGACTTAAAAAACCAATACACTCCTCAAGACAATGAAAATGCTGCTAATGCAGTTAAAGGTCATAATGTCCTAGATAAGCTTCATGAAATTAAAAATGAAACGTTAATTTTATGTGGGGCAAAAGATCGAATTGCACCAGTATTAGTAAATAAACAGATGCATGAAAAAATCCCTAACAGTACTCTTAAGGTCATAAAGGATGCACGGCACAGTTTACCACTAGAAAAAACACCTGAAGTAAATAAAATATTAGTAGATTTTTTAAAGGAATATTAAATAATATTTTTCAAAATGGAAAATTATTCATTATAAAGATTCCTGATGGACTGATACAGCATATTTTTTCAATTCAATCTTTTTAAAACTCATTAAGAAAGGTATTAAAGCAATTAAACCAAGAACGAAGCTTAGAAAGAAAGCTGGATAAAAGCCAAGGATAAAAGTTCCAATTAAAGGTCCTATTATTTGTGCGAAACTATCCAATCCAGAAGAATAACCATTAATTTTACCTTGTTCCCTTGGTGTTACTGATTGACTTATTTTACTGTTTAAGGGTCCTCGTGTGAGAGAAGCAGCAAAACTTATGAACAATATTAAGACTAAAAACATAATTACATTAATTGAAAATCCTACTAATAAAAACGCAACTAGAAATATACCCAAACCAACGATAATAGCATTATTGACACCTAATTTTGTAATAGTAGGTTTGAATAATGTAAATCTTACTGATGCTCGAAAAACTCCACTGATCATCAACAAAATCCCAATTTCAGATGAATTAAGTCCAAAAACAATTGCAGCAAAAAATGATAAAGACGACATCGCAATTATGAAAGATACTGTATGAAATCCAAATAAGGTAAGATAAAACATAGCAGTTTTGTTTTTCCGGATTTTTATTATTATTACTTCTTGTGAAATCTCATGATGTGCTTCTCGCTTTGATTTTGACCAAGTTTCTTCTAAAATAAAAATTGTAATTATTAAAGTAAATAAAGATAGTCCTGCTGCGAATAGACCTGGGAGCAATATTCCGCCGATACTAAAAAGTATGCCCCCCATTCCTGGTCCAATAAGAGAAGCTAATACATGGGCAACCCCAATATTTGCCATTTGAAAACTTCTGTCTTTTGGTGGCACTTCATCACCAATAATTGCTTTTGCAATTGGAAAATTACCCCCAAAAACACCATCCACAATTCTTGAAATAACAACCATCCATATTGAATTTGAAAATGCTAACATAAGGAAACCGGCAAAGGTTCCTGCTTGTGAAATTAAAAGTAAAGGCTTTCTACCGAATTTATCACTTAATTTTCCTAATATTGGACCAAAAATGAATGAAAACATAGCATTTACAGAAAGTGCTATTCCCATAATAAATATATGTACATTGAACTGTTTAGCAATAAAAGGAGCCATCGGTAATATCATAGAAAATCCAATTATATCAATAAAGACCGCTATCCATAATGGGGTCAATTTACGATATTTAAAGACTCTACGATTATTTGACATATTAGTATTTGACATAAATGTCCCAAATCAGCATTTTTAAATTTGTTTTCAGATGAAAAGCCAAATTATTCATTTACTTTAATTTTTTAGATTATTTTTCATACAAATAGAAAACTATTATAATAATGTGTATCATATAATTCTTTAAACATTATAACCAATTAGATAATTATGGTTAATAATCAAACTCTAAATATAAAGGAAGAATCAGAGAAAACAGTAGAACTTCCAGCTTTAGATTTTTTTAAGATAAACTTCATTAGCTTTTTGGTGCCCTTATATGTATGTTTAGGGATATTCTTAATGTTTGAATTTGGATTTATAAAGTTATTTTCTATTCCCATTTTACTGCATTTAAGTATATTACCAGGATTTCTATTTTTCTTATATTATATTTATCTTATAATATTGATTGAAATTGTTGCTCTTTGGGTCAGATATTGGAATAAGAAATCACCGCCACAACAAGGCGTTTTTGCAAGGGTACTTGATGATTTCAATAGTCCTGAAGGAAAGATGATGAAATATTATCACAAACGCGGGTTCATAATTAAATTCCCAGTCTGGTTAACGTCTAAATCACCATTTCCATGGTTAGTTAATCGAGCACTTCGTAAAATAGGCCATAATAAAATTGGGAAAAATGTTATTTATTGCGATGGTTATGCAGGACTTGAATTTACTAATTTAAGTGATAATGTATTTATTTACCCAACTAGTGCTTTGTCAAGTCATGCTGTAAATACTATTTTTGGGAAAATTACAATGCTGGAAATGAAATTAGGGAAAAATACAACTCTATATCCTGGAAATATAGTCGGTCCAAATGTTGTTACAACAGAGAATAATGTGATCTTTCCAAATACTGTTTTGCATAAGAATTGGAGAGGTAGACCAGAAAAATTTTATTATCAAGGCAGCCCTGGAAAATCTATTGAGGTTGATCATCTTCCAATAAAACAAAAAGAATATTCAGAATGATTGTTAAAATCCTTATAGATGATCAAATCGAAAAAATCCATGAAAATTCAGTTGTTTTCTTCGAAAAAATTAATTTTTTGGAAATTTTCCTTGGTTTTGTAGAAATTCTCTATAACTATTAATCTTATCTAAAACTAATCCTGCTAAATCCAAGCTCTCAAATACAGGAACAGCCTTATTTAATAACTTCATTTTAAACTTGTATCTACTTTTATATTCTTCAAAACCTTCATTAATCTTTAACATAACACAATACATCGGTTTAGTGGAGATATTTTTCGCTTTAGAAACGTATCTAATGAATTCTTTATTCAAATCTGTTCCTTTAAAACCAATTTCTTCTAATATATCTTGAAAGCCACCAAATCTTTCAGGATCTTTAATGAAAACAATTGATGATATGTTTGGATCCTTATCCAATGCGAGGATTGTCCTGTAGTATATATGAGGTTGAATGCCGCTTCCACCGAGATCAATTGGATTAGTAACATTTGTATTAACATCAGGGAGAAATCTTTGCATTTTTTGAATAGTTTTTTCTGTTAGACTTGGGATAATTAAGTTATGTTTTTCAAGAATATCTATAGCTTCTATGGTTGATCCTCCCCCAATTCCAATGACACCTACGTTTCGTGTATTTGGTAAATGAGTTAAATTAAAAGCTGAAGCTAATGCTGCAAGTTCATTTGAATTACTTACAATACAACTACCAGTTTGCTTACCAACAGC
Organism: Promethearchaeota archaeon; assembly: GCA_016840085.1. Classification (GTDB taxonomy): domain Archaea; phylum Asgardarchaeota; class Lokiarchaeia; order Sigyniarchaeales; family SOKP01; genus Loki-b32. The sequence continues at coordinate 46,412 of JAEOTA010000017.1, forward strand.
TTTCCACATTTCATTATTCCCTGCAAGACCCCCAGTATGAGAGAGTATCGCTTTTTTTGTTGCTTCACCGAATCCTGCTCTCCAAAGTATGACTGGTTTTCTATTTAAATTACACTCCTTTACTACTCTCATAAATTTTCTCCCTTGTTTTGTAGTTCTAAGGTTTTCAATGTATAAACCTATGATTTTTGTATAATCATCTTGATTGAAGTATTCTAAAAATTCTACTGGTGATAAATCTAAAGCATTTCCAATTGAGATAAATTTTGAAGCGTAAAGCCCATAAGAAACCACTAGCTGTGACATATTTTGTGCAATGCCCCCTGATTGAAATACTCCACTAAAATTTCCTGCTTTTTTAGATTGCTCAAAAGCAAAAAAAAGACCTGCTTTTGGATTGTACACTCCCAAGCAATTTGGACCAATTATTCTGATATTATACTGTCTGGCAATATCTAAAAGTTGTTTTTCTAGATCTTCATTTCCCACTTCACGAAATCCTGATGCAAAAACAGTTACAAAAGGAACACCTTTCTTTCCAATGTCTTCCATTAATTTGGGGCATAAGCGCGCAGGAACAGCTAAAATTACATAATCTATAGGATCGTCAATATCTAAGATTGACCCGTATATTTGATATCCATATAATTTTTCTCCAACTAGTTTAGGATTGAATAGATATATTGGTCCTTTAAATCTGTCTTTCATGCATCTAACAAAAAAACTTCCTCCTCTGAGATCGAGACTTATACCTATAATTCCAATAGATTTGGGAAAGAATAATCTGTTAAAATTAATTTTTTGTGTTTGTTTTAAGGCAGACATTAAAAATTCCTTATAAAATAGATAAAAAGGTTGTATAAAATAAAACAATTCAACTAAAAAATTTTATTAATAAGACCTTCCAAGTAATTTATTCAATAAAACAATATCATCGGTAAAAATTCCATCAACACCTAAATCAATTAATCTTTTCATTATTTCTTCCTCATTGACAGTCCATACATTAATTTTGAGACCTCTCTCATGAGTAAATTCTACTAATTTTTTATTAACTGCCATGTGATAGGGATGAATCGCATAAAATTCATTAACTACTGCTCTTTTTATATATTGCTTAATAGGTTGAAATTTTATAAGTGCTTTAGGTATTAAATAGCCTAATTTTAACTTTGCTTCAATTTCTTTTATTTTTAATAATTCTATTATTTCAAAACAACTTACTATAGAAGATTCAATAAGATTATTCTTTCTTAAAATATTTACTAAATCATATACTAGTCCTGGAGCTTTAATTTCTGGTTGAAGTTTTATCTTTCCCTTTGAAATTTTTATTAATTCTCGTAAAATAGGTATTTGTTCCCCTTCTCCAGCATTTAATTTTTTAAGCTCTTCAAGAGAGGTATCTTTAATCGTTTTTAACACTCCAGTTGTGCTAAGTGTATCCGCATCATGATGGATAATAATCTCATTATCCAAAGTGTAGTGGATATCAAATTCAATATAGTCTGCCTTTAATTCAATCGCTTTTTTAAATGCTTTAAGTGTATTTTCAGGCGCAATAGTACTGGCTCCTTTATGACCTATAACTAATAAATTCTCTTCTTTTTCACTCAAAAATATCCCCTAATAAAGAAAATACTTTATCTTTTTAAAATTTGATTTGCAATTGGAACATCATTAGTTATAATTCCATCTACGCCCTTTTTTATTAAATTTTTAATCTTGAGTTTAAGATCGACAGTCCAAACATTAACTTTAAGGTTTTTTCGATGAGAATATTCTATAAATTCATCATCCACCAAGAATATAAATGGATGAATAAATGAAAATTTATATTTCGCCGCTTTATCGATTGCTTTTCTTTTAACGTGCCATTTTTTCCATTTTGGATTCTCATATATTGTTCCCTCATATGGAATTAAAGATGCAAATTTCAAGTTAGGTTCGATTTTTTGAATTTTTACAAGTTCTTTAAACATAAAGGAGCACACTATTGTATTATCTATAAGATCAGCATCCCTAAGTATTTGAACTATCTTTTTTCCAATATTTTTAGATTTCAATTCAATTAGCAATCCAATTTTATCTTTTGCCATATCAACAATTTCTTGCAGTATTGGAATTTTCTCTCCCTCTCCAAAATCAAGCGCTCTCAATTCTTTTAATGTCATCTCCTCTACAAAACCTTTATGTCCTGTAATTCTTGATATATCTGGATCATGGGTAATTACAAGTTCTCCATCACTAGATTCAAAGACGTCAAATTCTATAAAATCAGCTTTCAAATCTATAGCTTTTTGGAAAGCTTTTAAAGTATTTTCAGGCGCTATACTGCTTGCTCCTCTATGGGCAATTATAAATATTTCTTTATTTTCCACTTTTTACAATATCCTCTTTTTTTACATTTATAAAAGTATAAATCTTCAATTTTTTTAATTTGCTTCGTTTCAAATGCAAATAAATTGAGTAAGAATTTTTTCTTACATTTTGGTTTATTTAATTAAACATTCATCTTAGCAAAATTCAGAACCAAGTTTTCATTAAATATCGGTTTGTTACATGGTTTTAAGAGTTTAACCTTCAATTTCGCAAACAATATCTTAATAATAAATTAATAACTCATGCTAAAAATTTATTAGTATAAAATGTTAAGACTTATATGAAATTTGTTTGTTATTATCGACAGATATAATCAATGAAAGGATAAATTTATAAGGAGTATTTATTTTTAATATTTCTGATACAATAAAAATAGGTAGGAAATAATCTACTAAACCGAAAAGTTTAAAAAGAGAATATAAAGAAAAAGAGTTGTGATCTAAGAAATTATGCGCTTCTGTGATAATTGCGGCAACATGTTGATCCCAAAAAATGGTAAATTATATTGTAAAGCCTGTGAAGAGGAATTTGAGTTAGGAAATGATAAAGAAGGCTATAAGATCCAAAAAAAGATTAGACATGATGAAAAAGAAGCAGCTCCAATAGTAATAAAAGAAGGTTTAAGAGGAGAGAGAATATCTAGTGACGATCGGAAAGCATACGAGGATCTCTTCTCAGGCAGTGAAGCTGATTCGTACTGATTTATGCTTTTTTTGAGATCTAAGGTTAGATCACTTATTCTTCTTTAATTTTGTAAAATATTCGTATCCTTTTTAGCTGTTGAAATATTTACAAATCTTAAGTTCTTTAATTATATTAGAAATAATTGGGGATATTTTAAATGACTGAAGAAAAAAAGAAAAGGCTTAGAGGTTTTGCAGGAATTGTATCCAAACAGGTTGATCAATTAAATAGTATTGAGAAATTCAAAGAAGATTTTAAGGATACAGAAATTAAAATTATGTTGAATGCAACAGATGCTAAAAATGCTGCCATAATTATTATTGACAAAGGTAAAATTTTTGTAGAAGGCGTTGACACCAAACCAAAAAAAAATCTAAAGAAGAAAAATGCAGGGTGGGACGCCCGATTATCAGCAAAAACCCAAATATTCGTTGATCTTTTAACAAGTGAAAATCTTTCAATTGGAAGTGTTTTGCCAAAAATTTTAACATTTAAATTGAGGATAAAAAAGTTAAAAAAGGCATTAACTTTACTAAAATTATTTACATATTAAATAATCTCTTTTCTGAGATCCATTTAGAATTTGAAATTTTAAAAAAAAATTTTTTATCTTCTAATTAAAAACCAATAAATTTTAGTGAGTTTATAAAAATATAGTAGATAAAGATAGCATTTTTTCCTTTAAGAGATTGATATCTTCTTCATCTTTTAAGGATTGAATTATTACATTTTTATCTTTTTCTGAAATCTCTTGGAATGTATCAATAAATTCTCTTAAATAAATAATTTTCTTAGTTTCATTCTCTTGGATATTAGAAATAACACTATTAATTCTTTCTTCGATAGTATGAATTTTTTCTTTAGCTTCTCCAGACAAGATTTTTTCTTTAGATCCTACAATTTCTTGTAATACTTTATTGTTTTCTATAATTTTCCGAGCAATTTCTTTAAGCATATCTTCTCTTGATAAAATTGGTAAACTTGAAAGATATTTTTCCATCTCAGAATTTTTATCCTTAATTTCTCTAATAAAATCAAGTATTCTGTCCTTATTTCCTTTCTCCATATATTAATTAAGTCTTGTCTAAATTTTTAAATTTAACTGTCTTCAAATGCACTACCCTCCCATCTTGTAATATTCCCTATGTTTCATTGTTAAGATCTTAAAAAATTGACTTTCGAGGAATTTTACAAGCTATAGAATTATCCTTACAGAGAAAATAGATGGTAGCGATCATTTTCTGCCTATGAATATCATGATTTTTTTTCGTTTTCGAATTTCATTTTTAGAAAGTTCCGAAAGTGAGCAAAAAAACTCATCTAATGTGGTTTTAAGTTCCTTTTGAAAAGTATCCGTAAATTTATCAGAATTCTTTTCAAAAATGGATTCTGAAGGATACTCATGGTATTGGGTAAATAGAGGTTGTATCTGTTTTTTGAGCTTTAAATCAATATCACCTTATTTGGCTATCGCTTCCCAATATTCAGGGATTTTGGTCTCAACCATTTTTAGTATATCCTCATTTTTATCTGTTAGTAGTATAAAATAAAAAGAGGTTCACCTAAATAAATACTAACTGAGAGATAACATTGTAATTTTCAACTACTCTTCGTAATGACTTGGGTAATATCAATGAATATATCTTACCTGAAGAAAAAAAGAAGGTTAAAAAAGATATTATTAAAGAAAAGAAGAGAGTTATATTATATTACTCTTTTAGATTTGAAATTGAAAATTAATTTTGTTTTATCCATAAAGATTGATCATAATTATCTTCATCCCAAATGTTATAAACTTTAGCATAAACTTTAGGATATTTTTTATAAGTTCTTCTAACAGCATTCTTTACAATTCTTACATTGAAGAAATATTTCTCTTATTAATTCAATTTGCTCTAAACCGTATTTAGTGAATCTTACGAGTATTTTTTTTGGTTGAGAATCTTTAACTAGTACTAACTCGATATAATTGTTCTTTACTAATTTTTTAAGATGTGAAGAAAGAGTACTAGGATAATAATCTAACTTGTTAATTATAGCAACTAGACTATTATCATTATTTTTTAGATATAACTCTTCATATAAGAAATTAAAGATATTAATCTCTGTTAAAAGAAAATTCTTAATGTCTATATCATTAAAATTCTTAGATCTAAGTAAAAAATCGCGAGGCTTCCTATTATCATATAAATTATAACTATAATCAGTATCTTCCATGAAATAACTATAACATATCAGATATATAAAACAAAGGACTAGAATAGTTTATAACGATATAAGGAAAAAAAATTATTACATATTAGAAGAAGAGGGAGGGAAAGATTTGAAACGAAGAAAATTAAAAAAAATAAAGATTTATAATTTTATAAATGTAAAAAAAAGGGGAGATAGTAAAAAGTGGAAAATAGAGAAATGAAAAATAAATTGAGAGATTTCCAAGAATTCATAGATCACAAATTTCAAAACGAAACATTATTGACACAAGCTTTAACTACTCCGCAATTCGGAAATGAGATATGTAAACCCAATTATGAGTTCTTAGAAACTTTAGGAGATGCTGTAATTAAAATTATTTTTATATTAAAATTGTATCGAAAAGGGATAAAAGATCCTGGAAAAATAACTAAAATTAAAGCTTCCTTAGAGAGCGATAAAACCTTAAAAAAAGTAGCGAAGATAATGAATTTGCATGAATATATATTTAAAGCTGATAAGCAACGAGTAAAGGGTACAAGAATTTTAGCTGATATATTTGAAGCAATATGTGGAGCGGTCTTTCTTGACTCAGGCAATAATCTAAGTATTGTAGAGCAGAAAATTATTGATCCTTTCTATGAAAATTTAGATATTAATAATCAAAATTTAAATTTGTATAAAAAAAATGAATTATTGGAATTTTTACAAGAGAGATTTAAAACAAATATCTATATATTGCTTGATTATGAAAAAAGGGGTCCAGAACATGATACAAGTTGGATTGCTAAAAATCCTAAGATTTTAGAGAAAGATAAGCAAAATGAATTGTTAAAGCTACCAAAAGATATTAAATCTGAGAAATTCACGAAAAAGAAGGATGCTGACAAGGACATATACTTTAAGATTTTAGATTATTTAAAAAATGAGAATTCCTAAATTCATTTCTATTTTATAAGATATTTCTCTTATAAATTTTATTTTCATGGAGAATTCATAAATATTTATGAATATTCTAATTAATTAGAACATTAAATTTTAATAGAGTTTTCGTACTTACATATCCGATATAAATATGATTATCTGAAAAAGTTTAATTTTGCGTTATAATATTATAAAGTTCAATTTACTGAAATCTATAAAAATTTAGATTGCTTTATACTTACATATAATATTTTGAAATTCAATGCTTAAATAACTAATGTGAGTAAATTTTGTCTTTTACGAAAGATTGTTGGGAATGTGGAAGAACAGTATTTATTGAGGAACAAGTTTGTTCTAAATGTGGATATGATTTTGCGTCACATCCTCAAGTGATGCCAAAATGTCCGTATTGCGAAAAGGAACTTCATCTGCATGATTTTTTTACAACGACGTTAGACAAAAAGGGTAGAAAGCGTGTTGTAGGATTTATCGGTGAGAAGAGGGGTTCTTATATGAAAATGTGGTATTGCCCTTTATGTGGGAAGATATTAGGGTTCTCAGATGCAGATAGAAAACTTTAAAATCCAAATTTTATATTTTTTTTTTAATTTCTATTCAAGCAAAAAATAATAAAAAATAATAACAGATTATTTTAATTTAGAGAAGTATTACATTCTGGACATATTTTTGAAGATTTTTTAATTTCACATCCACAGTATTCACAAATCATCATTTCTTCTTTCTCAACTTGAACTTCTTTCTCTGGTCTGTCCCATTTCTTATAAACACTAATGATAGGTTTTTTTTCGGGTATTTTAGCTCTTCTTCTCAAGAATAATAATCCCACTATGAGGATAAATACACTAGGTAATACTAACACTAGTAAATACGAAACATCAAAATATTCTAAAGTTGTCCCTGTAGCTGAACTTGTTGTTCCTGACACTACTTCTATTTCATAAAACCCTGAACCTGAATTAACTTTAACTTGAATATAGTAAGTTCCAGTTTTTGAGGCTGTAAAATGCATTGTTTCCCCTGTATTGGACCTGCTATCAACTGAAAATCCATTTATCATATAGGGGGTTTCTGCTATTCTTAATGCTATATCCATTCCCCAAAAAGTATCAATATCTACATCAATTGTATATTGAGACCCTGCTTCCAAAGTTATTACATATAATTTAATATCAAAATTCCAAGCATGTTCTGATGATTTACGTGAATTAAGATGTAATCTTGTAGGTAACGCAAAGGGAATTGTTGCAGTAAATAATAAAGGTATTAGACAACCAATAACTAATATCAAAATAGGATTAACTTTTTTCATAATTCTTCCTTCTACTAATTCTTTTTTTCAACTATAATATTTTTAAAAACGATCATTTTATTGAAGATAACTAAGGATTTGCATATAATATTAAGAAGGGAGTTGTATAAAAATATTAATAGTTGATTTATTAAATATTAATTTTGAAGTTATTTAAATTTGAAGTCTCTTCCCTACAGAAACGTTTAAATTTTAATTATACATAATATTAATATTATCTCTCTATTATCCGAAATCAAATCTAATTAAGAATAAAGATATATTATAACAGAAAAATGGTGTTTGTTAAATGTCTCAAGTTATTGAAACAATAAAAGATAAACCAGATGATATTTACAATTTTTTTAATGTATTTGTCGATACCCTTACAGAACAAACTATGTGGTCGCAAGGCACTAAAATGGAAATCTTAGAGATTGGGCCTCGTGAGAAATTATGGTCGAGTTTTCTGTTAGTACCTATGGCGAATGCTCAATTTAGTTTTACTGTAGCTTTTGAACTTTCTGGTGATATTATTGAGGTGATGTATGATTATAAATTAGAATTTTTGTTGAAAAGAATACCAATGAAGAAGTGGTTGATGAAAGTGATTAGAAAGAATGTTAATCCAACAATAGCTTCTTTAATAATCAAGAGTCTGAGAGAAGCTAAAAAGAAAATAAAAGAAGAACTAACTTCTGAAGTAGTTAAATCTGTTTCCACTGATGATCCCCTTAAAATACTGAAAATGAAAATGATTAATGGTGAAATTTCTGAAGAAGAATACCTTCGTAAAAAGAAGTTATTAGAAGATTAAGTCAAAATATTATCATTATAGAGACAATTTTTATCCACCTCTTAATCTCATTTAGTTCTCATGAGAATTTTCCCGAAATTTATCCTTAATATTTGAATTTCTTTTTTTTAGAACATTTAAGACTTGTCAAAGAGAAAATCATGCGAGTTTCAATCTTTTTGGTATATTTCTGGTTGAGTTAGACTTATATTTTATAATAGAATAAATTTTTTTAGCATAATTATTGAGGAAGTCAATATTTCTAATGAAGTAGAACCTTAACTTTTTAAAAATTTGTAGCATTATTTCTCTCAAAAAGTTTATTTTCTCATTCCAATATTATAAGTTTAGAAAATCATTACAAATTTTTCAGAAAAATACCAGAATTGAATTTGGAGAGAGTACACATGCCTAAAGCACCAATCATAAAAAAAAATGAAGAAATGGAAGAATATGAAGAAGAAACAGGAAAACTTGCAATATGGAAAGGTGAACTAAGTAAGCACTTTGAAAAGTGGAAAAAACAAAAGGAAAAGGATGAAATAAAAAAACAAAAGGAAGAGATTCTTTCTCAATCTCGGGTAGAGAAGAGAAAGATGAAAAAAGAGATTAGGGAAGATAAAGTTGCTGGGAAGGATTATGATCATTTGATTATGGCCGAAAATCTCCATAAAACCTATCTCCTTGGTACAACAGCAGTAGCAGCGTTAAGAGGAGTGGACTTAACAATAGATACAGGAAATTTCGTTGATATTATGGGTCCATCTGGTTCTGGAAAAACAACTTTACTCAATTTAATTGGAGGACTTGATACCCCAACAAGAGGAAAAGTCTTTCTAGAAGGCTCTAATATAAGTATGTTGTCAGATAATGATCTAGCGGAGATTAGAAGAGAGAGAATTGGATTTGTTTTTCAATTCTATAATCTACTTCCCCAAATGACAGCAATGGAAAATGTTATGGTACCTTTACATTTTTCCGGAAAATTAAGTCGTCGAGGAAAAAGAAAAAGAGCAATGGATCTCTTAAGATTAGTAGAATTAGATGAAAGAGCGCATCACACACCTTCAGAATTAAGTGGAGGCGAACAACAAAGAGTTGCTATTGCGAGAGCCTTTGCTAATGATCCTGCTATATGTGTATTAGATGAGCCAACAGGGGACTTAGACAGTAAAACAGGTGTTATGATTTTAAATCTTATAAGAGATTTAAATAGGAGAGGTGCTACTTTTGTTGCAGTCAGTCACGATGCTGCTGTTTCAGAATTTGCTTCTAGAGTCTTCCATATGAGAGATGGGAAGCTTACTCATGAAGGAAAAGTTGCTGGTTTAAAAGAAACCGAGATCATGCAACTTAAGAGGCAACAAGAAACTGAAATTAATAAAGAAAAGTGCAAAAGCAAAATTTTTCAATATTTATATGCAAATCAAGGTAAAACTGAGATTAGTGTAGTTGATATAAAGAATAGTGTCCCCGACTCGATAATATTGAACTTACCAGAGCATTTCAATGATATATTACAGGAATTAATAGATGATAATAATATTTATGCTAAAATCGAAGGAAATTTATTAATTTTACAATAGATTGATTAAATGACCCATTTCAAATTAATATTAAAATATGCATTTTTAGATTTAAAGAAACAAAAGATAAGAACCCTTTTGGCAATTTTTGGGATGTTGATTTCCATAGGGCTTCTAACAACAGTTTTATTTTTAAGTGATTCCATCTCTTCAAGTTACGTAGATTACCTTACAATAGATTCAGGAAATCAAGATGCTGTAATTTCTGTAAGGCATTATAATGGAGAACCAGATAACCGGTCATCTTATTTTAAGTATCAACCTATTGTTAAAGCAATCCAAAATACAACGGATGCTTTTGAAGATTTCATACCTAGAATGGAACTATATGGAATGGTAAAAGTTTCAGAAGATTTTCACACAACAGCTCTCACAGGTGAAGATGAATGGAGTACGATCTCTGCGATTAATTTCTCTTTAGAAAATGATATAAAGTTTGGCTCTTTTATTGATCCTTTAAACAATGAAATACTAAATTTGGATGAATTACCAACAAATCATTGCGCAATCTATTATGGGTTCAATAATGTTATAAAATACGCTAAGAATGACAAAATAGAAATCGAAATGAGATTAAGACATGGAAATAGAACTATTAATATAATAAAAAATCTGACTATTGATGCAATCTTTGATTTCAATTTAAAATGGCCAAATGATTATCATAATAGACATCTTATTATCGTTGATATTAATACGCTTTACGAATTATTTGAATATAAAAATTTTACTGGACGATGTAATAAATTAATACTTACATTGAAAGAGAGTCATGAGCTTTATGATATCAGAAATTTTGAAGGAACAAAAACGATTATAAAAGAAATTGCTGGTGATGTTCAAGTTGCATTAGGAATTCAAGAGTACAATATAGATTTACCAAAATTACGAATATTAGGGTATTCTGAGTTTTTGAGTGTCTTTATTGTTGTTATTTTTGTTTTTGTATCAATTATAGCTATGCTTATCTCTGGTGTATTGATAAATGGAATATTAAAGACGTCCGTTGAAGAAAGAATTAGAGAATTTGGTATATTTAGAACATTAGGGACTAATAAGAAATATAATTTATACATTGTCTTAATGCAGGGCTTTTTATTATGCAATTTTGGAACGATTTCTGGAATAATATCGGCAGATCTTATAACCAGGTTTATAATTATACCGTTTGCGAATAGAGTAATTAGTACTAGCGGAATTGGTTTTACGAATCTTATTTTTTCTTTTACATTTTGGTCTGTAATATTGTCCTATATTATAGGTGTAAGTGTTGGAATGGTTGTTAGCATTTCTCCTGCTGTGAAAGTGATGCGACTTCAATTAGTTGAATCAATACATCCATATCGCCATGAAGACACACTATACCATTTACGGAAAAAATCTACAGTTAATTATAAATTAATTTTAATTGGGCTTATCTTAGTAATCAATGGGGGATTTATCTTTTTTGTTATCCCTAGAATTATGATTGCAGGAGATATAGCTTTATTTGCAGGAACTCTTATAGCAATTTTATTAATTTTTAATATTGGATTAACTCTTGCTGGATTAGGTTTAATCCCTCTCATTTTAAGAATTATTATCGGGTTATTTAGGCCTATAGCAGGACGTCTTCATAATGTTATCAAGATTTTTGTATTTCGTTATCAGAGGAGAAACTCAAGCACGGTTATGATATTTGCATTATCTTTTTCATTTGTTATTTTCACTTCTACTGTGATTAATACTATATCAGCACAATCAACAGCTATGACCAAATTATCATATGGGTCTGATTTAGTTATTGAAACATCAGGTTGGAAGGAACAAGAAAGAACTTTTCAAGGAGGATTTGGTGGTGGTTTTATGTCTATTAGTTCTACTGATTCTCAAGATAAGTTATTAAGTAATTTGGAAGCTCAAAAAATGGATATTCTTGATTCTTCTATTAATCCAAATGAAATTATGACAATTGAATTTGAAGAAGAACTACTCTCCATTGACGGAATCGAAAAAGTATCTTCAGTCTTAGCTAAACCATTTCAATTAACTCAAATATATTCAGAAGCAGAAAAAGAATTTAGTGCAGAAATAGGTGATTATGCGGGAGTAAGCACGCAGGAGATAACATTAATTGGTATTGATGAAGAATATTTATTCACTGTGAAAAATCAATTTATTGAAATGACCTCCGGCTATGTTGAATACTCATTTAATCATTTATTCAATAATGAAGAATATTATACTTGTATTATTTCTGAAGCTATCTCAATTGCATTTGATTTAAAGCTAAATGATAAAATCCGGATTGTGATTCATAGAGGCGATGAATTGGAAGTTTACCCTTTTAAAATTGTTGGAACGGCTAAAAGCATGCCTGGATTTAGTAGAGAATTCGGAGCCTCAAGTGCAGAAGCCACAAGAGGTGGGGTTCTAATATCTCAAGAAACCTATATTGAGATCATGGATATCCCTCCAGTTCCATACTTAGATAGAATTTTTGTCAAGCTTCGGGAAGACAAAGCTACTTCTGCTTTTAATATTGTAACTTTTATAAATGATAATTATCGCAAGGATTACAATTTTGAATTACACAATCTCGTAAGAAGTGTAGCACAGCAGCAATCCTCATTCTTTGTATTAGATACACTTTTTACTCTAATAGCATTAACTACAGTATTCATTTGTATTTTTGGTTTATTATCTTCATCGTATTCAACTATTATTGAGAGAAAAAAAGAAATTGGAATTGTGAGAACCTTGGGTTTAAAGGGTAAAGAGATAAATCGCTTATTTATAATTGAGGCTTTGATTGTTATGATTAGTAGTGGAATAATTGGGATCATCATTGGTTGGCTTTCGGCTTGGATTGTGACTTCAAACCTGAGTACAATGATTGGTATGCCCAATGTGATATATATTCCCTGGTTTAATATGATTTTAATCTTTTCAGTTTCAATAATGATGATATTAATAGGGATGAGGATGCTTTTAAGGAAAGCTCGAAAAAAGAAAATAGTTGAAATTTATAGAGAGACTATGTAAGATTGAGGTTTTTAAGTTGAAAGGAGTAAAAAATTTGAAAAATAATAAAAAAATTTTTCTCGGTTTTATTATTTTAATGGTATTTATATATCCTTTCAATTTGTCTTTTAATAGGTTGATTCTTGATTATCATTCAAAAAGCCTAAATATAAATAACGACGAAGATTATGAAATGAACAATTTAAAAAGCTCTGACATAGCTGGAACAGACCTTTATGCAGAACAAATTAATGCTTATGTAGCAGGTAATAAGTCGTTAATAAAGCAATCGTTATTTACAAATGATACAAATATTTTTTCACAATTTGATACTAATGATCCTGCTTTTTATAAATGTAATATACTCATTAGTGCATCTAATAAAATAAATCATGGTATTTTTCCAAAAATTTTAACTGAGAGTGATCTGTCTTCTCAATATTTACTAGGCTTCAATAGTTTTGTTGGATTCCTTTATTATGATGATGAATTAACTCCTGAAAATGCCAAATCAAGGTCAGAAAGGGCACTTGAAATTATTAGAAGTAAATTTCAAATTGATCTTATTATGGTAAATACATCTGAATCAAATTTTTTTCCTTTTGTAGGATATTACCCAGATTGGGAAATTTATCTTCAAGAACTTACACATAACCTTCCGATGGATGGATATTGGAAAGCATTAGATATAAATCGTCTAATAAGTGAAAATTATCTTAAAAAACATCATTTTTCATCAACATTTATGGTTATTAACTCCTTAGATTTTTTTGAAGAGGATTTTAACATTACTACTGATCAATTAAATTTCAATTTTAATACTCTTGACTTATCTTTTTTAGAAAATTTAGAAATAGGAGAATTAACTGAGCAGCTTAATAATACATTAGAAAATTTAGAAGATATTGTCAACACATCAGTTTCAGAAGAAGAATTAATGCAATTCATTGAAATTTTAGGTTCTTTCAGTTTAAAAAATGACTCTCATTATACAACTTTCATGATTCAGTATGAAGGTTTGAATGAAGGCATAAGAAGAATTGGAGAAAATCAGTACCAATTTAGTTTATGGGACGCTTTAGGTTATGAAGGAGATCCTTTAACTCCAAGTGAAAAAATTTATATTGCTTTAGTAGGTGCTTTTATGAGCGATATTGAAATAAATATTTTATGTACAGATATTATTGATGCTACACCAATCAATTTTGAGTTTTATGATTATCTTTTAGAACAAATAGGTTTGATATTTTACCTTGCGGGAGCTGAATTTGATGTTCAAACACTAAAAGATTACTCATTTGATTTATTCTGGGTTGATGATGAGGGAATTAAACGTTCCTATATAAGACCAGTAAATTTAAACGATCCAAATGATATAATTAATCTTTTACAACTATTAGGTTTTCAAGGATTACCATATATCCCAACGGGCATTGTAAATCCATTTGAAGAGTTTACAGTTACCTATAATATATCTTATTCAGAGCCCAATATATTAGTCAAAAAAGAATTGATTGGAGAAAATGCTTCATATGGAGCATATCGAAATTTTTCTTACAATATTTCTGCTAAAAATGTTGGAAATATAACTGCTTGGGGGGTACCCACTTCTCTTCCTATAGAACTTGATTATTTCTTCTCAATAGTAAGTCCACTTTTCTCAGAAGATCTTAAAAATGAGATGTGGAAGGCTATAAATATCGAATATCCAGATCAGTATGAGTCATTGGAGGATTTTTTCAATTTTGATGAAGATCCTCGTATTTTTTATTTTGATTCATATGGTACAGGAATTTTTGATACTTTTTATCCAAATTATCTAAATATTATAAATTTATGGCCCTACAATGAAGATGTTGATAAGATTATCGATATAGTCTATACCGCTAATCCAGGATATTTTATATTACTTCCTAATACGGTTAAAGAGTTATTTATGAATGAAAATAGTATTTGGAATGACAATAATTGGAAATTAGATCCTGGAGAGATCATATCCTATCGAATTGATAATTTTTCTATTTCAAATTTAGATAGCTTTTTTCCTTTTTATAGAAATAACTTTTCAATTGAAACTTCTCCAGAAACACCTGAAATTGTATCAGGGATCTCTCTTTATGAAACTTTGCCTGAGATGGCATTAGCAACTGATAATGAAAATTGGACTGTAGGTTCAGTTGAAAAATTCCTAGAACAAAGAATAGAGATCAATTTCATTTTCAAAAATAAAACTAAAATAGATTTTATTAATAATTCTCTAGAAAGGGTATCGATAATCATCAATTTCTCTGCTCCAGAAAATTTAGAGACGTTAAATTTTGAGATTTTTGATTTTGAAAGTGAAGAATTCCATGATATGAACCCCTATTTAAGTTCTATTGAAAACAATACTTGGAAATTTTCAATAATAAATAATAATGAAAGTTTAAATTGGTTATTTTATCCTAATGATCCAGAAAATTATATATCTCTCTTTAAAATATATTGTAGCGATTCAGAGCAATTTAATGTTTCAATTGATGATTTGGATATAGAATTTTCAACAAGAGATATTAATATTAATGACGATCCAGGTTCCCGAGTTATATATAGTTCAATATCTGGAAATATAGAATTTGAAAGAAGAAGTAATTCAATCCCTTTAAGTACATTTGATATGGCTTCAATCGTAGCTACAGCTAATTTAACTCGTTATAATTCGAGAGACGGAGAACTCAATATGTATATACTAAAACTGAAAAATATTGGTTCAGATACAGCGAAAAATATTAATATCACCGCGACTATTCCAGGGATTATTAATAATCCTAACAGTTTTACCCTTAAACAAAATAAACTGACATGTTTTTTATCAAATCTTGCGCCATCTGAAGAAATAACGTTAAACTTTTCATTTTTTACTCCAAATACAAGATCAATTAGGGATCTTTCAATTTCTTATGATAATCCTGAATATATTCAAGGAGGGAATACATCCAAGATAATAACTTTGCCTAATGAAGTTTATGTCTCAGCACCAATAGATTATGAGAAAAGATATCCATTTATTAAAACTATTGAAATATATTATAATAATAATTCAAATTCAGAAGCAGAAGATGCTCCAGCAATAGGTGCTATCTTTAACTTATCAATTAATATAAAGAATAGAGGGCCTATTGGATTTAGCCTTTCTGATCTTAAGTTTTCTATGAATGATCAGTTTGGTGATCTCAAAAGAGTTGAAAATAAAACGTTATTTTGCCAAAATATTGCCTATAACGACACAAGTACTTTTAATATTACTTTAAAGAAATTTGGCTGGAAAGGATATTATTATCCCCCAATCAATTTTTTCGAAGGGTCTGAAGGGAATACAATTCAAATTTATAGCTCCACATCAAAGATATTAGGCAAAATTGGCTTTTCGTTAACTAAACGGGTAGATAAAGAACAAGTAGAAATCGGGGAAAAGATCATAGTGACAATTGAAGTAGAAAATACAGGAACGATTAGTGTAAATGAGGCTCGAATAAATGATATGATAAGTTATTCACAATCAGAATTCTCATTAGTTCAAGGAAATTTGGTAAATATAACTTCTGCGTTAGCACCAGGAGAAAAAATTTCCTTTAATTATATTATTAAAGCGAAAAAACAAGCTCTTGTAAGTTTACAACCAGCATCTATATCGTATTATTATCTACTAAAAAGAGAAGAAATTTCGAATATAATTAATATAAAAATTATAACTACTCAATTCTATCAATTATTATATATTATTCTTCCATGTTTTGCAGTAATTTTTATACTGGGTTTGTACTTTTGGGAAATAAATAAGTATAAACTGAAAAAGGATGAATTTGAACGCACAGAGATGCATATTTTTGATATGAGTTCAAGAGAGTCGATTTTAAGAAGAGAACATACATTAAGAGAAAGATTGAGGAACATATCAAAAGAATTCAACAATGAGGGAGATGATTAAAATGATAAAAAGGAAAATTAAAATTATATTTCTATTCCTTAGTATACTTCTTTCTTATTTATGCTTCTCAATTATTTATTTGGATTCTTCTTTTTCTTCAGCCGAAATTTTGAACAATGATTTGAATGATGTAAATCTTAAATTTTCAGATGATTCTCAAGAAAATGTTATAGTGTTTTTTAACAGTTCTTTTTACGATCCCAATGTTATCTCTGATTTTGAATCTTATGGAGGTTTTGTGAAGGTAGAATGGAAGAATGTTTTTTCTTCATTTTCAGGTTTTGCTGGTAACATTCCAGAAGAAAACATATCTACTTTTCAGAATAATTATCCAGAAGCTACAATAGAAACTGATGAGATATTAGAAACTCAAATGAATTATGCTTCCATTCAAACAGGTGGTTTTAATTCAACTTGGTATTTAGAGGGGTTTAAAGGCAATAATAATTGTTCTATAGCTGTATTAGACACTGGGATTAATCCAACTCATGATTTCTTTCCAAATGGTTATATTCCGTCAGATTTAAACGGAAGTATAGTTGGTTGGGAAAATTTTGTGAATAGTCAATCCATCTATGATGATAATGGGCACGGTACTTTTATATCTTCTGTAATCTCAGGAACTGGCACGGATTCTTATGATTCAAATGACCATTCAAAAGTTAAAATACAAGAGAATTATACACATACCGAATTATTTGAGGATTATTCCCCTTCCAAAAATTACTCATTAAAAATATTCACATTTAATGCTTCAAAGTCAAATTCAAATACCCTCATTAATTCTTCATGGAACTGTAAAACAGGCGGAATAGATGATTTTTGGTTCGAATTGTATTATGACAACGGGTTAGTAAACTATTCAAATAATAAAGTGCAAAATAAGTATTTTTTTATTAATCATACGTTTACTCCAGATAAATTAGGTATTTATGATTTATATCTAAAATACCATAAGCAATTACAAAGCGACCCGTCATTCTCATTTAATGTTACAATATCTTATTATCCTGAGTTTTATATCGAAAACTACACTCATTTTACCGGAATTGCAAATGGGTCCAAAATAGTGGCTTATAAAATACTTAATCACTCTGGAATTGGATATTCATCTGACTTAATATCTGCTTTAATTAGTATTAGCTTGAATCGAAGTAAATATCATATTATTAGTGCTTGCTTAAGCATTGGGACAATAGGAGATGATGTGAATGCAATTAATACTGTTATAAACGGTGTTATAAATAATGGAACCTTGATTGTTATTGCCGCAGGAAATTCTGGTGTTGAAATATCAGACTCACTAAATAAATTGGCTCAAAATAAAAATGCAATAGTAGTAGGGGCTATTAATGATGATGATCAAGTTACGTCCTATAGTAGTATGGGTAAAGAATTTGGAAATGTTCTTAAACCCGATATTGTTGCCCCTGGGGGAAGTAAAATTGGAGGGCATCGCACAATAACTTCGTCGAGTTTAGAATCAGATAAAGTGACATCTACTTATGGGACCTCAATTGCTACTGCCATAGTCTCTGCAGCAGTAAATATACTAATTGAAGCAAAATGGGATAATTGGAATCAATGGGACAATCTTAATCTTACACAATGGGTGAAATATATTAAAGCAGTTTTATTAATGACTGCTTCGGAAACTAATCTTGAGAGAGAAGATGATCCCTCAACAAGCAAAGATGAAAGCATTGAGTCTCCAGAGCTATCATCAGCTCCTTTAACATTTGGTATAAAAGATATACATGAGGGTTATGGAAGGTTGAACATTCAAGCAGCAATTGATGCATTGACAAAAAGGATGTATGTCAATATCTCTGAAAGTAGTAATTTGATAAGTTCTCAGGAAAATCCTCTTGGGCCTCATGTATTTTCTCGTCAAATTAAATTAACAAAAAATAAGCAATATTTATTTAATTTAACAATCGCAGAAAATGATGCCGATTTTGATGTATTCTTGTTTTCTAATGAATCAAATCAATATGGAGAACCTATTTTATTGGAATCTTCAAGAAAATGGTATGATAATTTTAATTATTTCTACTTTACACCCAAAGAGAATCAAACTGATTGTATTATAACAGTAAAAGCAGTTGAGGGAAATAGTATATTCACTCTGAATGTCTCACCTGTCGAAAATAAATGCAAACCTGAATTAAAAGTTCCTGAAATAGAATATTTTGGGGGTTCAAAAAATACAACAATAATGAGTGAACAAGAGTTTATGGGCAATAATCCACAAAAGAATTACAGTATCGATAGTTATAGATTCTATATTGAATATTATGATAATGATACTACAAATGTTCCACCTCAAGAAATTTATGTAGTAATTTTAGGCATTTCGAAAAATTACACATTATATCAGCCCGATTATAATTTCACTTTTCCGCCAGATAATAATTTTACAGATGGAGCTCTATTTATAAGTGATTATATTCAATTTCCTCATACTAGAATATATCAATACTATTTTATTGGGAGTGATGGTAAAAATCGTACGCGATTTCCGAATACAGGATTTTTAAATATATCAATTGAATTTCCTACTGATAGTATTCAATTCCCTCATTATCATAGCTTTAATGAAGGGCTTGATAATTGGGGATATACAGGTACAGGGTGGGGGTTATTACAACAATCTAATATCAATGATGATAGATCAATAATATATCAGGATTCTTGGAATTCTATATATTTTGGGATATATCATGATTATCCGACAAATTATACATACCAACCGATTAAATTAACTGAAGACCCTTTTCCAAATGGTACTCTAACAAGCCCTCTATTTAATTTAACAAAACTTAATGAAAATACTACACAACCTTTTGCTAATTTTGGTTTGAGAACAAGTATCAATGATGGAGATCTCATATTTTTACAAATAAATTTAAATTGGACGGGATGGTTTCCAATAAGAACCTACACCAATGAAGAAAAAGAGTGGTTTATGGACAAAATTAATCTTACGCAATATATTGGGTATTTTGTGCAATTTAGGTTCGAGACTTCTTTAGATAATGATTTTGATCCTGTAAATTATAAAGGTTTTATGTTAGATTTTTTTTCATTGATAAACTATACTAATGAAAATACTCCTCAAATCGAATTTAATATAGATAAAGATTTATCATCAACTCAGGGCTTTTATTTCCAAAAATTCAGTTTTTCTTGTAGCTATTATGATTTAGAGAATAATTATCCTGAATATGTCTATTTAGAGATGGATGGTATAAACTATACAATGTATAATAATCATGGTGATTGGAATGCCAGTATTGGAGATAGTGGTATTTTGTTTACCAGATCACTAGTATTAGGAGATATCTCAAACCATTCATTTAGGTTTCATGTTTTCGATGGTGTATATATCACTGAAACACAATTATATAATGAAAATAATTCTTTATTTAAATTTATAGAACCTGAGCCTTTACAATTTAATATATTAAAAGATAATAAATTAATTGGATATAATTTCTCTAATTATTCTTTAACGGATTATTATGTATCAGGAACACCATTGCAAAAAGAATTAACAACTTGGTTTAGAGGCGATAATACGTGGCATCCAATAACCCGTTTGCAACAACAAATGCTATATGGTGGGTTGGGTAATAGTTATGGAAGTAGTGATCAAGGTTATGAGACAAATTGGGATACAAGCTTAATTACGTATCCCTTGCATTTAAATGGTGAATATAAAGTCTATTTTGAATTTAATCATGAAATCACACTGCAAAATGAGTACTATCTACTAGAGGATCAATTGGATAAGTGTAATATATCAATATCAAGGGATTTTGGAATTAGTTGGACTTTGCTCAAAGAATATATTTATAATAGTGATTCTCTGTCTGGAAAAGAAAAAATTGACCTTTCTCAATATTCTGGCGAAGATATTATGATTATGTTTACACTCAATACGAATAATATTGTAGTAGGATTAGGATATGGCTGGTTATTATATAATATTTATATAGGTTATGATGAATCAACAGATTTTATTGCTCCTGAAATAAGTATAATAAATCCGATAAATGATACAACTATTAAATCAAAAGTTTTAATCGAAGCACAAATAGAGGATAATGTTGAATTAGATGAGTCTAAAATATATATTTATATTAATGAGAGGAGTATTGATAGAAAGAAATTAACTTATAATAGTAATACAAGTCTTTTAGAGTTTAAATGGGATACAACTCGATATAATGATGGAATATATGAGATAAAAGTTGTAGCATGTGATAAAGAAGGTAATATAGCAGAAAGTTATATAATTGTAAAAGTTGATAACATACAATGGTGGAAAGCATGGGGGCCATATATTATTTTAAGTATTAGCGTTGTTATTGTGGGATTAATTATCTATAAAATATCTGAGAAAAAAGGAAAGATATGGATTGAAAAAATAAGAAATACTCGTGTTGAAAAGATAAGAATTAAAGATATAGATAAAGATCAAGTGATTAAAAGAATAGAGCTTGTGGAATATGAAGAAGAACTAAAAAGACCTATTACCTTGTATTGTAAACATTGTAAGTCTTGGTTTGCAGCCGAAAAATTTGATATAATCTGTCCCGTTTGTGAGCATGATCAAATTTATGCCGCATATTTGTGTGAGAACTGTGGAAAATGGTTCTATAAAAATGAACCAGGAGAAAATTATTATTGTAAAAACAAAACCTGCGAAGGAGTGAGATTAATTAGGAGGGAAAAAGAAGAAATTCAAAAACTTTTAGCTGAAGAAGGAAAAGTTTTAAGAAAATTTGATAGAGAAAAAAAAAGATTTAGTATTTTAGATTTATAATAAAAAATGTTATCTTCATAAAGTGAGTAAAGCATGGATTTAAGAAGGGTTTTATACAGATTCAAAAAACGATTAAATTTGCAATTCCTCAAGCATTCTTGGCTTGATCTCAAACGTGATAAAGGAAAAGCAATATTTGGCATTTCTGGTATTGCTATTTCATTGTTTTTACTCACTACAATCGGAACACTAAATGATACTGTAAATTATAATTATTTATTATATACAACGTCAACAACCGGTCAAGCTGATATAATGATCACAAGAACAATTCAAACAGATTTAAC
This sequence comes from Promethearchaeota archaeon, assembly GCA_016840085.1. Classification (GTDB taxonomy): domain Archaea; phylum Asgardarchaeota; class Lokiarchaeia; order Sigyniarchaeales; family SOKP01; genus Loki-b32. Next base: position 68,374 of record JAEOTA010000017.1, read on the forward strand.
ATTTGATCCTTTTTTTGATGAAGATTTGATAAATAATGAATTAAAGGATATTGAGGGAATAAACGAATTATTTCCTCGAATACTAATGCTTGTGGAGGTTTCTTCTGATAATGGAAATTCAAGTAGTTCTTTAGAACTATATGGATTTAACTTTGAGAAAGAGGCGAGTAATGGGAATATAGGGGATTTAATTATTGTTAATGAAAATGGAGAAGAAACAAATGAAATTTACAATAATATACCTAAAGAAGGGGAATGTGTGATATTGTGGAATGTTGCTGAGATATTAAACATTACAAGAGGAGATACCATCTATTTAGAATACCAAACTTATGAATTAAATTTAATAGTCGCAGAAATTTGTATTCAAAATTTAAAATTCATGCAATTCGAAAATACATTAATACTTGTTAATTTAGAACAAGTTCAATCATTTTTTCAACGGGAAGAACAAATAAATCTTATTGTTGGCACTATTAACAATCCTAAATCTATCTATGATGCCAGTGATTTGAAAAAAACAACACGAAAATTAAGAAAGATTAGTGCAAGGGTTCAGGATCGATTAGATCTTAATGAGTTTTCTGTTAATTTACCTAAATTAGAAGAACTTGAAGCAGGACAATTCACATTAATGACAGTAAGTATAATTTTTTGGGTGATTACAATTCTTTCCATGCTTATTACAGCTATTTTAATAAATAGCATCCTATCCACATCTGCTGAAGAAAGAGTGAGGGAGTTCGGAATCACTAGAGTTGTTGGGAGTAAAAAATCATATCCTATGAAAATAGTTCTTTTTGAAGGCTTAATGATGGGATCAATAGGTGCAATCATAGGTATGGTTCTTGGAGTCTCTTTTATTCAACTAATTGCTCAAAACCTATTTGATTTATATAATTTTGAATTTGAATTCGCAGAAGTTAAATGGGTAACTAAACCACAAACTCTAATAATGACATTTTCAATTGGTGCTGTGGTTTCATTAGTAGTTGCTTTATTACCTGCTTTAAAAACAAGAAGGATTAATTTGATTAAAGCAATTACACCGTTTCAAACAAAGGAGGAGGGATGGGAAGTTAAAAAAGAAGGAAGTATGAACATTAAAAGTTTTATGGTGGGTATCGCAGTAGCCACTATAGGTATGATTGTTTTTATATTATTACCAAATATTTTTGTAACAGGGGATTTTATGTTGATAATGGCTCTTTTTGTAGGATTGATTGCGGCTATATTAATTGGATTAGTTTTTGCATCTGTTGGAATCGTTCCACTAATCCAAAAGTTATTTTTGGGAGCCATTTCACCTGCAATAAAGAAATATAGTAACATTATAAACATTTCTCTAAAAAGATATAGAAGACGCAATACAAGTACAGTTGTAATGTTTGCAATAAGCTTTTCTTTCATTTTTTTTATTACAAGTGTATCAGAAATGGAATCTGAAAATATGGCTTTAAATTTGGAATTTCAATATGGAGCAGATTTGGTTTTAATGAATCAAGAATTATCCAATGAAGAATATGCTTTAACACGTGAAATAGTTGAAAATCTTAAGGATTTATCAGGAATAGAAAAAATTGCAATTTCTCTTCATAATACATTTGATTTGCAAGCTACATTATCCGCTATATTCGATGTATCTGAAGGACAGGCCACTTTTGGTGGGGGAGGATCAGAAGAAGCGATGATGGATTTATTTCAATTCTATGCCGCACAAGAAGAATTAAAATTTCAAACAACAGCAGGAGATTTAATGGATTTTGATAAGGTTGATGCAGGTTTTATCGGGATTAATGAAGATTTTGTTGATTTAATTGATAAAAATTTAATAATTTGGAAAAGTGAAGGAAGCAGCACTAGCTATTCTTTTAACCAATTATTTACTCATAATGATACTTGTATTGTTGCTAAGTCTATCGCCAGTTTAATTGGTGTTCACGATGTAGGGCAAAAAATCCGTATAACTTTTTATGATCCCATAGATCCAAATGATAGAGGAACTCCCTATAATTTAACGGTTGTAGGAATCTCTGGAGGCATTCCTGGTTTCTTCAACTTTAGAACTAATGAAATGTCTGCCAGTGGTGGCGGAGTCATGGTTTCATTAGAAAATTATATGAGATTAATGAAAGTTGAAAATCCAGGAGAACCTAATATGATTGTAGATAAAGCGTTTATAAATTTAATAGATAAAACTGAAGATAATATTAAAGAAACAAAGGAAGATATTAAATTGATATATCAAGATAAAGATTTCATTATTGATGATGCAATCTCAAAAATCAATTTCATGGAAGCAATGACTGAAAGACAAGCATTCTTGATGGAATTAATTTTAACCTTTACAATAATAATCAGCATTTTTGGTTTAGTTAGTAGTATGTACGCAATAATGTTAGAAAGAAAATTTGAAATAGGAATAATTCGTGCTATAGGCTTAAAAACTCGGAATGTGCGTAATATGTTTTTAATAGAAAGTATGATCATCCTAATAGGATCGGGTATAATGGGCACAATTATTGGAACGTATACTGCGTACCTCCTAGAGACAAATATGGGCCTTATGACTGAAATGCCAGTTATTTTTTCTATTCCAATGGAAACATTACTCAGAGTTTTTATCATCTCAATTTCTGTGGGAATTTTAGGAACATATATTATTCTTATAAAACTCAGTAGGGAAACTATCATGGACATTTTCCGCCAGACATTTTAACTCTACTTTCTCCTATTTGTATTTCACATAATTTAAAAAATAAATTGTTTTTTATTGGGAAAAAAATAGTAAATTTATATTTAATGAGCATCTAGGTTATCAATTTTCTTAAAATCGTTAAAGAATAATATCAAATTTTATTAATAATTGTTTACATGAAGTTTGAATCTATCTGCCTTTACAATTAATAGGTGAAAATTTAGTTGATGTAGGAGGTTATTTACTTTTAGCAGGAGGAGATATAAGACATAATTCCGTTTGGAATATTTATACAATAATCAAATAAGGTTAAAAATAGTAAGGTTTAAATGTTATCTTTTAAGAAATTTATCATTTTTTTTACTGCTTGACCTCGATGGGAAATCTTATTTTTCTCTTCTGTAGTTAGCTCAGCAAATGTTTTTTTGTTTTTATCAGGTATAAAAATGGGATCAAAACCGAATCCTCCCTTACCTTTAATACTTTTAGAAACTTTCCCTTTTATATCACCTTCAAATAAAAATATTTTGTCTAGCGGTTTATAATATAAACAAGTAATGGCTGAGAAATGAGCCCTTGATTTATCATAATCATTAATTAATTTTAATATCCCTTCATTACCTATTGTTTTTAAAACATAAGAAGAATAAACACCAGGAAAACCTTTAAGAGGAGAATCTACAAAAAATCCAGCATCTTCAACAAAAAAGGAGCTTTCAATCTTTTCTTTCACACTATTTAACTTAAATAAAGCAACCTCTTTGATAGAATTTGCTTGAATTTCAATAGCTTTAGTATCTATCTGATTTAAAGTATAATTTACTTTTTCTTGTTTAAAGAGATTTGATACTTCATTGTATTTATGCATATTTCCAGTTACAAAATAAATGATATTTTGATCTTTACTCATAATTACTATAAGAGCTTAAGATTTATTTAGATATTCAAGTTTAAAGGAGATGGAATAAGCTGTATGAATTAACTTTCCAAAAGTTTATTTTGTATATTTCTTTATTTACTTTATATCATTTCTTATAAGAACTGCAAAATCGAAGGAAGAAAACAAAAATGGCTCGGATGCATTCTAGAAAGCGTGGAAGATCGGGTAGTACTCGCCCTGGGCGCCTTGAGAAGCCTTTTTGGGTGGAACTCTCATCTGATGAGGTTGAGAGTGAAGTTATTAAGTTAGCTCGAAGAGGACATTCGAAATCAATGATAGGAACAATTATGAGAGACTCTCGAGGAGTACCTCTAGTTAAAATTGTAACAGGCAAAAAGGTTAGTCATATACTTACAGAGAATGAAATTGAAACCCCACTTCCGGAAGACCTCTCAAATTTAGTACGAAAAGCGTTGAATATTAGAAAACATCTTGAGACTAATCATAAGGATTTAGAATCTAGTAAAGGCTTAAACAGGACTGAATCGAAAATCTATCGATTGATAAAGTATTATAAAAGAAAGAAAGTATTAGCTCAAGACTTTAAGTATGATCCCGAGAAGATAAGAACATTGATAGCAAGATAGAGGGAGGATTTAAAATGAGTTCAAGAGCAAGGAAAAAGAAAACAAAAGTAAAAAAAATCTCATTCAAAGACAAGCATTGGTATAATGTAATTACCCCTAAGATCTTTAACTTTAAATCCATTGGCGAAATTATAGGTTTGGAAGATACTTTAATTGGAAGAACTGTGGAAACTTTATTATTTGACTTTACAAATAAATATAGTGATATTAGCCTTAAACTTAGGTTCCAAATAACAGATATTAATGAAGAGGCAAAAAAGTGTAATACTGTCTTTCAGGGACATGCTTATACGAATGATTATATAAGATCTTTGATAGGAAGAGGCAGTTCTAAAATCCAGACAATAATTAATCTTACGACTAAAGATAAATATATATTTCGTGTAACTACAATTTGCACTACTATTAAAAAAGCACGAAGTTCCCAAATTGTTTTAATTAGGAAAATCATAAGAGAGATTTTACAGGAGTTTGCTAAATCATTAAACCACGAAAAATTTATAGGAGGTATTATTTTTGGAGAGTTCCAAAACCAAATCCTACGTGTAGCAAAAACCATATATCCTTTATCAAATTGCGTAATAGTTAAAAGTAAACTTATTTCAATACCTGAGGGAGGAGAAGATAAAGAAATTCCAGATGACCAATTTGAAATTGTTGAAATTGATATTAAGAGATCTCGAAAATCAGAAATAAGAAGATCTGAACGTATTAATGTCAAGAAACTCGCACAAACTAAATATAAAGCAAAAAAAACTGAAGACATTTCAGAAAAAGAAAGTGAATCCGAAGAATTAGATTAAAATAATCCTAAATAAAAGCTCTTTTTTATCAATTTATTTAGAGTTAAACTAATTTATTTACTTAAAACTTTTAAATTAATATTAACTGTTATTTGTGAAAGTTTTTTATAGTAAATTGAAATTATTAAAACTAGAATTATGTCAACTCAAGAAGGAAATCGAAATAATCTATATTCTTTTGATGATTTTTTATTTGTTAGAAATCATTTTAATTATTATTGTGATGATGATTTCTTTCAAGCATTAGTCAAGAAGTTCACTGGAGACGAATTTGAGAAGATAGATAGGGATCTTCGAGCACTTTCTGATTATGTATCTTTTAGATTTAGAGATCTTGCGGATAAAGCAAATGAACTTGAAAATAGAATAAAAGTTACTAAAGTAAAACATTATGATGCTCACAATCACCGTATTGATCGAATAGAACGTTGCTTAGAAACTGAAATCCTTGAACGCGAAATTTTCAGTCTTGGTCTCTTTGACCAAGCGCGTAATACCCCATGGAGTAGGTTTACAAAGATGTTTTTACTTTATCAAAATGGTGAGGCTGGTGTGATGTGCCCTATTGCTTGTACTCACGGGATGGTTTGGTTGATGCAAAAATATGAGAAATCATTAGATTTTGAAGCTAAAAGTATCCTTAATTCTGTCAGAGATGGAGTTAATGGTGATTATAAGCTTGGAGCTCAATTTGTAAGTGAAATTCAAGGTGGGAGTGATGTTCCAGCAAATTTAGTTGAAGCTGTTTTCGAAAAGGAAAAGGGTTCTGACGGTTATTCAAATGTTTGGCGTCTTTATGGTCAAAAATTTTTTTGTTCCGCAATGCATTCAGATTATGCAGTAGTCACAGCAAAACCAAAAGGAAAAGAATCATCTACTAGAGTTGCAGCATTTGTAGTTCCTTCTTGGCTTCCTGGTAATAAAGATAATGAAATTAGAAACTCTTTCACTATTGATAGGTTAAAGCAAAAATTAGGAACTGCTGAATTACCAACAGCAGAAATAACTTATAATGGAGCAGTAGCGTATCCTATAGGACCTCTTGAAAAAGGACTGGCAAACATTGTAGGAATCGTTCTTTCATTATCTAGACTTCATGTCGCTTTTGGAATGGCAGCAGGTGCCCTACGGGTCGCAAGAGAAGCAATGCTATATTCACAATTTCGAAATGCTTTTGGAATTCCAGTTTCTTCTTTCCCATTGATGATTAATCAGATTAATGATTTAGATCATTTTGCAAAAAGATCTGCTGCTGGAGCATTTAAAGTATATTCAGAATATATTCATTTTGGAGAAGATTTGATTAGTGGGATAAGAGATTTAGAAAATATTGAGAATCTCGAAGAACGTAAGAGACGCTTTAGATTACGTGAATTAGTTATGTTGCAGAAAATTGTAGTAGCAGATGAAGCTCCTGCTATGATAAGAAAAGCAATTTCATTCTTTGGAGGTCATGGAATTATGGAAGATTTCTTATCTTTTCCACGTTTGCATCGTGATTCATTAATTATGGAGCTCTGGGAAGGCCCTCGGCTTGTTCTTTTAACACAAATCCATCGTGACTTTCAGAGAGTAAAAGAGTGGTATTCTCCTGAAGAATTCTGCCGGGATTTGCTTGAAGGTGTTGATAAGGACACAATTGAAAATTATACCAATGAGTTTTCAAGAATTATATCTCATGATAGTCTTTTAAGAAATAATGAAGAAACATTAAGAATATGTAGAGATTGGGAAGAATTCTCCACAAAACTATTTATACAATACCAAAAACAAGCTCTTGAGGAATTAGATTTTCATGAAAAACCTTTAAAATTCTCAAAATTATTGCGTAAATTTAAAAAAAGTGAGTTATTAAAATCTGGAAGTACTAAAAAGGGGAATTCTATTGAAATTATAGAATAAATGTTTTATTTAATGATCAAACTCTTTAATGATTTCTGAAAGATGTTGTTTTAAATGTTTAAAAGGTCTTAAATCGCCTGTAAATTCTTGTTGAAAAATTGAATCCGCTGACATTTTACTTTTGAGATCTTTAAAAACATTTTTTATTCTATAAAAATCTCCAGATGCTATAAAATCTAATGAATATCCATCTATATTTCCAAATAATATTATTTTTTTACTCTCTTCTTCTTCTGTATCATAAAGATGAATTTCTTTAATTTTCGTTTTTGCGCGGATTTGTGTATTCATAGATATAGTTGCTAATTTTGCAGAAAGATCTGATGAAAATAATTCTATATTTTCATAAGTCCTTTCTTGCTCTATATTTTTTAAAAGATCTACATCATATAATTGTGAAATGATTGGTAAACCCTGAGAAGATATACCAGCATAGAGAATTTTATTATTAAAATTATTATCTTTGTCATTAAATATTATCTCTTCTTCTAAAGGCTCCGTATATTTATCTTCTAAATAGGTTGCTATTAAGGATATAATTTCTTCAAATGTTGATTCTTCAGAAGCATGTTTTAACGCTGTAAATTTTTTAAATTGAATATTCACCTGTGTGCTAAATTCATCTAACATTTCAAAAGCTTCACTTGACCCTGTATCAAAATCTCCTACGATGCAGAAGAATAAGTTTTGGTTTAAATTTGTGATTATATGTTTGACAAGTATCTTTTCCCTTCCAATTTTTGGATTTTTCAAGGAGATTTTTTTCAAACGCCAAGTATATCTTGGATTTATACTTCTTAAAAGTTTTTCTATAAATAGAACTACTTCAAAAGCATTATATTTATTTTCATCTGAACAATAAAGAATTTCATCTTCTAAAATAATTGTAAAACCAGAGATCATAGAGAAAACTCTAAAAAAGTAAAGATCAATTAATTAGCACTTATTATAGAAAAAATTATCGACTATTTTAATTCTTTATGATTTAATAGATTTAAGTGTTATTAGTACAAACAACTATAAAAATTCAGAAGTATAATTATAAATTTTATTAGAAATATCATCCTTAATGAATTAAGTATTAATAGAAGAGATTCTCAATTTAAACGTAAAATTTATAGAAATGATCGAGAAAAAAGCTATTGAAAAGGCTGCTAGATTATTATTGGATTCCAAAGCTGCTATTGTGCTAACAGGAGCAGGAATTTCAACGGAATCTGGTATACCTGATTTTAGAGGGGAAGATGGAATATGGAAAAAATATAAACCGGAGATTTACGGAAATATTCAAGCACTCTTAAAAGATCCTAGTAAATTTTGGCAGTTAGCAGAAGACGTAGCCCCTACATTATTTAATGCTGAACCAAATCCAGGTCATTATGCATTAGCTGAACTTGAAAAGATGAATATAGTTAAAGCAATAATAACACAAAATATTGATGAGCTTCATCAGAAAGCGGGTGCTGTTATCGTTTATGAAGTACATGGAAATATTAACAGATTTTCATGTATGGGATGCCGTGCAAGCTATATTAAAGAACAGATATTAAAAAAATTAAAAAAAGAGAAGCCGCCTCTATGTGATTTTTGTGCTATGCCATTAAGACCCTCAGTAGTCCTATTTGGAGAAAATCTTCCAAATTTTGAAAAATATATGTCAGTTGATATAGCAAAAAAATCAGATTTGATGTTAATCGCTGGATCATCTTTATCTGTTGCTCCAGTATGTGATTTACCAATTTTTACTTTAGCTAATAAAGGAAAGCTAATTATTGTAAATAACCAACCAACATATATGGATGAAAAAGCTGAAGTTGTAATTAATAATAAAACCGGAATTGTACTCCCATTGATAGTAAAAGAAATCAAAAATATTAAATTTGAAAGAGGAAAACACTCTTAAAAGTAATTAAATAAATTTTATCGATGATTACTGAAAATATAATTATAAAAGATTGGCGAAATGTTGATTTTTCTTTTGGATTGATTTATCCTAATACATATAAAATAGGTATGTCTTCTTATTCTATTAGGCTTCTTTATCATATAATAAATTCTTATGAGAATATTGTATGTGAAAGGTTTTTTTTACCCGAGCAATTAAAATTTCCTGCTTCTAAAGACTATTCTTCTCTGAATAATTTACGATCTATTGAAAATAAAATACTACCAACTGAATTTAATATTCTAGGTTTTTCACTTCACTTTGAAAATGATTTCAAGAATATATATTGGTTTTTAGACAAAGTAAATATACCTCTATATTCTCAAGAACGTCAAAAATCGAAAACTGATGAAAATAAACATTATCCACTTATTATTGGAGGAGGTCCTGCAATTACTTCAAACCCAATGCCATTAAGCAATGTATTTGATGTTCTATTTATTGGGGATTGTGAACCGAATTTAAATGCTTTTTTTAATTCTTTTGAGGAGTATAATAAAAATAAACTAAGTTTTCAAGAGCTTTTACAAAGATTAAAAACCATAGAAGGTCTTTTTATTCCCTCGCTACAAAATGAAGTTAAAAGAGTTGCTCTCAAAAATCTTGATGAGTCACCCATTCCTATTTTTCAACTGCTTTCTAAAAATTCTTCTGCAAAATCTATTTTTGAGGAAAATTTTTTCGTTGAAATCAATCGAGGATGTCCATATCAGTGCAAATTCTGTATTTCTTCTTTTCATAACTCACCATTCAGAAATAGGAGTTATAATAACATAATAAAAACTGTTGAAGAAGGTATAAAATATTCAAATTTTGACACAATTAGTCTTATAGGATCATGTGTTTCATCCCATCCAAAATTTAAGCAAATTTGTGAATTCATAATAGAAAAGGGAAAACGATTGACTTTACCTTCAATAAGAATTGACCATTTATCTCCAGAAATAATACGATTATTAGAAAAAGGAAACATTAAAACAATCACAGTTGCTCCAGAAGCAGGATCAGACGTTTTAAGATTTGGTCTTGGAAAGAAGATTTCTAATGATAAAATAATTTCAGTATTATCCCAAATTCGAGATTCACGTATTAAAAATGTAAAATTTTACTTTTTAATAGGCATACCAAATGAATCTGATAATGACATTGATGAAATTATTAATTTAATTAAACAAATTGACGAATTAGGATTTGAAAGAAATTCTCTGAGAATTAATATAAATCCATTTATACCAAAATTAAATACTCCTTATGAAAAAGAAGTTAATTTCTATTTTGAAAAAAATCATAGAAATCTGCTAGAAAAATACCGAAAACTTGAGGGGGAATTAAAAAAATTGTATTCAGTTAAAAGTAAATTTGAAAACTTCAAGGTAATTCTTAAAAACGCTAGATTACAAACTATGATTTCCTTAGGAGATTATAAAATATCTACTCTTCTAATTAATCACTACTTAAATGGGGCTAAATTAGTATCATTAAAAAGGACTCAAAAAGAATTAGATTTCTCCGTGGATGACTATCTCTTAAAAATTAGAAATTGTTATAGTCCTTGGACCTTTTAATTAATATCTAAATAAAAAATAAAAAAAATAGTTTAATCAATTTTTTTAAATACTTTTTTCACAGCTCCACAGACAGGACATTTATCAGGGGGATCTCCTTCATGAGTATATCCACACACAGGACATATATATATATCCTTCTTTTCTAAATCATTACCGCTTTCAACTGATTCAAGAGCGGCTTCATAGAGTTTATGATGAATCTTTTCAACTTCATTTGCATAATTAAAAGATCTTTCAGCATCTTTGTTACTTTCTTTTTTAGCATCGTCTAAAAACTCAGGATACATACTGGTAAACTCATAATGTTCACCTTCTATTGCTTCTTGAAGATTTTCTTTAGTAGATTTTATACCACCAAGTACTCTAAGATGGTTATGAGCATGTACTGTTTCTGCTGCCGCAGCTGCTCTAAAGACCTTAGCTACCTGAGTAAATCCTTCTTTATCCGCTTTTTCTGAAAAGGCTAAATATTTACGATTTGCTTGTGACTCCCCTGCAAATGCAGCCTTTAAATTTTCTTCTGCTTTAGTCATAATCAATTTACACCAATAAAATTTTATTTTAAAATTATATTAAGAAACTTTTTAATTTGGTTTTTATAAATAATAAATTTTATTAAATTTGAATTGAGTTCTTCTTTTGAAAAAAATAGATTAGAACTTAGATATACTAATAATTACCTTGTTTCTTTAAAATGAGCATTTTCACTATTATGAAAGTATTTTTTTAATCGAATTCACAACTTTAGTCAGAAGATATTCTGCTACTCCAAATTTTACATTGGAATCAAAAACCAAGATAATAAAATATTTATCTTGAATATATTCTGAAAATATATATTTTTTATCCTTAAAAGTATAAAAGAGTCTTAAAATTGAATTATTATGAATCTTTACTCTAAAATCGACTTCTTTTAAGAATTTTCTTAAATCTGATTTATCAAAAGATGAATATATTACTTTTCCTCTATTCGTTGAGCAAATAATGCCATCAATATCATCTCTTAAAGTTAATTTATTTAAGAATTCTTTGATTGATTCTTCTTTTTCTAAATCAAACTCATCAGAAATAATCTCATTGATTACATTATCAATTGCCTTATTCATTTTACTGTCATATATGATTTCACCATCTATTTTAACCTTATTTTTCCTTATATATGTTGTTACTTTCTTATTTATTTTTGAAATTATTTCATCTAAGAAATTCAAATTTTCAATTGAATCGCTTAATACACTATAATAAATAGAATTTCTTTCAAAAATTACTAACTTTATATCATTCATTTCAATAGTTTTGATTCGTTTACCCATCATTTCCTCCGAAAATGACATTAGAGCGGTTATAAAAGGCGAAAGTAAATTTTTCTCTATTTTAAAATGATCTGTAAAATTTTTACCATAAAAACAAATCCCAGATCTATTAAATATGAATATATTGTGTATATTAGTATTTTCATCGTATCTTTTTATCTTTGAAGGAAAAAGTAATTGTTCCTGTATAGTCATATTAGAATATCATAACACAACTATAAAAAGCTCAAACTTTTCGATTAAATATTAGTTAAAATTCAATTTATCCACGTCTGAACTCCCATGAAATCAAGTTTTGCAGGTAATATTTGGAAAAAATTCTCTGTGAATGTTTTTTTCAATTTATGTTCACTTCCCATACCCGCTAGTATTGTGGCTGAACCTCCTCCTCCAGCACCATTTAATTTAAATCCTATTGCACCATTTTTTAATGCAATTTTTTCTGTTTTTTTAATAATTGGATTAACCATTAAATTATGTAAGTTTTTTTGTGCTTCCCAGTTCTTTAACATTACTTCTCCCATCTGTATAAGATTTTCAGAATGAATTGCCTCTTTCATTTCATAAGCGCACTCTTTAATTATTTCAAATGATTCAATAGTTTTTTTATCTCCATTTGTAAAATTTTCGATAACACCTTTATGCATTTCACTTGAACTACGTGAGCTTAAAAAGATAAGAATCAATTGGCTTTCTAGTTCACATATTATTTTATTATCTAATTGAACTTGTAAATTTCTTACTTCAGGGTAATCAATCTCCATGAAATTAATTCCACCAAATGCAGCAGCATACTGATCTTGAACACCACTCTCCAATTTTAATTCTTCAATTTCAAGTTTATGAGCTAATCTTGCAATTTCAGCAGGTTCTAGGCTTTTCTTAGAAAATCGAGCTAGAGCAGCAATTAAAGCAACTGCTACACTTGCACTTGTTCCAGTTCCACAAGCAGGAGGTGCCTCAGCTCTAACGTAAATATCAATTCCATGTTTAATGTCCATTCTTTTAACAGCAGCCTTTAATAAATCAAGATTTCCATCATATTCAATCCTATTCAAATCTTTTATTTCTGTCTGTAAATTAAGATTCTCTGAAAAAATTTTGATTTTGTTAGAATTATTCGGCACAATCCGAATATAACTATAAAGATCAACACAAATATTAAAAATAGCACCTTTAGGATAAAACCAAGTGTCAGTCCAACCGCCAATATCACATATTCTAACAGGAGCTCTAGAGAGTATTGTTTCTGTCAAGTTTTTCTGTTGTTTAATTTATTAGAATGGTATATTTAATAACTTTGAACCTTTTTTAAATTCTCCTTTTTTTATTAAAAAACGATTATCATTTCTATCATAATTTTTTAGAATGAACTATTCCAATTCAATACCTAAATTTTCAAGTTCAGGTTTACATGTCCATTTTCTATTTAGAGAAAATGTTTCCATCTAAATTTTCCTTTTATTTGATTTGTTTCCATTATTTCCAACTTGGAATCAAATATATCTTACTAAATTTATGATTAATTTTAAAATCTGCCCCAATTTTTATACATTTTTGAAATTGCAAAAATTGCATTTAGAACGATGTTATTCATCGTTTAAGATGATCAGATCTTAAAGTTTAAAAGGAAGTTTGTAGGATTAATATTTAACGTATAAATTTTTTTAAAACATTTTTAAAACATTAAAGGAGGAATAAAAAAATGGCTAAAAAAGCATCGGTAGAGGCTCTTTTTGTTAAAAGCAAAGTTCGAGAATATATTAAGGGTAAAGGCTGCAATACAAGTGGGGATTTAATTGATGGTCCAGCACTTAATAATGCAATTATTGAGGTTCTTGACAAAGCAATCGGAAGAGCCAAAGCTAACAACAGGAAAACCGTTCAAGAAAAAGATCTATAATTTTCTTGATTCAAACTTAAATTAGTTTTTTTTTTATCTAATTTTATATCTTCATTTTAATTTAAGTAAATAATCACAAATTTACCACAGTATACAATTTTAAATTCTTCAAATTTAAAATTAAAACTAACACACACAACCTAAAATAAAGAATAAAAATTCCGTCCCAAATCGCCTTATACCTTTACCTCTTTTTAAGAGAATAGGAATTTTTTATTCTTATTTTTACTACTTTTCGATATCCTGATTTCGTGTTTTGTCGATAATAAAAAATCCAGTTGATATTATACTTTTTAGTTTTTGTAACGCATCTTTAAGTTTTTTAACTCTTTCGTACTGACCTGAAACAGCAATAATTTCTAGACACTTTTCATATTCTAGATGTACATGCATAGTAGAAATGATAATATCATAGAAATGGTGTTGAATATCATTCTTTAGAAGTTCATCTGCTTGTTGGATATTTGCATAAAAAGATTTGGACTCAAAATCATGATTATGATTAGGTTCATGAGAATGATCATGTAATTGGTCTTGATCTTCTATAGTTGGGTGCTCATGTTTCGAATTCAAGTGTTGGTGAGCCATGATTATTGTAATACAACCTACAACATCTCCAGAACCAATTGACACAAATTCATCACTTACCATAAAATTATACATTGCTTTTCGGATGGCATCTGATCTTGAAATCCCTAACTTATTCCTAAATTCTTCAAATATCTCGTATAACTTTTTAGGAAGAGAAATTGTAAAACGTTTATATTCTTCCATGTTAAGCAACTAGAATATTATAAAATTAAAGTATAATAATAAAATTATTTTCTTATGAGGATGGCAATTGGCACACTAGCCTCTCTCCATTGTGCAATCTTGCCGCTATATTCCAAGTTAAGCTTTACCCTACCATGATCTCCGATAATTATCATTAATGAATTTGACCTAAGTTGTTTATAATTACTCAGAATCCACTTATCTGTACGATTCAGTAATTTTTCTATTAAATCTTCAGGAGTTCGTTGTTTTAATCGTTGCTGTTGTTTATGTAAATTCTCAAAATCTAAATAGTGCATCCAAGAAAGATGATGCGTATTTATAGCCTTCGCGCTCTCAACCCAAGTTGACATATCAGTATCTTTTGGAATAGATTTCGTCCCTCCATCATATCTCTCTAAGTCTTTCTTTCTTCCGATAAAGCAGGATGTTTTTCCTGCATCATTTATTGCCTTTAATAAGTGAAACCCATTAGGTTCAACTTCAAAACCACCATAGATTAATTGATGTAAAACTCCTAAAGTATAAGGATTTTTTGTAGAAAGAAGGAGCATGATTTCAGATTGAGTAATCATGAATTCAGGTTTCATAAATGTTATTTCAAAGAGACCCATATTGTCAATTAGATTAATGCTTATCCTTTCGATTCCTGAATATAAATTAGAAACCTCTTGAATTGGCTCTGGGATTGTTCCATGGGGTGGCTCAACTTCCAATATTTTCAGTATAGTTGCGGGTAATTGGTTCATGTAGCATTTTAGAGTTTGAAGCTCTGACATGTTTGTGCCCTATAATTGAAAATTTTATTTATTTTTAATAATTCTTAATATTATTAAAATGATAATATAATTATAAAATTGTTATCACTTAAATTATCGAATAATATACCAATCTTGGATATAGATAAAAATGAAAATATTATATCTCGACTTAAATAATTCTGGAATTTCGGGGGATATGTTTCTTGCAGCACTTTTAGGGTTAGTTCCAGAACCCCATACCATTTTAAACTGGTTAAAGGAAATTAAAGATTACTTACCTGGTGTTTCAAAATTAGAGATAAAGCTTATTAAATCTTCACACTCTGGAATTCAATTAAATAAATTAGATATAGATATAAAAGAAACCAGAAATCATAGATCAGCGAAAATTTTGATAACTTCTTTAAATGATTTTTTAGAGAAAAAAAAGATTTCAGAATCTACAAAGGATTATGCTAATAAAGTATTAAACTCTTTAATTCAAGCTGAATCTGAAGTACATGGTAAGTTGAGTAATGATATTCACCTTCATGAACTC
Organism: Promethearchaeota archaeon; assembly: GCA_016840085.1. Classification (GTDB taxonomy): domain Archaea; phylum Asgardarchaeota; class Lokiarchaeia; order Sigyniarchaeales; family SOKP01; genus Loki-b32. Next base: position 84,106 of record JAEOTA010000017.1, read on the forward strand.
AGTTCTGTTGATACTTTAATTGATATTATAGGAGTTGCTACAATATTAGAGAAAATCAATGGCTTCGATGAAAATTTTAAAATATATTGTAGTAAAATTCCTTTAGGAGGGGGAAAAATTAATACTGCTCATGGCTTATTAACCATTCCAGCTCCAGCTACCTTAAAAATCTTAGAAAAATCAAATTTGGTAACATATGGGGGTCCAATTGATTCTGAATTGGTTACTCCCACTGGAATAGCTTTATTATCTAATTTAAATCCTACTTTTCAGCAATATCTTCCAGATATGAGAGTTCAAAATTCTATTTTTAGCACTGGACAAAAAAAGTTTACAAATTTCCTCAATATCTTAAGATTATTTTTTGGTGAATCTCAAAATTTAGAAAGCTCTCATTTAACTCATCCATTAACCAAATATAGAGAAGAAATATCTATATTAGAAACTGATGTTGATGATATATCTGGGGAATTATTAGGGAATTTTATTAATAAAGTAGGAAAAGAAAAAGTTTTAGATATACAAGTTATTCCAAGTATAACTAAGAAAAATAGACCTAGTAATATTATCAAGATTCTCTGTTATCCTAAATATGCTTTTGAGTTAATGGAAAAAATAATACATGAATTAGGAACTCTTGGTGTAAGATTTAATACTATTAATAGAATTTGTATAGAAAGAATGATTGAAAAACAGACTATAGAAATTTACAATCAGAATTTTGAAGTAAGTTATAAAGTATCTTATATCGATTCAGAAAAGGGGAAGCAACTTGTTAATATAAAACCGGAATATGAAGACCTTAATAGAATTAGTGAAGCTTTAGGAATACCATTAAGAAAAATACAATTAATCGTTCAGATACATCTAAAGCAATTTTTAAATAATTTTTAAAAATAAAAAGAGAAAAAAAAAGATTAGAAAGTAGGTTTATCTATTTCTTTAATACTTATCAACATGAAACTGTTTTAAGTAATACTCATCTTCAACCATTTCTTTAGAGAATTCTCTTAAGCGATCTATTTCCTTCTTTATTTCTTTGACTTTTCTTAGTTTTCCCAAGTCTTGAAAGACTTCTGATGCTTCTTCGAATGTTTTTACACTTATATCAAAATTACCAGATACTTCAAGATCTTCTGCAAGAAATATTAATCCTTCAGCAGTTTCTACTTTTTTTCCTAATTTTTTTTGAATTTTTAATGATTGGTAATGACATTTCATACTTTCAGCATGTTGTTTAAAAATAGAATAAGTTCTGCCTAATGCTCTTAATGCTAATGCTTCTTGCTCTGGTAAGTTATTTTCTCTACAGTGTACTAGAATTGATTGCAAGAATTGAATATACTCTGTCTTATTTTTGATTTTTGTCCGATCTAAATATTCAAGAGCTTTTTCATATTGTTCTAAAGTGTTTTGGATATCCCTTTGTTCAAAAAATTGTTTAGATTTCTCAAAAAGTTCTGTATGATCAATAGATGCGACCATCGCGGTCTCAACTACACGTACTTAGAATTTTTTTTTAGATTTAATTTATTTAAAAATAAGTCCAATATTAATAAAATAAATTACCTATATAAAATTAACTATACTCTACAGAAAGGGTAAGAGGCATCAAAAAGGGATAATATTATGAAGAATCTACCCTTTCACATAAAGTAAAAAAATTCATTAAATGAACAGCAATTTAATTAAAAACGTGTTTAATTAAAAAAATTACACAATTTAAAATTAAATTAAAATTCAAATAAAATAATAAAGAAAAAAAGAAGAGGAGTTAAGTAAGTTAAAAATTAATTATTCCAGCAACACCTAACGGGAGAAAAATACACAAAAGTATTAATCCTATAGCGTAGATTATCCCAACCACTTTTAATTTTGACTTTTTATCAGCAAGATCATAAACGTAGAAAGCTCCAATAAAGAAATGGAAATATCCTATTAGAAAGATTAGAATTGGATTATACCAATTCCACCACACGTACTCCCAGATTAAATAATTGCCCCAATTCAAGAAAATCTCAACAACAACACAGAAAAGAGAAAAACCAATTGCCATAGCCCATCGATTAGGAAATCCAAGCATTTTCTTGTTTTTATCATCTGGTAAAAACTTAGCAAATATTATTCCTGCTATAGAGAACATAAAAGCAATTTCAATATTCCATCCAATTAAAATTATATATGCACTCGCTCCAGGTGTAGTCCAAAAAGCGGAGACATCAGAAAAAGCAAAAATAAGTCCATTCCAAATTTCATTAATCAAATCTAACCCCAACACCGTCAATCCCGCAAATATTGTACTCCAATCTCCTGTTTCTCTTGCATTCTTAATTTCAACACCATAAATATATAACACTATTGCGAGTAATGGAATGATATACCATCCGGATTCCGAGTTTAGCTCTCGAAGTTTAGATAACGCTTCAAGAGAAGCCTCTGTTGGTACCATAAATCTCACTTATTCTTATATTTTTATTTTTTTATGATTAGTTTAAAAAAAAATTAAACAAGAACATTTATATAATTTTACTAATTAAAGTTAGACCAAAATGAGAATATTCAGTTTTTATTTTATTGCTAACTAAAAAAATAATCAAAATTATTCCATAATCTTGTTAGCAATAATCGCTGCCGAAGCACCTGCGCCAAAACCATTATCAATATTGACTACTAATAATCCCGGTGAACAAGACTGTAGCATTGTTGTAAGAGCTCCCTTTCCTTTTTCTCCCATACCATAACCACTTGATATTGGGACACCTATTACAGGGACATCAACAAGTGCAGCAACTAGTCCAGGTAAGGTACCTTCCATACCGGCGCATACGATTATTACATGAACTCCACTTCTAATCATATCACTTAAAGGTGTAAAAATTCGATGGATCCCAGCAATTCCGACATCATAACTCGTAATAACTTTACAACCCATAGCTTCTGCAATAATTGTTGCTTCAACAGCAACAGGTATATCTGAACTACCTGCTGTAATGATTCCAATTATTCCTCCCCTTTCAGGAAAATCAAATGATTTATTCTTAATGACAATTATTTTGCCTAGTTCATTTATTTCAATTTTATATTCTTTCTTTTCTTCAAAAATCTTATGAATTAAAGCCTTTTGTTCCTCATTATAACGAGATAGAATTGCATAATTATTACTTTGCAAAAATCTTTCAGTAATATCTATTAGGACTTGAGATTCTTTATTTTGAGCAAAAATAACTTCTGGTGTTCCTGTTCTTGTTTTACGAAATATATCTAGTTTTGCTAAATCTCCAACTTCTTCTATATGGTTTGCTTTTAATAATCTTTCAGCTTCTGCTATAGAGATCTGATTTTCAAGCAGTTTTTTGAGAATATTTTTAATTTCACTCATTTTACATTTCATTACGACTTTGTTTAAATACTTTATAATAGAACTATTTGAAAGGTTATTAAAATAGTTTTATTTAAACTGGTTTATTAAATCTTTTTCTCTTCATTATAAATTTTGAAAAAAGATAATAATAACTCAGAATAATTATAAATTACTACTAATTCAATTATAAAACCTTACTTAAAGTGATATACAAATGGAGATTGATTATACATCATATAAAGATGTAAAATTAAAAGGAAAAAAAATCTTAATGCGAGTTGACATAAACTCAAATATTGATCTTGAAAAAATGGAAATTAGAGATTCACCTCGAATTCGAGCACTTGTTCCCGCTTTAAATGAACACTTTAAAAGTAGTGCTGTGATAATCCTAGCACATCAATCTCGTCCTGGTAGTGATGATTTTACAGATTTAGATATACATGCAAAAGAGATAGAAAAATATCTTGGACGTCCCGTCAAATTTGTTAAGGATATTTATGGAGAACAGGCAGTTCAAGCAATAAAGGAACTTAAACCCGGAGAAGTTCTGGTTCTCAATAATGTTCGAAAATTTGAAGGTGAAATGAAAAATTATAAAGATTTTTCAGAAGCAGAAAATACAGACATGGTGAAAACTCTTTTTCCATTGGTCGATTATGTTATTGTTGATGCGTTTGGTGCGGCTCACCGTGCTCATGCTTCTATAGTTGGATGGCCAAAAATGATGGCAGGACCAATAACAGATAAAGAATTAGATGCGTTGAAGAAGATAATGCAACAGCCAGATAAACCCATGGCAATGCTAATTGGTGGGGCAAAAGCAATAGATAAATTTAAAGCAATGAAATATAATTTTGATAATGAAAAATTAGATTATGCGTTATGCTCTGGATTAACTGCGATTTTAATCTTTGAAGCATTAGGAAAACACATGGGAGAACCAAACCATAAAATAATCGCTGAGGATCTAGAAGCTAATAAAGATATGATAAAAGAAACTTATGAAAAATATAAAGATAAAATCATCCTTCCAGAAGATTTGGTTATCGATGACAATGGTAATAGAAAAGTCATAGGAATTGATGAAGCTGGTACTTATAATACTACAACTGGAGATATAGGGCCGGCAACAGTAAATAAATTCAATGAAATTCTGATGAAGTGTAAAACAATTGTCGCAAATGGCCCACCAGGTATATTTGAAAAGGAAGTGTTTAGAAAAGCTACAAATGAAATTGTGGATACTATGGTCGCTGCTACAAAAAAAAATAAAGCTCTTACTATAATAGGTGGTGGCGAGATGGGTGCAGCAGCTTCTATGGCGGGAAAAGCAGACGATGTTTCCTTCATTTCAACTGCGGGTGGAGCAATGTTGGAAATTCTGTCTGGAAATGATCTACCAATGATTAGAGCTTTAAGAGAAAAGAAAGTTTAATATCTTTCATTTAATTTTTTTTAATATTTTTTAATTCTATTTTTCCAATTATTTTATTTAAAACCTTATTGAAAATTTTCTAATAAGACTAATAAAATATTTATTTTTTAATACAATAGAATAAACTAAGTCACATTTGGTTATGTATTAAGTCGATATGAAAATGCTTAAATTTAACCAATATAACAATAGTGAATAGAAATTTAATGGGCCCGTGGTCTAGACCTGAGATTTAGCTCGGGGGATAACCTGGTATGACGTCCGCTTGACGTGCGGAAGGTCGTGCGTTCAAATCGCGCCGGGCCCACTATAAAATATAAACGAATAAAAAGATGCCGATTAGAATTCGCTGGAAATCTAAGGAATATTTTGGAATTGGATTATTATTATTAGGAATGTGTGGTATGTTCCAATTATTTTTCATATTCATTGGTCAATATGTGTTAGCAATAGGTAACTATTTTGTAGTGATTTTAGTACCAATAGGAATCACAATTGCCTTATTTTTTGCTGCCATGATAATATTTGAAAGTTATGCTCAAGTTGAGAGGAGAGAGAAATTGAGAAGCCAATTTCGAAAGTCAGAAGTAGCATCTACAAAATTAGAGAGATTTTTAAATTTTCCCATAACTAAACCTTTATTAATCATATTTCTAGTATTTATTGCTTTATTTTTTAGCACGCATTTTATTTGTGTAACATTTCTTGATCATACTTTATCGTTTTTGATCGCAGAAAATTTAAGTGCGATAGTATGCCTTCTCATTGCTAATCTTATAGAAAAGAATTACGGTAGAGTTCAAAGATATTAAGCAAATTGTAAAGAGCTATTTTTAAGCATTATAGTATATTTATATATTGATAACACTTCAATTAATATATAAAAAGGAAGTAATGGTAAAAGGGGAAACAATACCCATCTTATAAGATAAATTTAAAATATATTATATTTCAAAACTATGGCAAAAGTTGAAATTCATTGTCCTATTTGCTCGAAATGGGATAATATTGAAATAGCAGACGATGCCGCAAAAAATGTTACAAAAGGACTTCTAGCAATTAACATTACTGCTGGAATGATATGCGAGCATTCATTCATTGCTTATGTAGATAAAAATCTAATCGTAAGAGATACATTCATAGCAGATTTTAAAGTTGAAACTAATGAATCTTCAACTACTCAAGAGGTTGAGGAACTAACCATTCCTGACACAGAATCAATCAAATTCGATCTTATAAAGTTAAATATTCCAGAGGTCTTGATGGCTTACGTTTTTAAGGCTACATTTTTAGGAGAAAAAATAATCATAATTTCTGAAGAGGAATTTCTTTATAATCATGTAATTAATTTCTTTACACATATTATGCGTGATTTTTTCAATATTGAGATAATTACCATATCAAATGATGATTTCAAGGGGAATAAAAAGGATTATGAGGATTATATTGTATTTAGGAACCGGGAGATCATCCAAGATAAAAATAAAATAATTAATCCTAAAAAATTAGAAATAGAAAAAACTATTGCTAAAAAATTTAATTCTGAGTTTGAACTAGTTCCAGCCTTAATTATTTTAAGAAATGAAATTCAAAAAGTATATGAATTTTCAAAAACCATAGCTGAATTAATAAAAAACCGAGAAAATAAACCACTTACATCAAAAATGTTAATTGATCATATAGAAGAAAAATATAGAGAAGCTATACAAATGCCATTTCTGAGGTTATTAATTGACATAGTTAAAAATTATTTTAAAGTTGAAGTGCCGAAAATTGATGGAGTAACAGATTTTCTTGGATTTTTATGAACTCCTAAAGTTTTAGAACAATATTGATCGTGAAAGTTCCATTTCACGAATATTCTAATCTACCCAAAAAGTAGAATTTCAATGGTTTATTCTTTATTTTCTTGAGTTTTTACTTAATAGTAAAAATTAAGTAGACAATAAACATAACTTAACATAATCATTAAACAAATTTTTGAGGTGAGAGAATGGCTATTTTCATAATTCTTGGCAGATTTACCCAAGAGGGGATCACGAAAATTAAGGAGACTCCACAGCAGTTTGAGGCAGCTAAAAAAGTAGCTGAATCAATTGGTGGATCCATTAAAGAGTTTTACTATACGATGGGACGCTATGATTTCGTTTCAATAACTGAGGCTCCCAGTTACGAGACAATGATGAAGGGGCTTCTTACTGTGGGAGGTACAGGCATGATAAGGACAGAAACGCTACAAGCAATCCCAATAGAAAAAGTAGAAGATATCATTAAGGATTTACCATAAAGCTTCCTAATAATACATTCAATCTTCCTTTTTTTTTAGACTCCTTGATAATTTCAATTAATTGATAATCAATAGAGAACATCTGATATTCCAAACTTCTTTGCCCGTTTTAAAACATACTTTTTTCTAATCTAGATTTTATTTAATAGCTTCTTTCCTTTTATTATAATGAGCTCTATTTTTTTCTATAAAACAAAGGAAATCTTTCTTAATTAACAAATATATTTATAGAGAATTTCCTTAATATCTCTTATATGTAAATTCAAATTCATTTTAAAAAATGAAATTTCATCAAGATTATCCAAAAATGCCATTAGTATGCTATCAAGAAATTGTTGAAGGCTTAACTGAGAAACATCATTTAATGACAACTTCTTTAAACAGAAATCACTTAGATTGTGAATATTGCGGTAGACAATTAACCGGAAAAAGATTAAAACGTCACATTAATATATGCCAAACAACAGCGATACATATTTTTTGTTCTAAAAATTGTAAAAATATGTGGTGTTTTGATATCAAAAAGGGAATTAAAATTTGAAAATAAAGTTTATTGGTTTTTTTCTAATAGTATGAATGCTCTTGTCAGAATCTACTAAAAAGAATATTTAAAAAAGAATTTACTTTTTTCTTAGGAATTTATTTAATTCTTCTCTTCTCTTGTTAAATAGAATTTTATTTTTTTCGATTATGATTTTCCAGAGTTTTTCTCTTTCTTCCTTGGAAGCAGTATGTAATTTTTCATATAATCTCTTAATTTCTTCCAAGAATAATATCCCATTTTAAAACGAATAAAATAGATGCGCCGCCCGGGAATTGAACCCGGGTCGCCAGGTAATTGCGAACAATGCCTTTTTCATGGTTCATGGCAACCTGGCATACTTACCACTATACTAGCAGCGCATAATTGTTAATAATAAGAATATATTAAAAAATTAAAATTTAATGATTTAAAACTAGATTTAAAATCTTTAAACTATTTCTGAAATAACTTGCTTTATTGTATTATTAGTGACGAAATCTTCTAATTGTGGAAAACTCGTCGGTAAACCTTCTCGAACTCCAATTTCTCTACATTCCAAGAACGACATAGCAGTAGCCATTTTTGAAGTCAATTCAAGAGATAAATTATTCAACCGAGAGATTAATATACCTGTTAAGAAAGCATCACCAGCACCTGTAGTATCCTCAACTTTTCCTGCGCTATAAACTCCACTGTTTATAATTGTTTTACCATCCGAAATTATTGAACCATGGGGCCCATCAGTAATAGAAATCAGTTTTATTCCCATATCTAAGAAATTTTTAATCATAAGTGTTTTTTTGCTTTCACCTGTAAACTCTTGAGCTTCTTCTAAATTCATAGACACAACATCAGAATTTGAGATCAAAATTTTTGCCCAATTAGAGGCATTTTTTATAATTGACATACTAGGAGCAGCACAGACCATTCCTCCTTTGTCTTTCGTCAAAGTTATTGCTTTTTCTATAGCTTTACAAGCATGATCAGTTGTTAAAGATGTCCATGCAAATGCTTTGATATTAGTGAACAATTCTTCTTTTACATCTGAAGGTTTTAATAAGTTATTAGCGCCTTTATAAGCTAGAATACTTCGATCTTTTCCCCATGGAGTTCTTAGTATTATTGATAGTGCTGTAGTGTCATTATCAGTCCTAATTACTTGAGATAGATCTACACCTCGTTTCTTCAAGTCGGTTAAACAAATCTCTGCCGAAAAATCATTGCCCATAACACCAATATAGGCGCTTTTTAATCCTAGCATAGAACAATTAGCAGCTATATTAGCTCCTGAACCTCCTGGGACAAATCTAACATTTTTAACATTTAATTTACGTGAATATTCAATAGCAGTATACTTTTTTATAATTTCTTTATCCATTAATTCAAACCGCAGGATATCATCAATTTCTATTATGATATCTAAAGTGTTACTTCCAATCGTAATTAATTCTGGAAAATCCAAAATACTCACCTATAGGATACAATATTTTTGATTTATTGAATAATTTAAAAATAGACTTGAGTATTATAATAATTTTACTAAGAAATAAATTTGAGAGAGAGTAAATCTACTTCAATAAGTATTCAATAATGATTTTCAGCTTATTTGTGTGTACAAAATTGTTAAATATGTACGTGTCTAAGGGACAGATATTAACGTATAGTATATGCATAAAAAGATTACTTTTTATAATTCTTATAGGTATGGGGATATTTATTCTGTCATATTTTTAGTTATAATCACAGAATATAAAGATATGTAGAATATCTTTTAAAAGAACCGCACAATATAGTTGAAAAAGATTAAAATCTTTGGTAATTTCATTTAAGGTTAAAAATAGCAAACAAAAAGAACATGAGCAGCACCTATATTAGAATATATAGAAAATTGTTCATTTATAGTTTTTCCATTATTGGATGGGGAATAATTTGTTATATTCTTGTAGAGATCGCTTTAAATGGAGGTAGCAGAGAATTTAATATGAACAATTTTAATGAAATGATGATTGAACTAATTGTTGTACCTATACTTTTGATTGCTTTAATTATCTCCGTGATATTAGAAGCAAGAGACATATAAGGAATAAATAATCAAAAAGAATTACAGTCTTATTTTAATAAAATTTTCTTGAACCTTAAAAAATATTCAAAATGAAAACAATACAACTCAGTTTTAAAAATTAGAATTTATTCATCTGATTTAAGGCGATTCAATTCCTTCTCCAATTCTGCTATTTTTTCATCAGATCCTGCGCTAGGCAGAGCCACGCCCATCTCCACTTGGATTTCAGCATCTATTTCTCCCAACACTTCATCCACATCAGAATTTGTGACAGCTGTATCTAGTTGAATGCTATCTATACCTTCTGTTGTGATCTCAGCTGTTACGGCGAAGTCTTCCATATCAATGTCAATATTTTTCATCATTTCTGTGATTTGGGGGAGAGAGAGTTGATTTTTCAAGGAAGAAATAGATTGAGCAATTCCAGTCATGATTTGGGCTACATCTTTTACAGCTTCTGCTTGCTCTAATTTAAATAATAAACCTTCTAAGTTTGTGCGAAAGCCATCGACCGCACGTGCTTGTTTTTTCGTTTGAAGATAATTCCTTGCATGGAATTTAGAGCCATCCATATCGCCCTGTTTTCGAAGATTTATAGCTTTATCCCGTGCTAATTTTGCGCTCATTTCTAACTTTTTAGTCTGACGCATCAATCTTTTATTAAAAACTTTCAATTTAACCGCTGCAGAGCGTACGTTGTCTCTACCCTTGCGATCACCAGAGAGCCACTTAGAAATATCTTTTAGAAAACCCATAATCATCAAAAATTATTAGTTATTATATATAATATATAAAAATACGGTATTATATAATTATTTGTAGACCAATATTTATTTTCTTTAGCTTAAAGAGTAAATTTGATATATGCGGATAAAATTATTAATTATACAGATTGCTAATTTTGATTAGTTATAAATATTAAAAATATTGTGATATAGTTAACATGTCATCAGTAGATTCAAAACTTTATCAATATGCCGTTAGAGAAGCGAAGGAAGCCGTTGCTTTAGATAATCAAGGAAAATATCGACAAGCAATGAACAAATATTTTCGTGCAGCAGATATATTAATGCAATTTATGAAATATAACAAAAACCCTCAAATGAGAACATTATGTAAGAAGAATATCGAAGAATATTTAGAGAGAGCTAAAGTACTAAAATCTCATCTTAGCGGAACAAAACCTAGGAGGGCAAGACCTGCTGAAAGGTCAAGTGTTTCTAAAGATGAAGCTGGTGCGGAGTCTGGTATTGAGGCTGTATCTTCAGAAGAACAAGAATTATTAGATATGATATCAGGAACAATTGTTACAGAATCCCCTAATGTTAAATGGAATGATATCGCGGGGTTACAAAATGTAAAACAAGCGTTAAGAGAAGCTATAGTTTTACCAATAGCAAAACCAGAGCTTTTTACTGGTGCGAGAAGACCTTGGTCTGGAATATTGCTTTTTGGACCTCCTGGATGTGGTAAAACATTATTAGCTAAAGCAGCTGCGACTGAATGTAAAGCTACTTTTTTTAGTGCTTCTTCTGCTGATTTATTGAGTAAATGGCTTGGTGAAAGTGAAAAATTAATTAGTGGATTGTTTAAAATTGCAAGATTGAAAGCACCTAGTTTAATTTTTATGGATGAAATAGATGCTGTTGCCACAAAACGAGGAGAAGGAGCTGAGAGTGGTGGTGAAAGAAGGGTTAAGACTCAGCTTTTAAGTGAAATACAAGGATTAAAATCCACTCATGATAAACCTTTATTAGTTTTAGGAGCGACAAACCGTCCTTGGGATATTGATACTGCTATGTTGAGTAGATTTGAAAAAAGAGTACATGTACCCCTCCCAGACTTAAAAGCAAGAGCAGGCATTTTTAGAATTCATACTGAAGGTGTGGATTCAATATTAACGGATGAGGATTTTGTTGAATTAGCTGTCAGAACTGAAATATACTCAGGAAGAGATATTGCAAATGTATGTCGCGAAGTAATTATGTTACCCGTTCGCGAATTAGATATGAGTGGTCTATTAGAGGATTCGAGTAAGGAAGTTAAAGTCAGAGATATTACCTTAAAAGACTTTAAAAATGCCCTTAAAAAAGTTAAACCGATGACCACTAAAGTTTTATTAAGACAATATAATGATTGGGCAGAAGAATTCGGAGAATAATAAAATTAAATGGTAAATATGGAGAGACAAAGAGAAAGACCAAGTGAAGTTCTAAAAGAGGTTAAGGAAAAAGCTGAGGGCGAGTTAGTAGAATTAAAAAAAGAACTAGCTCGATTAAGACAATTAAAACAAGAAAAAGAAGAATTAGAAAAAGAAGCAGCTCAAAAGGAAATCATTAAACTCGAAGACGTGAAAATTGCAGATTTAAGTCATATTGAACAACAATTTGACAAACTTGAAGATATATTGAGTTCAGAGCTTGATAAAATAGACCAAAAAGTATATAAACAACATGCTGAACAAATAGAAGCAGAACTTCAAGAACTTGAGGAAGAAATTGTAGGAGAAAAGGGACTTATCGAAAAAAAAATAACAGCTTATGAGAAATTGATAGACGCTTATCCTTGGCTAGAAGAAGATAGAAAAAAATTTATGTACACCATGCCAAATAAGAAAAGAGACAAAAGTGATTATGTCTCATGGAAAGTAATTTGGGCAAAAGTTCTTTTTGACTATGCGCGATTTACTGTTCTTCATATTATTTATATTAGAGAACTAAATTACCAAAAACCTTTTTCTAAATTTACTAATCGTGAGCAATATATAATAGAAATTGCTGAAGAATTAATCAGTCAGAAACAAGCTGAATGGCTCTCAAAAAAGAAAGATAGATTAAGAGTGTATTGGAAAACTCTTGAAGGATGGTCTGAGGAAATATATAACTGGGCATATGAAAACGGAAAAATTGAACCTATTATGATTTATGAACTTCGAGAGGCAAAACAAGAAGATTTTAGCTCACTTCCTCTTGAAGATTTAGAAGAAATATTTAAAATTATGGCAAAAAACCGTAAAGCGGAAGTTTTGAAATTAGAAAATGGGCAATTAGCTTTTAAAATTAAGTTAGAATAATTTTAGTTTATTTTATAAAGATGGGAAAAACCATTGTTTTCCTGTGAGAACTGATTCTCTAATTTTTGCCACTCCACTCCTTTCAAGCGATTCTAACGCTCTGAGAGCTCGATCCTGTGACCATTCTAATTTAGTGCATACATCCTCTAAAGAAACAACTCCTTTTTCTTTAGCAATTTCAACAACTTTTACCTCATCATCTGTATATTGAATAGGAAAAAAGCGAATGATCATTGCACCAGAATCTAATTGTGCTATATCCTCAATTACCTTTGTCTTTTTTAAGAGTTTCATTGACTTTTCTACGTCTTTTGCTGAGACATTCCCCTTTAAAATTCCTGTATTTACTAATTCAAATACTTCAGATAATGGGATAATACCGCCAGTTTCTTCTTTACTCATTAAAACCCTTTGATAAGCAAGCATCCCTAATTTTTCATGGTCTATTTTAGAGAATTTTTTTAATACATCATGCTCAGTTATTTGTTCTGTAATTATTTTTGAAGACGGGATATTATATTTTCTTTGCAATTCTTTAACTTCTTGTCTTAATTCAGGAGTTAATGCTAATAGAACTCCATGTTTTTTTGCGAGATCCCTTAATTGATCTTTTGTAAATTTTTCAACCGCAGCCTTAGCTTCCATATCTTTCATTTTTAATTCGGCTGCCTTTTTTTTCATAGCTTCCCTTAAATCAATCTCGTCTTCTATCTTTCGAATACCCATTTTTAGATAACACTATTTTTTAATGCGTTTATAGATTAATATTAATAAAACTTCTTATTTGTTTTTTTTTAATTAATTATGGTTGATCCTCAAAACTTTAGAAAAATTAATAATATTGAAAAGGATATAATTTTTACATCCATTTCTGATATTTCATCAAAACTATTACCAATTATTGAAAATCTTGAAAAGTCTTTATATATATCTTTAGAAAAATTAGCTGAAAAAAACGATTATCCTAAAATCTATTTAATTTCTAATGAATTATCTAAAATTATAGATAAGTTAAATGAAAATGATAATATTGTCTTTGGTGGCTTATATTTTGGTTTTATCAAGAAGGGTAGGTTCTTTCTAAGCTTAGAGGGTGTAGAATTTTTATATAAAAATAATATCTTTAGTGATTTTAAAAAACTATACGTTAATGGGAAAGGAGAGAAATCAATTCTTTACGGAAATGACATTTTAAAGAGCATGATTATTAAAAGTCCTTCTAATTTAAAGAAAGATGATTTTTTAGTAATTTTTAATGAATTAAAGGAGATTATTGCCTTAGGACGATCACTTTTAGGTTATGAAAACATTCAAATTCTCAAACCTAATGAGATAATTGCTATTAATTTAAGTGATAAGGGGTTGTATTTAAGGAAAAAACAATAATGTGAAATCTATAATTGTTTTAAAAAAGAAGTAGAAATTAAAAAAAAAAGAATTGAGTAAATTTTAACTTTAAATCTTTTTATTTTTTTCTATTTATTTACTTGATTTTTCGAGCTAGAATAATAATCCATAACGATTTTTAATTCGTCGGCGTAATACTTCCTCTGAATTGAAG
>JAEOTA010000002.1 GCA_016840085.1 Promethearchaeota archaeon
TCTGACACAGAATACATGTCTATTGAAATTTCTGCTTTTGTCCAATCAGCTGGTTTATCAGAAAAATTAAAGTATAAATATGCTTCATTCCATCCTAAAATATAATTTCCAAATATCAACCAATCTTTTCCACCGTTATTTGAAGTTAGATCATCTGATTCCACATAACTATCTTTTTCTGCTATTGTTGAAACAGTCTGATCTCTAATTATGGCTCTTGAAGGGGAAGGAAAGAACACCAATACAGCTATAAATAAAACTCCAACCAAAAATAAAATCTTCTTTTTCATGTTAATTCTTTTTTTAATATAATTAAATTCTTATAGTGATCCCTATAGAATTCTTTATACGATAAATAAATTATCAGCTTAACATTTAAATCTTAACTTCAAGTTAATTGCTATACCAGTAAAATATTATAATTTACTCATATCAAACCCGCAATTTGTACAGAACTTTCCTATAGTAACCTTTGTCCCACATTTAGGGCAAAATTCAAATTTAATGGATTGTTGAGATTGCTGATACGACTCGATTGTTACCCCTAATACCTGATTTAATCGATGATGGATTTTTTTGAATTCTTCACGAGCTTTGATGCTAGGATCTTCCACTTTCTCAACTTTCTTTCGAGGTAATTGAGCTTCAAGTGTGGTTGATTTTTGTAATTGCTTTAAGAATCTAAGGGTAAGATCTCTGGTGTAATCTGTAATAAAGGTTCCATTATGACCAAACCCATAGATTTTAAGCTCATCCCCTCGATCTTCCACTATCAAGTATTCAATAGGACCTTTCTGTTTTATGAGTAAGTTTGGTAGAATCCCGCGTTTAAGCACAGTTTGGCTTTTTACTCGAAAGACCTTAACTGATTTAGGTCTTTTTTCTTTATATTCCCTATTCGCAAAATGGATAACCGTTTTTAGCCCTTCTCGTTCACGCATTGTATCATTAACGCCGTTTATCCATATTTAAAAAAGCTAATGCTACGATTAACTCTATTTTTTTCTTCTTTCTTTCTTTTTCTTCTTTATCCTTTAAGGATTGTATACTTTTTTTAGATTTGATTTTTCTCATTCCTACACCCAACTAAAATTGCCTTATTATAAAAATATGGATAAGTTGACTATAAATAATTTTGGTTATACATGCTTCTATTTTTTTAATTTTTTTCAGACTTTTTTCTTAAATTTAAATTACTAAATTGTATATCCCTTACGTTTATTTGTGACTTAAAGTTATTTTCACTAAAAGAATAATTAAAATATGATTTAAATGAGTATAGATAATCAAGATGGAAGATGTGATATTTGTGGTAAAGAGCCTATATTTGTACGTTCTTATTTACATACTATAGGTCGAAATTTTAATAATCATCATGCTGACGGTAGTTATAATGACGATCCTTTTATCCATAAATCAGAGTTATGGATTTGTTTACAATGCCGGAAGTCTAAAGAAGATAAGATAAAGGCGGTGGCAATAGAGAAATTACGAAAAGATATAAAAAAAGGTTGATATTATTGGCTGACATAAGTACCGAATCGGAAAAGTCTAAAGAAAGACTTTGAGAACTTTAAAGTCCTTCCTGAAAGATTAAGGGCAATGGTTAACATCCTTCAATCTATATATTAGGTTGTCTTGAATGCAAGTCTATATTTTATGATTACAGAGACTAGAAAATAAGACAATAAAGAAAAAAAGAGAGTTATAATTTAGTGTGGAAAATGATTTAGATATATTTGACAAGAATTTATGATATAAAAATGGGTTTATATACAAAATCACTTATACTCCTTATCCTTGCAAATATAGGGGTACCCACAGGACTAATTCTTTTACGTCGAGATATGAATGATGAAATTGATCTTCCGGTATTGATAAAAGGCCCTCTTTAGACATTTTTTTAGCAAGTGATCTTAGACCGGTTTTAAAATTCTACTATTCTTTTAATATTTTTGTAATATGTTTTTAGTTTTTCTGCCCAATCTACAGGACAAAATTTTTCTTGTTTTAAACGAAAATCTCTTCTAGAAGTCCTCTTTTTTGGTGTTCCATCTCGTTTTGGTTCTGAATGGTATTTTTCTTCAAAATATATACTGTATTCTGCAAGTTCCTCAGATGAAATAGCCCAATACTCAATGTTGTCTGGAACATATCTTACAAAGACATAAAAGAAGTCCTCTTGAATATTCTCTGGAAGTTCTGACTTACTTTTAAACTGTATTTTATTTTGATCTTCATTCAGGGTTGTCTTAACTTGGATTTTGACAGTTTTTTTAGAAGGTGTCACTGCTAAAATGTCATACAATTCTGCCCTACCAAGAGTAATAGTTGTTGTACATCCATGATATGACAATAAAGATGCAATAAAATATTCTCCTGTATTTCCTATATCTTGATAATCTTTTGTTTTTACCATCTTTTTCAATCCTTATTTTTTATTTTTAAAAACCTATCATTATTAATCCTGATCAGTTTTTTTAATATTATCTTAGTCAGAAGAGAGTAATTGGTTATCTTTTATATTCTTTATAAACTTTAGAAATCCCGTTAATTAAATTAGGAGCATCATCATAGGGAAATATAAGCTCTTTAAATTCTTCATCGTGTTCTTGGACAATATGAAAATGATCTTCACATGAACTCACATAATAAGTCACTTGGTCTTCTTGATCAAAATGGTCAATATCATCTTGCATTTCACCAAATTTTTGGATATTATTACTCTTAAATTTGTGATAATATTGATTTGTGAGATATCCTTGGCATAAGGAATCCATGTCTTGAATTCCCGCCATAAATTTCACTTCATTTCCTAACTCCTCATATACAAATTGGAATTCGGGTATTTTCAGACATAGTTGATGAAGTTATATTCCTACCTTATACTTTTCTCTCATAATATTCACTACAAAACTGTTCTTTTTGAATATAATTATTAAATCTTAAACAAATTATGAGAGTGTGAGAAAAAAAAATAAAAGAGAAAATTAATCTTTTGATTTTTTAAATAGTGCCGATTCTCCATATTTGACAACCTTTACATTAACCACCGTCATATCAGCAGTAATCTCATTGCCTCGAACAGTTTTTCTCCGTTTTTCTCCCTTTCTTTTTGGCTTGAATCCTATCCCTCGTTTTGATACCAGTATTTTCTTCTTGACAGGACCATGAATATCCTTTCGCATCGCGAATCCGCTTGAATCACTTCCACCCGTAATTTCAAATTCATAGTTAGCAAAGCCGAGTAACCCCCCCTTTTATCACATCACCGATTTTCTTACCCTCGATATGGTCAAAAGGTTTATTTCTACTGCTTTCTGGGAGTTCAATAAGCATCGATAATCCTTTGCCAGGTCCCGCATCTCCGCCACTTATATTTAGCCGGTGTACAAGTTTCTCTTTTGACATGATAGCTCATTTAGCTATTTATTTTTGAAGGAAAAACCATCAGTCATTTTGGGTGGTTACAAAATTTAGTATTGGATGAATAAATTTCTATTTAAATTGCGATTTTAATCAAAGAATTTTAAAAATTGTTTAATAAAATCATAATTACACCCAAGAAGAAAAGCTGCGAGAAAAATCTTGACCGCGCGGAACAGATGTCGTTACATTTAAACACCCATTCAAATCGAATGGAGAGCACCTACATCAAGGCGAAGAACGCGATGAGAGTACTTGGATTTGGTGAAATCAATATTTTTGGAGGACGATGAACATCTTTCCCTTGACAGGTATTTTCACCATGACCATGCCCGATGGATCGAACCACCACCCTTCGGTCGCTCTTTTGAACTCTTCATGCGTAGAATAGCGCACCAATTCTTCCCCGTTGGCAATTGTTCCTAAGGGACAAGGGGTCCTGTTGAACCTCAGAATGTAGTTCTTAGTCGACTCGCCAATCTCAAAGATTATCTCTTTCATGCGTCTGTTGCCTCGAAATGTCATCTTCTCCTTCTCATTATGCAGTGTGAACTCCGCGCGGCTGTAGAGATAAATATCTAAGGTGATGGGATCGAATGGCTTCTCCCCGAGGTAGTTCATCTTAGGCCCCATAGGGATTATGGAGTCAGCTTTTACAAAAAGCGGCAACCTCTCCAATGGTGCACGATAATTGATACTCTTTGGCCCTTCATACTCTTCCTTTGTCCAGTAATCGATCCACTTCCCCGCCGGCAGGTATATGATCCTCTCCTCCTCTTCATTGAAGATCGGCGCCACGAGGAACGACTCACCAAACATATATTGTGTGTCCTTATCATGGCAGTTGGGGTCCTCCTGATACTCGAGAACCATCGCCCTGATCATCGGCCAACCAGTTCTGCAGGAAACATAGGCACAGGAATAAATATAGGGTATCAACAGGTATCTCAGATTCGCATATTTACGAAAGATGCGCAGGGCTTCCTCTCCGAATTCCCAAGGCTCACGGGGCGTAATTCCGTGGCATCTAGAATGTGAGCAAAATAGGCCGAACTGGGCCCACCTAATGTAAAGTTCAGGGGTTGGCTCACCTGGGTATCCTCCTATATCATGGCTCCAGAAAGGAACCCCCGAAAGCCCTAAGCTCAGCCCTCCCATGAGCGTGCAAGCCATAGTACGGAAATCCGATGAGGGATCTCCAGACCAGCAAACAGGATATCTCTGCATTCCTGCATAACCACTACGCCCCCAGACGATCCCCTCTCGCCAGAACTCGCACACAACCTCAAAGACAGCCTTGTTATATAATAGCGGATAGAGGTTGTGAATCTCCTCCCCGCTCACGCCTCCGTAGTAGAAGGCATCCCTTGGCGCGGATTCTCCGAAGTCGGTTTTGAACACTGAAACCCCCAGCCTTAGCAGTTTTCGGAGCTTCTCCTTGTACCACTTCACGGCCTCCGGGTTCGAGAAATCAACCACTCCTTTATCCTTGAAGAAGACATCGGAGTACTCCCAAGTTTCCAACCTTTTATCGTATACTGATCCATCCTTTTTCATCGCGAAGTATCCAGATTTTTTCGCTTCCTCAAAGATCTTGCTTCCCTTCGGCACGTAGGGCATTATCCAGAGTGAGAGCTTAAACCCATTTCCCCTTAGTTTCTTGATCATTTTACTTGGATCTGGAAAGGTTTCTTCGTTCCATTCGAGGTCGCACCAACGATTCTCCCTTAGCCAGGCTGGGTCAAGGTGGATAACATCGCATGGGATTTCGCGTTTTCTAAGCTCGTGGGAGACTTTTTCCATTTCACTTCGATTTTTATATGTCGCTCTTGACATCCATAGCCCGAACGACCATTTCGGCGGAACAGTGGGCTTTCCCGTGAGTTCCGTGTAAAGATTCAGGATATGTTTGAAAGATGGCCCGTAGATGAAGAAATAATCCATCAAACCATCCTTGATTAAAAAAGTGTAGGAAAGGTAATATTGCCTGCCCATGTCATAAGCGACCTCGTGGGAGGAGTTAACGAATATCCCATATCCCCTTGTGCTCATGAAGAAAGGAATATTTTTGTAGGTCCTAGCGGTCGAGTTGTCCAAGCCGTCGGTCGTCCAAGAAATGATCCTCTGTCCCCTTTTATCCAAGTTCGAGAACTTCTCTCCAAACCCATAAAAATGCTCGTCTGGGAAAAGTGATATCGTTTCGAAAACATTACATTCAAAGCCCTTCCCTACCGAAAAGCCAAGCGGGTAAACGAACTTCCACAAACCAGTTTCGCCCGCTGGGAGTTCTCGGAAGATGAGTTTCCCTTCCGCGTTATGCACGGACAGTCCCCAACAATCTTTATTAATTTGAATTGTCAGCTTTGGTGTTTTAATCTGCAAGAAGCCATTTTCCTCTTTGAGCTTGTATTCGACTTCTTCAAGCCTCTCCCTGATGAGCATCGGGGTTTTATGCTCAGGGATATTCCCAGAGGTTGTTGTCATCCTCAGTCTGAATACATCGCCTGCGCACAAGTCCAGCCTGAGCTTAACGGGATTTCCTTCGTTTGTTTCACATTCGAAAAAAAACGCATCCTCCCGCCTCCTCACCTCTCTTACTCGTTTTACATATTGGATCTTGCGTCGCTCCCGCTGGAAAAGGTCGTCAGCTAACAATACCATCGGATCATCCCCCGAGAGCCTCCTCAGTCTTACCATCAAACAAGTGGATTGCGTCTTCATAAAATGAAATATTTATTTTTTTACCTACTGAAAATTCTGTTTTGGCAGATGTTCTAGCAACAGCTAAATTATTATCAAATTTTAAATGTAAGAAAGTCTCAAAGCCAAGAGGTTCTACACCTTCAATCTCAGCAACTATTAGCCCTTTCTTTGATACATTTACATGAATATTTTCTGGCCTAATGCCTAAAATCAGTTTTGATCCATGCATTTTTTTAATAACAATGCCAGCTATTTCAGCAGAAAGGGGGAAGGTGAAGTCTCCTGTGTCTATAATAATTTTTTCTCCCTTTTCTAAGAGTTCGCCCTCAAAAAAATTCATTGAGGGGGAACCAATAAATCCAGCCACAAATTTGTCTGATGGGTGGTAGTACAGATCTTTACTGCTACCAGTTTGCTTTATTTTTCCGCTTTTCATTACGGCGATTCTATCCCCCATAGATATTGCCTCTACTTGATCATGAGTCACAAAAACGGTAGTCACTTGCAATTTTCTTTGCAATTTTTTCAATTCTACACGCATCTTTGCTCTTAGCTTTGCGTCGAGGTTAGCTAGGGGCTCATCTAATAAGAAAATTTTTGGTTCTCTGACTATTGCTCTTCCTAAGGCTGCTCTCTGTTTCTGACCACCAGAAAGTTGTGCTGGTATTCGATCTAAAAGATCCTCTATATCCATTAATTTGGTTGCCCAATGAATTTTTTCATTGATTTTATCTTTTGAGTACCCCCTGTTTTTCAGAGGTAATTTCATATTGTTGAAAACAGTCATGTGGGGGTAAAGAGCGAATTCCTGAAAAACCATCGCAACATTTCTATCTTTTGGCGACATATCATCGATTACCTGATTCCCCAGACGGATAGATCCCTCATCCAGTTTTTCTAAACCAGCTATTAGTCTTAAAAGCGTAGTTTTTCCGCATCCACTGGGTCCTAGCAAAGCCATGAACTCTCCAGGTTTTACAGAGAGGTTTACCCTATCTACGGCGATGACTTCACCGAATTTTTTAGCAACATTTTCAATGGTTAGCTTGGATGCGTCCATTATTTGATCCCCGTAATTACTAGTGTAGGTCTAAAATATTTCTGCAATACTATAAAAAGGATTATTGATGGTAAAACACCAAAAGTAGCTGCTGCAGTCAAGGGACCCCATAAAGCGAAATATTGAGTTTGAAATAGTGTCATACCTGCGGGCATCGTTCTCATATCCATGGACGAAGTGGCAGTTATAGCCCAAGCAAGTTCATCCCACGTATACATCCACGTAAATATACCTATTGTTATCAGGCCTGGCATAACTAAAGGAAGCATTATTTTTCGATAAATAGTGAAGGTAGAACATCCATCTATCTTCGCCATATCTTCAAGAGAGGATGGAATTTTTTCGAAAAATGCTCTGATTATAAGGGTTGGTAAGGCAATGTTCCATCCTATGTAAGGGAGAATTATCGCGAGATATGTGTTATACAAGCCTGCCGCGTTTATAACAAAAAAAGTTGGGATGAGCAAGGCAAACCCAGGCCCCGTTAATGAGGCTAAAAGCAAGTAAAAAAGAATACGCTTCCCCTTAAAATCTAATCTGGCAAACGCATACCCAGCAAAAGAGGTTATAAATACGACAGCTAGAGTAACAACTGATGCGATGAGCAAGCTATTAAACCAAAATATACCGAAGGGCGCTGCAGTCCACATAAATTCATAATTCGAAAATGTAAATTCTTTCGGAAAGATGGGTGGAGGATAAGTAAAAATCTCGCCTGAAGGTTTAAATGAGGTAGTGAACATCCACCAAAATGGGCCGATCATAATAATTACGGCAATCAATATAATTATATAAATGAGGGCAGAGTAAACATTTTCTCTTCTCATATTCTCATCTCCTACAGCTCCTCCTAGTACTCAACCCGTTTGCTTATTGCCTTTATTTGCAAAATTGATATGGATAGAATTATCGGCACTAGAATGTAGCCCATTGCAGACGCGTAACCAAAGTGGAGAAAAGAGAAAGCTTCCTTATATTGGAGAGTAAGAAGAGATTCAGTCGACCCTAATGGTCCTCCTTTGGTTAACACATATACTTGCGGAAAAATGTTAAACGCTCCAATTGATAAAAGGGCGGATACCATCCCAATCACTGGACTTATCAGAGGGAAAGTTACATGCCTAAATCTACCTAACACACCATCTCCATCTATTTTTGCCATTTCGTAAAATCTCTTAGGGATGGTTTGTAATGCAGCAAGAAAAATGACCATTGCCCACCCCAACCCCTTCCATATACAGAAAGCTATAATGGAAAGTCTAGCTGTTAAGGGGGTTGCCAACCAAGGAATAGGGGCGTTCATGATGTTTGTTTGCAAGAGAACGGAGTTAAATAAAGCGTATTCATCTGGAGCTAACATCATTTTCCAAACTACTGCAACTATCGCCCAACTTGTGATCACCGGTATGTAGATCGCTGTGCTAAAGAAATTTCTTCCCTTGGCTATTCTGGAAAGGAGACCCGCAACTAGCAAACCAAGGATCACTTGTCCGGCGACGGTCGTGGCCACATAAATGAGGGTGTTTTCAAAAGCTTTCCAAAAATATGGGTCCTTTATAACTGCCGCGTAATTATCTAACCCAACGAATTCCTCGGTAATTATCTCCCATTTAAAAAAACTCAGCCGAAAAGACCATATTATGGGGTAAAGGGAGAAAACCGTGAAAAAAAGGAAAGGTAAAAATAAAAAAAAAAAAGGTGTTGCTTTTTTCTTCAAAATCTGTAACTTTTTTTGCATTATATCGTTAATTTCAGTGTTATTTATGTGAATTACTCTTCTTTCAATAGTTTATTTATTTCTGCCGCTGCTGCATCTAGAGCTTCTTTTGCCGTTTTCACTTGCGCGAATGCCTCTTCGAGATATTTATGCATTATATCGTTAATTTCGGCATACATTGGGTGAATCACTCTGCTTTTCGCCGTTTCCATCTGTTCTGCGACTGTTGCCCATAGTGGATTACCAGCTATAATGTTGGCTTCCGAGGCAGCTTTTAAAGTTGGGAACTGGTCGACTTCCATCATTGCGGATTGGAAGTAATAGCTTGTTAAATACTTTGCTAGCTTAAAAGCTTCCTCTGGATGCTCTGTAAATTTTGGCATAACTAAGTTTTGTCCTCCGATAACAGATGCCTCTCCAGCAGGCCCCGCTGGAAGGATCGCCATCCCTAGCTTGGCTTCCACATCTAAACCAAATATATCTCGGCAGCACGCCCAACCCCATGGACCAGACAGACCCATAGCGGTCTCTCCCGTCGAAATGGCTTCAATTGGCCATTTCCACTTTTCAGGTGGCGGGTTAACTTCATCCACATATATCAAATCCAAGAGGAATTGCAAGGCTTCGACACCTTCAGTGCTGTTTACAGTGGATGTCTTCATATCGGAGCTAAGCTCAGATCCACCTGCTTGCCATAGGAAAGAATTGAAGTGCCATGTGTCGTAACCCTCATATAAAAAGCCCCATTGATCTGTTACACCATCGACGTCAAGGTCCTTGGTTAGTTGGCTGGAAACGCTTTTTATTTCATCCCAAGTCGTAGGCACACTGACTCCTTCGGCCTCGAAGAGGTCTTTCCTATAGAAGAGTATTCTGGTAGTAGTGTCCAACGGCAACCCATATAGACCGCCTTCCCAAACACACGTTTCCCATGGCCCAGGATAGAAATCGTCCTTACTTATCCCTGCTGCTTCTGCGAGATCATTAAGATTTGTCAGCACGCCCATCTCTGCCAACCCGGGTGTTAAAGCAATATCATATCTAGCAAGGTCACATGGGACTTCTCCAGCAGCTAGAAGAGTTACCATTTTTTGGAGGAGCAAATCGTAAGGTACATATTCCATTTCTACTTCGATGTTCGTCTGGTTCGCATCCCATTCTCCTATGAGCGTCTCGGCTTTTTCTAACTCTGTTGCACCATAAGAGTGCCAAAACCGTAGAGTCATTATTCCTGAAGGGCGTAAAAACATAAATATGGCAATTCCTCCAACAACTCCTCCAACTGCCACTATGATCACTATTGCAATCGCTATTATTTTCGATTTCTCTTTCAAAAATTCTTTCATTCCTTTCATTCTCTATTTTTTTATATTAAATAAAATTTTTTTATTTTTATAACTTTTTGTTGTAAATATTGTTTGTTATATTAATAAAGTTTTTCTATTTTTATAACTTTCTGTAGTATAATATTGTTTTTTTCTAATAATTAAAATAATAAATTATTAAATCAATTATCGTACGAGAGGTTGTGGGTAATGCAAACGGATGAAAAAATATTATTGCTTCTTCAAGATCTGGGGTTAACAAGAAGCGAGGCACGAGTTTATGTCGCGTTGGTTGCCAGAGGAGTTTCTGCGGCTACCGACATCGTTAGAGACGCGAAAGTGCCACACCCAAGAATCTATGACATTATAGCGAACCTATTGACTAAGGGTTTAGTGGAGATACAAACGGGAAAACGGCGTAAATACAAGGCGACTAAACCAAGTGTCGCATTTGCAAGACTTATGAATAGATTCAGGGAAAAGGGAGAATTGGTTACGCAATATCTGAGTAAGATTTACAACAAGAAGAAGGAAATACCATCCATCTGGATGCTAAAAGGAAGAGACAATGTGATTGATAAAATTTTGGAGATTTTGTATAAAGCCGAGAATGAAGTTTTGTTATCCATTCCAGCTAACCTACTGGGAACTTTAGAGAAGCATTTGAGGAAAGCGGAGAACAGGGGTGTTGTAACCTCGCTTGTTATCTATCTGGACGGGGGAAAAAGTCAGGTAGATACCAAAATAGCCAGATATGCGGATGTTAGAGTAAGAGAGACGCCAGCTAGCATTCTATCCCTAGCAGATTTCAATGAATGCCTCCTATGTTCATACAATACCCTAACATCCCAGCCCCCTGTTGGTGAGGGACATGCCATAGTGGTAGGAGATTTTGAGCTTCTACAAATTCTAAGTTACTTCTTTTACCACTCATTTTGGATTCACTCAAAACCCCTTATACAGGAAGCCCTAACAAGGAAATACACCAAGAATTTTGTACACATGTGGAAAACGATCGAGGAGGTTGACATGTTGATGAAGAAAGGTTACAATGTTAAAGCATTGATTAAAGGGAAAAACGTCATAGACCAAACACCTACCGAATTTGAGGCCTTGATTATTGAAACGAGGAACATAAACGCAAGAGTCTTCTCGCTAATAGTAGAGAAAACAGACGGTACTAAAATCGCTGTTGGGGGTCGTGACGCATCCATTGAGGATGTCGAGGCAACTACTATAACACTTATACCGATCGAATAATCGGACTTCAAGAACTAATATGACGATAATTTGGGGAAAATAGTGAATAGATTTAATAGGTAAACCATTCCAATTGAGGGCTTGTTAAAAAAATTAAGGGCTTGGAAAAGTCTGCTTTTCATAAATCACGAGTTTTTCTTAGATGGATGATTTAATAAAAAAAATTTTTCAGCTGGCATTGTTATATTAGATGTTAAGATAAGCGATATCAAAAAAATTGTTGAGGGTGAAAATTTAATTAAAGTATTAAGAGAAATTTATTATAAAATCAGGTATAAATTATCTTAGAATAATATTTTTAGATGAGATTTTATTATTTACTAAATTTGCGTTCTTTGGAAATTATTTGAAAAATTCTATGTTTCTTTAAAGAATCCATCTCTTTTTTAACAGAACTTAAATCTTTTAGGAAGTTGAAATTAACTTCTTTAGTTGCTTCAAAATTTATATAATTATCAACAATATCTATAATATATATTGGAATTAGAAATTCTTAAGGGAAATAATTTTTGGGTGAACTATTTTTTAACAGTCTCATTATGGATTTAGATGGAAATTGAACTATCTTTAGCTGTTCCTATATCAAATCTGGCTCCTTGTAATTGCAATTGTTCTTCTCTTTTTCTACATAATTCTACCTTTTCGAAATCTTCTAATCCGTAATACTCATATTTTAAATTTTTAAAGATATTTTTTCTTTAAATAAAAACCCTTTTTCTCATTATTTAAAAAGTTTTTTGGAGATAGTATTAAATTTACTTCAATAACTGTATATGATGGAGCAAATACAATTGGCGGGAACAAAATTTATGTCGAAAATGACGGTAAGGGCGTCTTCCTTGACTTTGGTATGAATTTTGCGAATTATAATTTGTATTATCAGAATTTCTTAAGGGATAGAACAAAAAGAGGGATTTATGACTTAATCAATCTTGACCTTCTACCCAAATTGAATATTTATCGAGAAGACTTGATTCCTTCCAATTTAATTGTATCAAGTTATCCAAGATTGGATGTAAGTCTTATGAAGTCTTGAGTTAGCGATTCGGGAAGATATGATCTAAACTTTTTTTTTACAAATTTAATATATTTAGCTTTTAGGCAATTTTTTGTAGGTTTGTCCATATCGGATAGAGATACTAACTTCCCAAATCTTATTTAATGCCAGTAAATCAATCCCTAATAATAACTCATTTAGACCTAAGATAAATAAGAAAGGCATAACAGAATAGTACTGCAATAGAGTTCGGATAAGAAAGAAATTCAGCCAAAAAAGATATAGATTAACAATATTACTGAAAATTAATAAGAAGAGTTGATGTATTCCAAATTCTATATGAAACACTATATCTCGTATCTTTTGAAACCATAATAACATTATTCTAGAAACATTATAGCAATTTATTTATAAAGGAAAAATCATCACCCATTTTTTATTTAAATAGATTCGCTCTACATTTTTGTTAAATAATAATAGGGTATTATTAGTAGCTAAAAATGGAACTTAGTAATATTGATGACATTAGACCTAGATTAGTAAGAGTCTTGGTGAAATGTATTAATATTTTATGTAAAGAGGTAGATAATCCACGATCAAAACAAGAATTTCAAAATTCAGTAAAAGCAATGCAACTATTTGAAAATATCTTATATAAAATTAAAAATAGAAGCATAATGTTATCACAAGAAGAGTATATTGCTCAACTAACATCAGTATATCAGGTAATGAATGCGATATTTGGGAATAAGAAATGATTCTTATATAGAAATGTAGAAATATTAGTACTTCACTTTCAATATTCTAACAAAGATGGAAATCTTCACCCTCTTTTGTTTTTTATTTATAAATATCTGTCTAGTGTAACAGTTAAATTCAAGGAGAACACGATGACACTCACTACTTCGCCCAAAGGATATGACCTTACCGAGTATAGACAATTCAACTCCAATACTCATAAAGGCATGGATAGACCTATTTTGTGGAATAGGATCAATCTCAACACTTCAAATACCCGTCATATCCTTTCCCTACTTGCAAATGATGAAGTGGATAATACCCCGATTCTTGCGTTTCTACGACAAGGATTCTCTCTAAATACCGATTTCAGATTTCTATTTTTATTAACCACAATAGGAAGGCGTACTCTTAATTTCATACAATTCTGCAAGTTAATAGGCATTTTTTCGTCTATCAATGAAGTATATAGAAGAAAATATCAAGCAGTTCGGATGTTTAAAAATATGATTTGTCATACAAGTTCAGGGAAAAACTTTCCGATACAGTGCCCTGAAGATTTGGTCTATAAGTTGAATACGTTTAATTCACTTGCCAATCAAGGAACGATTACTTATTTCGATATTCTGGATTGTGCGTCTGATGATATATGTAAAGGCAAAATTAAAGCCAATGAGTATGTAAACATTATCTATTTGATTATGAAAGCGGCGTATAAATCATTTGGACTTCGGTCATTTGAGCGTGAGATTTGTAAAAAAGCTTTGAGTGTATTTCGAACATTAAAAAATAAAAAATATAGTGCGGCGTTTCAAAAGATTTTATACAGGGTAAAAAAGAATTACTAATGAGACTATATATGATTAGAGCATTTTAGACAATAATCTTTTCAATATCTTTTGTAGTTCCGCTAAAGTTTCATCATTTACTATTCCTTCAGATTCCCCTGAAAATTCTAAGAGGAAGTTTTCAATTTGCTCCTCTTTATTTTTAACAATGGGTTCTTCAATCGAAGCAACTTTCTTCTGAACGATTTGAGCAATAACTGGTTCTAATAAGGTTATAATCTCTTTAAGCAATTTCTCTCGTACTTGTGCTCCTTTTTGCGTTAATTTATATTCTCTACGGTCATCTCCTGCAAAATCCCCCTCTTTCTCCAGAATTTCAATCCATCCTAAGTTATGAAAAGTTTCTATTCTATCATAAAAACTTATCTTGAATTCTTGAGGAAAATGATTTCTAATTTTTTTTGAGGTGATAAATTCTGTGGTGTTTAGCAGTTGTAACAATGCAATCTTTCTTATTGCATTAAATAACCGCTTTTCACTCATAAATACATATCCCATTAAGTTTTTATTATAATTGAATCTAGTCTTGGTAATATTTAAGTCTAGTTTCAGAAGTTTCTTAGTCTAGTGTCGGAAAAAATAGAAACTTTAAATATGTGAGTAACTATTTATCTTCTTAGAAACTATAAAATTTTTATTACAGGGTTAAGGGACAATTATTTAAGATCTGAAGTCAGAGACGTAAGAAATGCCAGTTGGGAGAATTGTATTAGATGAAGAAGTAACTCAAGTTGTTGATGATACAAAAAAGATTTTCGGTATAAAAATACCAGGTATGTCTCAATCTGTGAAGAAAATATGTGAAATTGCGATTGAGCTACAAGATGATTTTAAAGTATCTGTTGAGAATTTGCTTAATATTATTCAAGAGCACTGTCCTGCGCTAATTGATTCAGTAACAGTTCTTCAGGTCCTTAAAATCTACAAAAAGTATTCGAGTAGAGAAATAAAGTAGTTTTTTTGTTTAAATATAATCCCTTCCCTTTAATTTTTATATAAAAAAAAGAAAATGCTATGTGATCGTTGTAAAAAAGAAATTATTGGTATCCATCTTTTCAAAAGAAGGATAAGAAGAGATTTAGTATTATGCCAAAGTTGTAGGGAGAAGGAAATCAGGAAAAAATTGAGGAGGAAAAAAAATTTCAGAATACCGTTTAAAAATATCAAGGTGAAATATTGAAAGGAGAAAATACACCTATAGGATTCTTCGATAAAAATACAATTAAGGGTAATATTTATGGCATTAAGGAGTTTAAAGTAAATCAATATATCACATTGCGATTAGAAGATAATTCGACGAATATATACGTTAATGGGAAGTTATTTAATCAGTGTAAATATCTTCTGTTGAATATCTCAAAAGATAATATTGAAGACTGCGATGAATATAAGTCAATTGACGAAGCTGCTGAATTTCTGGATAACTCATTAGAACTTTCCTCGGTATCCCAGATAACCCCTTTTGAAGAGTTTTTTGGACATTGTTCAAATTTGCAGACATGGTATGAATATGGATATGATACACGGTTATTACATTCAGATTTAGCATTTCCTTTATTAAAGAAATTAGCAAAGGTAGGGGATCTTTTAGCGCTCAGAGCGTTTAAGGAAGAAATTGCCACTCGTTTTGAAAGTGGATTTCCCCCTACAATTCTATTTTTAGTTAAAGGCCATTATTTGTCGTATCTACACCATGATGAACTTACTGTACTTTTAGAAAATATTGATTTTTCAACCTTAGAAAAGTATAGTTCGACCGATTTTTTCCAATTGTTAATGGAATTTGAAGAGTTAGGTGTCCATAAAGCAAAGTTATATTATAAAGAAGAGATCCGCAAGTTATTTGAAAAATATGATTTATATATGATTGGAGAATTTTTGCATGAAGATCTTTTCACTATTTTAAATAATGAAGAATTTGGTGACTTCTCTGTTGATTTTATAGAAAAAGTAGGGAATTTTAGAGATCATAAGAGCTATTTTGAAGTGATTGAGGCTCTTTTTTATGAACTGCATAGACGAAGCTTTTTTTCTGATAAAAATCCATATATTGAAAAAATTATTACTAGTTTTTTCTCTCAGATCACAGTAGAGAGCCATACTGAATGGTCAGAAATAATTTTTGGAATGTTAGATCATTTTAGAGACTTGATGCTTTATCCCATGTTCCTCTCTGAGTTATTGGTTGTTTTTAACAAACTGGACAGGTATAAAAGAGGCGTGATTCTTAGACATATACTTTGGAGAATTAAAGATTCAGAAATAGTATATAAGCAATTTGGACTCCTATTTCAAATGCTTGAGGTTGTCTTAGCAGATATCACTGAAATAGAAACTGCCTATGATGCTGGTTATATGTATTCAGATCTACTCCTATCACTTGATAAGACTCCTTTCTTAAGGGAAGTGTGTGATGCACTAAGAGAGAAGTTAGTATATATTCTCAATAATCTCAATCTTGAATCTCAATACGCCACGGGAAGATTAGTTGAGTCTTTGCTTAGCTCTATTTTATCAATAGTCGATAATTTCACTCGATCTTGTTTATACGATCAATTAAAGGCTCATTCTATTTACAACAAGTTTAAGGATTTTATTTTAATAAGAAAGTATTTAGAATTTGATACGTATTCACTTAAACAGTTCATGGAAGACCATGGAGCAGCTTCAGTAGATTTAGATACTGCCTTATCATTACAAGATTATCTCTATTTTTTAGCAGAAAGTATTATAAATACAGCTCTTAAGATAGCTCATCACCTTGGTGAAAAAAGGATTTCTATAAGAATAATGGAGCTAGTAATAGCTTTAGTATCTTTGGATAAAATATTTTCCGCAGAATTATCTAGTAAAAATGATTTATATATTTAAGGTGTGTTTTTTATTTCTTATATAAGAATTTTATGTGTAAAAGAGACTGTAAATGAGCGACACAAAATTAAGAGATATGATTAAGGAATATCTTTCCGATGCTGAATTAAAAGAGACGTTACATGATCCTAAGTTAGAACTTGGATTCCGCTTTATGTTTCCACCAGGTAAGAATCCACAGGGTAGACCTATCGGACGTCCTTTTACTGTGGTAAAGGTAAAAAACAAAAATGTTTTAGAACTTTCAAGCCTGATCAATATTTCACCAGATCACACAGAAAAATTGGATGCAATGGAAAAAGGTTCAAAAGAAAAATTCTTTAAGACTCTAATAAAGACCTTCTTTCTGAAGGAAGTGTTTTTTAATATTGATCAAAGCCATAACAGATATATGATAATTGATAATATTTTTTTATCTTCAGGAGAAATTATAACTAAGAACACCTTCTATAACAGTATACGCAAAGTGCTTGGCTGTGTGTTGTATAGCATAGCCGAATTACAAGACTTCTGCGCCGGAGAGTTTGATATTTCTGATTTAAAATTAATTCCTTAATCCAAATACCAAGAATAAGCGAATGAAAATGGGAGAAAAAAATCTTAATGTAGCAACCTTTTATTCAGGCCTGATCGCAATATTATTAGGAATAATTATCTACCTTCTGCTTTCTGAAGATCCTACCGCAACAGATAAAGCCGGAGCCAGCATTGGGGCATTCTTTTTGGTGATATTTGGTGTTATGTTTATTACCGGAGTGATTAGAATCATAGTTCCTTCTTTTGGAAAGAAAAAGTTGATCGTTGAAAAGTTAAAGGCATGGGGGCTTTTGGATTCAGTGAGGGATTATAATTATTTCAAAGAAATTCAAGCAATTCCGTTTTATCAAAAGTTAGAAGAATTTGGAGAGGAATTTATCGAAGATTATATTAAAGTAATGCGTCTCAAGACGTTAAAAAAGATCAGACAATATATTGAAAGCCTATCAGAATCACATAGAAAGATTCGTATTGCAGCCACCTATTATAACATAAAAAATGATCAAGATACAAGATTTAAGAAGTGAAAAAAGAAGAATGGTAGATATTCAGAATATTAAGGAAAAGCTGATAGCATGGAATCTCTTGAATACCAACGAGGATTATAGGTTTTTCAAGGAGATTGAGCCATTGCTTTTTTTTCAGAAATTGGAACGTTTTGGAGATCAATTTGTACACGATTATCTTAAAATTATGAATCTCAAAACGTCTAAAGATATCAGAAGATATATTGAGAGCGTGTCTGATTCTAAAAGAAAAATTTTAATTGCAGACACCTATTTTAACATAATGAAAGGTCAAAAAATAAGATTAAAATCAGTCCCTTTATAATTAATATGGTAGTATTCAAAAGGTATCAAAAATCATTTTGATGAAGTATGGTAGCATATTATAATTTGTTTGAGCTTGGCTATCAAATATCTCTTTTCCCTATTCATTCCGTAGAGGCACTTGTAGGAGGTATCGAAGCCTTTAAGCCAAGATATGAAAAAGTGAGAGAGCTTTTATGGCAACCGCGATTATGGAATGCATATAAACCATTTGAGAACGTGATCCGATTTCAAAAGGACACCACATGGTTAACAGAAAATTATGAATACCTAAAAAGTGCTCATGAAGATCTCCAGAAGGCGATCTATACCTCACTTCGAAAAAAGAATGATAGAGCAATATTTGAGTTAGGAAACACTTCCAACAGGACCACCCTTTCATCATTGATAGGTAAATTAATAGAAGAAAATATTATTCCTAAATCCGTAGCAGAATATCCCGTTCCTACAGATGAGAATGAATTGAGTACATTTAAAGAGGACCTTCTGAATTGCTTTAAGAATCCATAAAACTCTCATTCCAAGCCGAAAAGTTTTTCTTTATCAATGATACCTAAAAAAATGATACCTAAAAAAAAGATACATAATTCTTACTAAAAGTCAGAGTGAGAAGACCAGATTCTATCTTCTGCTATTTTTATTGATTTCCGCCTCTTCAGTTTTTCGATAACTCTCTTCTTGTTAATCAATCCATTAACTTTTCGTAATAACGACTGCTTATCAATAGCAATCATCTCAAATATCTGTTCTAACTCTTCTAAGGTAAAAAATGAGATACATTCCTCATTGAGAAAATCATCTAAGTATTCAATTTGATTTGTGTGAATCTGATCCTGGATAAATGATCTCATACACTCAAATGCTTTTTCATACCTCTCCAATGCTAACTCTCTAATTAACCCGAAGATTTTAAAGAATTGAGGATTAAGTTCAAGAATTTTCACACACACTTTGAATGTACTCCGCTTCCACCCGAATTCAAAGAATAGAATCGCTAATCTACTTAACGCATAGATATTTTCAGAATCTTGCTGTAAAAGTTTTAAATATGCTTCCAGAGAGAGATGTTCTAAGAAAAAATTACCATATCCCGCCCCTGCAATTGAGCTTAATCAAGGTCAGCTTTTTAAATCCATAAGAAAATTGGCTTTTACGCATAATTTTGATATGAAAATCCTTTCTGGGAAATATGGATTAGTAGAACCACACACCATACTAGAACCTTATGACCAAAAACTGACTAAAAAAGAGGATATTGAGAAGTTTTCTGTAGAAATTAATTCAAAGATTTGTCAAATATGGAGAGAATATGATCTTATTATCATCCTTATGGGAAAAAAATATCGCCAAGTTTTAGAACCCTATTTTGATGGGAAATTTAGGGTAATAACTCATGAAAAAGGCATTTTTGGATATTTACATCGGTTATCTTATTTCAATACTTTAACAAAGGAAGAATTTTTTAAGGAAATTGAGAAATACCGAATTGTTGAATGTGCGGAATACCTGTGGAATAGATGGGATTTTAATTTCCCCCAAAAATATATTGATCCTAACCGCCCTCATTGTTGTAAGTTTTGCACGTATAGAAGCAGAAAGAATAAGAATGATATTTGCACATTTTCCAAATTATACCTTGAATATTATCAAAAAGTATTAGATGATAGAGCATTTTTTGAATCTCTTTCCAAGAAAAATCCTACTCTTGAAAAAATACCTCTTTCAAGTAGACTCAAATCCAATTAGAAGACAACATTAGATCATTTTATAAAATTATAGGTAAATAGTATTCAAAATATCCCCTTTTTTTTTTAATTTTTGTTTCCTCTACCGATTAGTATTGATTGGGATTAATTTTTATTTAATTTCCAAATCTTTACTTCAATCTTGTTCTAATATTTGGTATCTAAAAAAGATTAAGGAGTTCCTAAATCAACTATTATCCATTATGAAAGTTTAAAAGATCTTTACAAAGATAATATGATATAATAAAATAAAAAAAAAATTATTAGAATTTTTATTTACCATACATGCTTATTTGTATTTGATCGCCAAAAGGAGATCATTTTTTGTTATCTATATACATGCATGGTGAAAGTTCTTGCTTGTTCAGTTAAACCACTTATTTTCTTAAATAAAATAGGAAAAAGTAGGTTGTTAAAGGGAACTAATCCGACTCATCCCATTCTACATCAACTATTTTTTTGCCTTTCTTCTTCTTGTCTTCTTCTTTATCTTTTTCTGTTTTGTATGTAGCCCCACCCGCTCCTGTTTCATCCATTCCGCCTGGAGGCACACCTCCCATTCCACCTGGAGGGACTCCGCCCATACCGCCAGCAGCACGTTGGGCTTGTTCAGCAGCTTGTTGATAGACTTGATCTTGTGTTTGTGAAGCATAAATTCTTTGTGAAAAACTATACATAGATTTCTGTAAATTTTCTATGCCCATTTTAATCCGATTGACGTCATCAGTTTTAATATCTTCTTCTAATGATGAAATCGCAGCTTCAATCTGTTGTTTTTCATCTTCTTGGATTTTATCCTTGTTCTCTTCTATTAATTTTCTTGTCTGATAGATCATTGAGTCCGCATTATTCTTTGCTTCAACTAATTCTCTCACTTTTTTATCTTCATCTTCAAATTGTGAAGCTGTTCTAATTTTTTCCTCAATTTCTTCAGGAGTTAATCCTTTAGCACCTGTCACTGTAATACCCGTTTCTTTTCCAGTCCCTAAATCTTTTGCGGTGACATGGACTATTCCATCAGCATCAATTGAGAATTTTACTTCTATTTGTGGAACACCTCGAGGTGCTGGAGGAATTCCAGTTAAATGAAACATACCCAGCGAGATATTATCTTTAGCCATTGCTCTCTCTCCTTGAAGGACATTAATAGTTACTGCGGGTTGATTATCAGCAGCGGTACTAAACTTCTCAGCTTTTTCAGTTGGTATAGTACTATTTCGTTCAATTAGTTTAGTAAATACTCCTCCGAGAGTTTCGACTCCTAGTGAAAGAGGAGTGACGTCTAATAATAATAAATCTTCGATATCTCCCGCTATAATTCCCCCTTGAATAGAAGCTCCTATTGCAACACATTCCATTGGATCGACTCCATGTTCAGGCTCTTTTCCGAAAAATTTTCTAAATCTCTCTTGAACTGAGGGCATTCTAGTTGGACCACCAACTAAAATAATTTTGTGCATATCACTTGCAGATAACTTTGCGTCAGAAACAGCTCTTTGCATTATTGGATCAAGCCTTCTAAGAGTAGGTTCTATTAATTGCTCTAATTTTGCTCTTGTAAGTTCTATATTAATATGAACAGGATTACCTTCCTTTTGTGATATATAAGGTAAATCTATTGTTGTAGTGAGAGTTGTTGATAATTCAATTTTAGCTTTTTCACCAGCGTCTTTAATTCTGATCATTGCTTTATTGTCACCCCTTAAATCAATTCCCTCTTTCTTTTTGAAATCTTCAGTTACCCAATCAATTATCGCGTTATCCATATCAGTCCCACCCAGCTGAGTATCGCCCGCGGTGGATAGGACTTCCACGACTCCCTCCCCGTATTCCATTAGTGTGATATCAAACGTACCTCCACCAAGATCTAAAACACAGATTTTTAATAACTTCTCTTTCGTGTCTTTATCTAAGCCATATGCTAAACAGGCAGCAGTAGGTTCATTGATCATTCGCACTACCTCAAGTCCTGCAATTTCACCAGCATTTTTGGTAGATGTTCGTTGAGCATCATTGAAATAGGCAGGAACTGTAATAACAGCTTTTTTCACGGGCTTTCCGAGATATGCTGAAGCGTCATTTTTAATTTTAGTTAGAATCATAGCGGAAATTTCTTCAGGTGAAAATTCTTGCGTTTTATCTCCAACTTTCAAATTCGCTTTATATGAGGTACCCATCTTTCGTTTTATAGCAGTCACTGTTCCATCGGGGTTCGATACTGCCTGGCGACGAGCTGGCTCACCAACAATTTTACGTCCACTATCATCAAAAGCTACATATGAAGGAAATGCCTTACCTCCAAGAGTTCTTCCTTCAGCAGCAGGAACTATTTCTGGTTTTCCCGTAGCACTCAATACAGCGCATGCACTATTCGAAGTTCCTAAATCGATTCCCACTATCGTCTCTTTTCTTGTAGTAGATTTTTTTGATTCTTCTTCACTCATGCTTAAAACATCTCTTCTTCTAAGAATTTTAAGTATAAATTAATCTAATTTTCAAAGGTTTTCTAATATTTAATAATTTAATGATTATAATATTGTAAAATTTACTATAGTTAAGTAATTAAACTAAATTTATAACTTTTATTTATAAAGATCTCTAAGTCATAAAATTAAAAAAAGTTAACTGATTTTTAATCATATACTTACTGTTCATAAATACTATTTACTTATTATTAGGAAATTATCATGAATGAAAATAGCAACAACGATATGAAAAATGAAAGTGGTGCAACCAGCACAACCAAAGAAAGTGAAGATGAAACAATAAAACAAAAAGAAGATACTCAAGATAGTTTTGATAGCATATTAAAGCCTGATGAAATTAAAAAATTAGAAGAAAAAGAGCATTATGAATTAGAATATTTTTCTAAAGAGGATTTTACTGAAAAAATTCAAAATCTAGAGAAGACCTTAGAAGAAAAGGAAGATAAATTAAAAAAGCTACAAGAAGAAAATGAAAAATCAAAGAAAAAATATATGCATCTGCAAGCAGAATTTGAAAATGCTCAAAAGCGTTGGGATAAAAATAGACAAAATTTAAGAACAGAATATACTGCTTCTGCCTTAAAAACTTTTCTACCGCTCTATGATTCTTTTAAAAAAGCCCTTGAAAGCGCGAATGAACCAGAAAAAAATATACTTAATGGTTTCTATACCCAATTTATGAATATATTCAAATCACATGGAGCTGAACCTATACATGTAGAAGTGAATAGTCAATTTGATTATAGTGTACATGAGGCTTTAACTTCTATTGAAAAAGAAGATATGCCTGAAAACAATATAATAGAAGTAGTTCAAGATGGTTGGAAATATGGTAAAGAAGTTATACGTTATTCTAAAGTAATAATCTCTCGAAAGCCTAAACTTCCAGAACCAGAGCCTGAAGAAGAAAAAACTGAAGAAAAAGAAGCTGAAGAATCAATATCAGAAGAAGTTACGACTGAACAAGTAAAAATAGAGGAAGAGAATAAAAAAGAGAAAAAGATCAAGAAGCATAAGAAAGATAAAGAAAAAGAAAAATCTGAATAATCTACAATTTTAATCTATTTCTTTTTCTTTAAATCATAATCATTTGTGTTATAGAATTAAACCTAAAAAGTTAATTAGCTTGATATGCTATATAATATAGAAATAATTAGGACCAGTATATAGGAGAAAATTTTAAGAAAATAAACCAAAATTAAATAAAAATATTAATAAGATAATCAAATAATTAAAAAAGTAAAAGAGATAAACAAATAATGAGTGATGAACCACAACTCCCTCCAATCCCCGCGATAGGAGATATAATAGATCGAAAGAAGAGATTTGTTGAAAGAAAACATAGTGTTATAAAATGTGAAGCATGTAAAGCTGATTATTCAAGAACTTTCAAACCTGGAGACTTTGTATTTAAAAAAATCACTGATGAAGAATGTAATAAGTGTAAGCGAAGTAAATCCTTAACAATTGTAGAGATTTACTCTGAATGGATTGATCCTAAGAAGGAGTAATTCAATCACTATCTTTTATTTATTATATCTATGAGGAGTAATTATTGTAAATTTATTTTATTTTTTTAAGGACTCTTTAGATTTTTAGAGGAATAGTAAGATAAACTATATATAAATTAAACATTATAAATAGTTGAAAAAACTTGCAACGACTTAAAGAAATCTCAAAAAAAATAGCAGAAAGAAAAACTAAAATAAGAACATCTCTGAAATCATTAGTGGAACAATTAAAAAATTTTGGAGCGTTGAAAATATACGTTTTTGGTTCTTATAATCGGGATGAAATAGATGTAAATAGTGACCTTGACTTATTTGTTATCATGCCTTCAAATAAAACTGGAAAGGAATGGATCGATTTCATATATAGCAACATTGAAAGAGAAGTTTCCTCAGATATAATTGTATTCAATATCGATGAATTTAATGATCAATTACCATCAAGTTCTTTCCTTACTAGTATTATCCAATCAGGGAGTTTAATTTATGAAAAGACCTGAAAAAGAAGAAGCTTTAAGATGGTTTATTCATGCAAAGGATGAGTTTAATGATGCTGACGAATTGAGAAAAAGAAATCGTTTTTATCTTGCGTTGTTTCACTTCCAACAATCAGCTGAAAAGGCTCTTAAAGCTTATTTATATTTAAATGTAAAATCTGTTGAAATTTTTTATACACATTCGATAACTGATTTATTAGAAATGGCAATTGAGATTGATTTTGAATTTAAAGAAATAACTACTGTAAAAAAACTTGATCAATATTATATCCCAACTAAATATCCTAATGGCCTTCCAGGCGGAATTCCTTCTAGGTATTATGATGATCCAATTGAAGCTGAAAATGCAATGACATTAGCTAAGGATTTAATTGATTTAATTGAAAAAAAGATAAATCTAGAATAAATCTTTTAGGATTGAAAAAACATTTTTGATAATAAAGATTTTATAAAAAATATTAGTATGAGGGTTATTTCTCAAGTCCTAGCATTTTTATAATAAGATCTGCCATAGAATAAGGATCTAAAGACTTTTTAATGGCTTTTTCAATATATTGTTCAATCTTTTCATCAGAATGTATTAATTTTTCTACTTTTTTGGTTAATTTATATTTCAAAATCTCTATGGTTTCACTTTTAATTCTATTTTTCATATAGTTTGAAATAACTCCTGACTCTTCTAAAAAGGATTTATGATTTTCTATGAGTCCAAGAAGTTTGTCAAAGTTTTCCCCTGTTTTTGAATTTACTTTTGTAATTTCTGGAGTCCATTGATTTATTTTGGCAAATTTATCTTTAAAATCTTTAGATTCATATTTATAGCTTTTTCTAAATTCAAGCATTTGTTCTATTTCGGCTACTTTCTTATCTGTTCCAGGTAAATCCATTTTATTTACAACAAAAATATCTGTTATTTCCATAATTCCCGCTTTGATTGCTTGAATGTCATCACCTAAACCTGGAACCAATAATACAACCACAGTTTCAGCAGATTTGAATATATCTACTTCAGATTGTCCGACACCAACAGTCTCAATGATTATTATATCACATCCATAAGCGTCTAAGATTTTAATGGCATCTTCAGTAGCTCTCGCAAGCCCTCCCAATTGCCCTCTATTAGCCATACTTCTAATAAATACATTGTTGAGTGAAAAATTTTGTTTCATTCGTATTCTATCTCCTAAAAGAGCGCCACCCGTTAAAGGAGACGTAGGATCAACACAGATAATTCCAATTTTTTTACCCTGATCAACATATCTTTTAGTTAGTGTTGAGATAAAGGTAGATTTACCAGTACCGGGAGCTCCTGTAATACCTAAGATATAGGCATTTCCAGTATATTCATAAATAGAATTGATAATTTCTTCCGCTGCCTCAAAATTATTTTCAACAAAAGTAATTAAACGAGCTGCAGCTCTGGGGTTTCCTTCTAATAAAAGAGAAATAAAATTAGAATAGTCCATTCTGTTATTATCTTTTCAAATTATTTTTAACAAATTCGACAATTGTTTTTAGATCAGTCCCGGGACCATGAAATCCTTTTAACCCATGCTTTTCTAAAAACGATTTATCTTCATCAGGGATAATTCCTCCAACCGCAACAAGAACATCATCTATTTCATTTTCTTTTAATTTTTCCATGATTATTGGGCATAATGCATTATGAGCGCCCGATAACATACTTAACATAACAGCATCAGGATCTTCTTGGATTACAGTATTTACAATATCATCTGGAGTTTGATGTATCCCTGTGTAAATTACTTCCATCCCAGCGTCTCGTAATGCTCGGGCTAAAATTTTTGCCCCTCTATCATGTCCATCCAAACCTGGTTTACATACAAGAACTTTTATTTTTTTACTTTCTGACATTTTTTATCACCAATTTAATAAACTGAGTCTTCTTGGTAAACTCCAAAAATCTCTTTTAGGGCATTGATAATTTCTCCGATAGAAGTGTATCTTCTTACAGCGTCAAGAATATATGGCATTAGATTTTCTGTGCTTCTCGCTGCCTCTTTTAATTTCTCTAAGCTCTCTTTTACACTATTGTTATCTCGTTCTTCTTTTAAAATATTTAACTTTCTTACTTGTTCTTTCGCTACTTCTTCATCTATTTTTAAGAGTGGAACAGTACATGGTTCTCTTTGTTCATATTGATTTACAGCTACTATCGTCCTCTCTCTATTCTCAATTTCTTGTTGATATTTATAAGAAGCATTAGCAATTTCTTTTTGGAAGAAATTAGCTTTGATTGCAGGAATAACACCCCCTAAATCTTCAATCCTTCTAAAATATTCTTCTGCTTCTTCTTCCATTTTATTTGTGAGCCATTCAACGTAATAAGAGCCCGATAAAGGATCGACAGTATCGGTAACCCCTGATTCATAGGCAATAATTTGCTGTGTTCTTAAAGCGATTTTTACTGCATTTTCTGTTGGTAAACATAATGCTTCATCAAATGAATTCGTATGTAAGGATTGAGTTCCACCCAAAATAGAAGCTAAAGCTTGGAGTGTTACTCTTACAATATTATTCTCAGGTTCTTGGGCTGTCAATGATACACCTGCGGTTTGGGTATGAAAACGTAATCTCATTGATTCAGGTTTTTTAGCTCCATATTTATTTTTCATATGTCTGGCCCAAATTCTCCTTGCTGCGCGATATTTACATACTTCTTCAAAAAAATTATTATGGGAATTAAAGAAAAAAGACAGTCGAGGAGCAAAACCATCTATATCTAAACCCCTTTCTAGAGCTGCTTCTACGTATGCAAAACCGTCTGCTAATGTAAAAGCTAATTCTTGAACAGCTGTTGAACCTGCTTCTCTTATATGATATCCACTTATACTGATAGTATACCATTGAGGAACATGTTTTGTACAATATTCTATAGTATCAATAATTAAACGCATAGAAGGTTCTGGAGGAAATATCCATGACTTTTGAGCTATATATTCCTTTAAGATATCGTTTTGAATAGTGCCTCTTAATTCTTCTGGAGTATGGCCTTGTTTTTCTGCAGTTACTATATACATTGCCAATAGAATCGAAGCGGGCGCATTTATTGTCATGGAGGTACTTATTTTTGAAAGGTTAATTCCATCAAATAGAATTTCCATATCTTTTACTGTGTCAATTGCTACTCCCTCCTTTCCAATTTCTCCCAAAGCTCTCTCATCTATTGCTTCAATACCATAGATAGTGTGTAAACTAAAAGCTACACTCAATCCCGTGTTACCATGGTCGATTAAAAATTTATAACGGTTGTTAGTTTGTTCTGCTGTTCCAAATCCAGCGAATTGTCTCATTGTCCAAAATTGACCGCGATACATATTAGGATAAGCGCCTCGAGTGAATGGATATTGTCCCGGAAATCCTAGATCTAAAGCATAATTTAAGTCTTTAATATCATTAGGAGTATATAAACGTTTAATATCTATTTCAGATAAATTTCTAAAACTCTCTTTCCGTTCTTTTTTAAGTGAAATAGAATTCTCCCATTCTTCTTTTTCTTGTTCAATTCTGTCATGTTCTGTCATATTACTCTTCCTCTAAACTTAACATGAAGGTTTGTTCTATCATTTGATAATTGTTTATTCTCAATTAGATAAGAGTTTGAAATTATATTAATTTTTTTTAAAGATTCTTAAGATCTCTAAATTTAAATTATCATCAGAAATTCTCTCTATAACTTCTACTAAAAATAAAAAAATAAAGAAAAATTAGCTCAAAATATTCTTTTTAAAAATATACATCGGGTCTAACTCTCTTTCCTTAAGAAATCTCATTGCTTGTTCTTTAGGATCTTTTGGAAAGTCTTGTTCTCCCTCGCGATGCACTAAATACGTAGCATCTTGTTTACATTTGTAGACACAAACTCCACATCCTAAGCATTGTTCTGGATTAAATAACACTTTCTTATCCTCTAGTTCAAGTGCTTTCATTGGACATGCACTAACACAAATACCACATCCAATACACTTTTCTTCATCCACTTCTCTTATATAATTAGATGGTTGGTGCCCTCTTGGTATTACTCCGGGCATTTTTACAGCGGATTCTAAGAATAAACAACAACATGAACAACAGTTACATATAGTATCTATTCTTCCCTCGGTATTAGAAACACCATGAACCAATCCATCATCGGCAGATCTTTTTAATATTTTCAGAGTTTCTTCTTTTGTAATTTCTCTACCAAACTCATTTTCTACACAATATCTTCCAAGTGTATCAAAATGTAGGCACCTTTCTAATTCATGTTTACATTCTTCAAAATCAGGATCAAGATTATGTCTATGACTGCAAGGACATGCTGACAAAGAATAATACTCAAAATTGTCTACTACTTTTAGAATGTCCTCATACGGCATAACTTGACGTGTATCACGTATAGTTTCATTTATTGGAATTGCCCGTAAACCTTGAGTCTCATGACCAACAAACTCTTCTGCGTAAGTGTCAATATAATATTGATTCAAATAAGGTGAAATTTTACGATTTAATTTATTATCATCACCTTTCCATCCAATAGATCGATAAAAAATAAACAATGAGTCATTAAGTGAATATCGAATACCAGAACTTCCTTCCATATGAAATATGATCCCTTTTTTTGCAAGTTTATCCAATTTTTTTATTAGCTTTTTTACAGGGATATCTAATTTCTCAGAAAGTTGTTCAACCGTATGTCCTATAAAAGGAATTTTCGCAAGAAACTCAGCTTCTTCAGGAGTAAATCTTAATTCAAGGAGAGGCATTAGATATTTAGAGTCTGGTAATCTAAGTATCCAGTTTCTTAAATGTTCAATTAGATCTTTATAAGGTTCTATTTTCGACATAAAGACCATCTTATATTGATAGAATTTAAAATACTAAATATTTTATAAAAATCACTATTGATTCATAAAACGATTTAGTTTTAATTTTCTTCAACCAATTTAAGATTAATAAATATCAAAAACTATAATTAATCATGACTAAACTTATCTATCTTGGGTGTTTAAGCACTAGATCCTATGAATCAACATGTAAAAATGCTATAAAAATAATTCAATTCTTGGATAGTGAATACAAAATTATAGAAAATCCACCATGTTGTGGTTCTTTAGCTTATAATATAACTTCAGAAGAAATAATGAAAA
Source organism: Promethearchaeota archaeon (assembly GCA_016840085.1). Taxonomy (GTDB): domain Archaea; phylum Asgardarchaeota; class Lokiarchaeia; order Sigyniarchaeales; family SOKP01; genus Loki-b32. Next base: position 29,699 of record JAEOTA010000002.1, read on the forward strand.
AACATGTGGAATTTGTAAATGAATGGTTTAAACAAAATGAAATTACTGAACTCGTAACGATATGTGCTGGCTGTTATTCTTATTTATCTCGTTATTATAATGAATTTTTAGGTTCTGAATTCAATGTTAAAGTAAAACATTTATTACAATTTATAGTTGAACCTGAAAATTTAGATAAGTTAAATTTAAGGAATTCAGGAAAGCTAATCAAAGTGAATTATCATGATGCATGTCATTTACGTAATGCTCCAGTTCCAATAATAGAAGAACCAAGAATTATATTAAACTCAATCGATAATATTGAATTGGTAGAAATGGATTATAACAAAACAAATAGTATTTGTTGTGGAGCTGGAGGGGGAGTTTATTCAATATTTAAAGAAAATAGTGATTACAACGCTAAAGCAATTTTTGATAATATGAAAAAAGGTAAAGCTCTACTAACTGCTTGCCCGTTTTGCTATACAGCGTTAAAACGGATTAGTGAGGAGAATAAAATAAGAAAACCTGTTATTAAATTTGAAGATTTTATTGTAAAATTGATTGATGGAGTTGATCCAATAAGTTGAATGATAAGGGAAAAGAACTATATGAAGTGGTTAATAATAAGATATGTCTTTTGAATGAAAAAGATACATTAGAAAATAAATTTGGGCGATTTTGGAAAATCGCTTGTAATTTGAAATCTAGACAACATGATTTAAGATATAATTATGCAGATTCAAGTCGTGAATTTGTAGAAAAATATAAAGATCGTCTAGTAAATTTGAGAGATGAATTTGTTAATAATATGGAGTATTACGTAGAAAAATGCATAAAAGTAATGCGAGAAACAAATAATATGAGAGTTTATTACGCAAAAACTAACGAAGAAGCTCAAGAAATATTTTTGAAAGAACTTGGAGATAATAAAGTAATATACAAATCAAAATCTGTTGAAGCCAAGGATATCGGAATTATTGATGTACTAAAAAAAAATAAAATTAAGATTAAAGAAACAGATCTGGGAGACGTTCTTGTTCAATTATTTGATTATATTCTCCCAAGTTTTCAAGTAGGTCCTGGAGCTCATTTTACTGTTGATGAAATTGTAGCAAAAATAAAAGAGGTACATGGTGTAGAGCTTGAACAAAAAGCAAGCGCGATTGTGGATTACTATAGAAAAACCTATCGTAGAGAGTTACTCAATGACGTTAAAGTATCTCTTACCTCTGCTAATGCAATATCTGCAGAAGATGGTACAATTGTGCTAGGAGAAAATGAAGGAAACATAAGTTTATTAACAAGAGCAACTGAAAAGCATATCGTCGTTTGTGGTATCACAAAAATTGTGCCTACTATTTTAGATGCAGTGCTTGTTGCTAAACTTCAAACAAGGATAAATAATGTGTCTTTCAACTATATTAGCCTTATTTCAGGACCGTCAAATACCTCTGACATCCAGGGTCAAAGCGTTATAGGAATGTACGGTGCTAAAGAAGTAGTGGTTATTCTTGTTGATGATTGGCGTATGAAAGCTTTAAAAGAAAATCTTCTTTATAAAGAATTTTTAAAATGTATTGGTTGTAGAACGTGTAATTACGTTTGCACAGCATCAAGGGCTTTTGGCAATATATATGCATCAAAATATGGATTGGGAGCTACAGCAATTATTAGAGATTATATTCATAATGGAATTGAAGCTGCTGTGAAAGATGGATTGTTTCTGTGTACAGGTTGTGAGAATTGTTACCATTGGTGCCCGATATCTATAAATTTAGGCGAAATTATGAAATCTATCAAGAAAGAAGCCACTAGTATGGGCTTATGTCCGCCCCCTTTAAAGGAGTATCAACAAAAAATACTTAAAGAAAAGAATCCATTTAAATAACTAATTCTATTTTCTTTTGAATTTAAGTGTAAAAAAAATCATTTTGAACGGATTAAGATAAAATCCATCAAATTTCCAAATTTTTTAACATTATCGAATACTCGTGGGGATTTTTCTTTTAGATAATCTTGAAAGACCTCCCAATTATCTTTTTTATCTCCAGGAGCGTCAGCAATGAATTTTCTAGCAGCCTCAAAATAACTAGGATAAATCAATTCATCATTCATTCTGTTTGCATAATCAGACATAAGAAACAAATAATAATCATTCAATTCTTCAGGATCTAATACGCCTGGAGGTTTATTTCCATCACCTGCTCTTCGACCTCTTAGCAGTTTAGTATCAACTTGAGTTGGGAGTATCATATTTACAATTATATTTTCTCTTTTATATTCCGTAGCTAATTCCTTTTGCAACCCTACTACACCATATTTTGATGCTGTATAGGAAGAAAATCTACCCATTACAGAAGGATATACAGCACTACCAGTTATTATAAATCTTGCTTTGTTATTTTTATCATCCTTCTTTAAATATGGATATGCAGCTCTAAATGTATAAAAAACGCCTAAAATATTAGCATTAATGACCATCGCGAATTTTTCTGGAGGTACTTCGTGAGCACTCGCCATCCAGGACGCGCCAGCATTAGCAATTACTCCATTTAATAATCCCAATTCCTCATGAAATACTCTAAAGATCTCTTCAACTTCCTCATATTTCGTAATATCACCATTTTGTACCACCACTTTAACTCCAGTTCCTAACTCTTCAGTTTCTCTTTTCACATTATTCAATTGTTCTAAAGTTCGTGAAGTTAATCCAATATTTGCTCCTTCTTTAGCACACGCTAGTGCTATAGCTCTACCAAGCCCTCTACCTGAGCCTGTAATCGCAATATTTTTACCTTTTAACAACATGATATATTTCAAAATTATAATTTGAATTATTATATTAATTTATTAAAAAAGCATAACATATTTTAAATTTTAAGAAGCTTTAAATGCTTAAGGAACATATCAAAAATACTGAAGAACTTAAGAAGATATACTCTATTCTCGAAGATTTGGAAGCACTTCATTCCAAATTACATAATTCTTTATTATATGACCTTATTTCTAGGGATTTTTGGGCTATTATGGAATTGTTTTATAGAGAAAGAGAGCAATTAGAGAGGAGGAATTACTTGATTATTAGGAAAATAGGGAGACTTAATATTAAGAGGGAGAGAATATAAGGCTAATAATGAATATACTAAATCGTTTTTTTTACTCTATCTGTTTGTAATAGATTAGATAGCTTTAAGAGATTAGATAGCTTTCCGAGATCGCCGAACAACCTCCACATCTTACGCATCCTGCCCTATTTTTTAAAGGATTTACTCCGTATTGTTTCATTAATATACCAGTTCTAAGATAAATATCTAATAATTTTTCATAATCTGTTATAGGAAGATCTCTTTTGCCAGGAATTGATCTTACAGGTGTGATGTAAGGAATTACTCCTAATGAAATAACTCTTTCTACAGCATCTACAAATTCGTTTCTACTTTCACCAAATCCCGTTAAAATGTAAGTACTTACTTGGTTATCACCAAAAACCTCAACAGCATGTTTCCAATTCTTTTTATATAACTCATAAGAGAGGTGAGCTTTTCCAGGAGTAATCTTTTTCCTAATTTTTTCATCTAAGACTTCAATATGGATGCCAATTGTATCTGCTCCCGCTTCCTTTAACTTATCAATATACCGCACATCTTCTAATGCCTCAATCTGTACGTGTAAAGGTATATCAGGATGATTTTCTTTTACTCCTTTTAATAATTCAATATAACGATTCGCTCCTTTATCAACGCTTTCCTCAGTTCCACTAGTTAAAGTCATATGGGAGCACCTCCCTTCTTTCGTAGCAGCTGAGATAACTTCTGACATTTGAATATAGTTTTTTTCTGCTATTGTTGTGTTGTAGGTTAAACTTAATTCAATACCACAGAACTCACAGGCTTCTCCGCATGCCCAATATATACATTTTTGGTAAATTGTACTAGCTAAACAGTCTACTCCATGGACTAAAGCAATCTTTTTCATTTCAATTCCATCAGAAGTCGTAAGATTATAAAATTGAGGCTTTTCTACGAGTTTCAATCTACCAAAATACACTCCTTTATTCTCATCATATATATCAAAAAACCCATCTTTTTTCTCTCCTAATCTTAGATTTGTTTTCTGTGGATTATTCCAAAGTGCGACATTTATTAATGTTATACCATCCTCTAATAAGAAATATCTCCCGCCTAAAGGTCCTGCACCACCTTTTCTACCAAAATCAATTTCTATTCCTTGTGATTTGTAATGATCGATTAACACTTCATCTAAATACAATCCATTGCAGAGTAATTCTGTTTTCTTTTCAAAGGCAGTTTGAATATTGATCATGTTTTTTACAAATTCAAAAAATGAAGTCCTAAATCTCTTAATTTAATAAATATTAAATTTATTTAATTTTAATTATTATTAAATCTTACAATAGAGGGTCAAAAAATTTATTAGAAATAAGTTATTTATGTTCTTAATCATTAATTTGTATTTTTAAATTTACCTATTATTTTAAATGAAAAAGGTGCATTAATATCGCTCATAAACGTCCGTGGCATTGCTACTCGAAATGGACTCGTAGACCGTATCAATATAAGAGATCTTCTAATCGTAGACGAGAATATGCTAGAGGGGGTGCCCAAAGTAAGATAGTCAGATACTGGGGAGGAAATAAATCAATTCAATGGGAAGATTGGGACTTAACAGTATCGCTCAAATGTAATAACCAAGTTCAAATTTCATCAAACACACTTGAAGCAATTAGAATTACAGTAAACGGTGTTCTTACACGTAAATTAGGTAGACAAAATTATCGCCTTCGAGTACGTCCAAAACCATTTCAAAAAATAAGAGAGAATCGTATGCTAGCATTTGCTGGAGCGGATCGTGTGCAATCAGGTATGAGAAACTCTTTTGGAAGGTCAACCGGAGTTTGTGCGCGAGTAAGAGCAGGACAAATAATTATGGATGTAGGCACTTATATAAGAGATCTTCCATTAGTAAGAGATAGACTTAGAGTAGCTTCAATGAAAGTGCCAAGTTCATGCCAAATTGTAATTACTAAGTATAAAACTCCAGAGCTTTTAAAACAGTCAGGTTTACCATTGTATGATGATAAAAAAAGAAGAGAAATCCCTCTTTATGAATTACAATTTGCTGAGACCTAAATTAATGAACAAAAGCAATAAGTTAATTATTCTTTCTCTAATTCAAGATTTTCTTCTGACTTTTTGAATATATTCATTAAGAAAATCCCTACTACAATTAACGCTACAGAAAGTATTAGGCCTATTGATACTGTTGCATTTTTAATTGTAATAAGTTCAAATACTATAGGTGTAATAATATAAAGTGAATTATACATTGGCACTAATTTTGAAGCATCTGCTCCTTTAGCAAACCCTACTTGAGTAAGTATTAATGCTAAAAAACCAAGAAAGAAACTAATTAAAAAAATAATGCTAAGCAGTTCTCCTCGAAAAATCCCCGCAAAAGCTTCAATAAAATTACTTGAACTTAATCCCATTCTTTTAAAAACATTATCAATTCCTCCAAGTGCTCCTGCAACTGCGCCAAAAATAAAGGCAATACCTAATTTCGTTTTCCAAGAAAAACTGATAAGGATTGAGAAAACAATTGCAGTGATAATAAGAATGATGAAAAAATTAGGATAGACAATCGCCCCGGTTTCAGGAGGGTCTATAATATAAAGAATTCCAACAAAGGTTGTTCCAAAAATGATTAATATGGCTCCTATTAATTCTTGTGTAATTATATCCTCATGTAATATGTAATGTGAATAGAACATTAGTAGAATCAAACCTAAACCAAAAACACTTGAAAAAACTGCTGCTGAAGCAAACGTTGTTCCTATAATTTGCCAAACAACTATTGTATTATTTAAAGCAAACCCAATAATGTAAATTAAAGGTTTTTTCCCTTTTTCTTTAAAGGTTTTTTTTCTAGAAAAGATTTCTATCCCATGCCTTTCCATAGCTTTTGCTAAATGAAGTATCATGGTACTTATAATCCCAAATATCAACCCTAAAATAATTATTTCTGCCATAGCAAACCCAAATTTAAAGCAATGCTTATTTTTTATTTGAAATGCTCAAATAATCGAATATACAAACGTGAAAAAATGCGAACCATAATGGAAAAAGAAGGAATAAAATGTATTTGTAGCTAACGTATTGAATTCTGAATTATTATTTAAATTTTGTGTCTCTTCGTTATAGAGCTCCATTGTTGAAATTAATTTAGATTTTAATTTTAAATATGAATATATTAAGTAAGCTTAAAAAACGATCTAATTTTCATAAATTTTTTTAAGATCTTCTTAAATTTTAACGATTTTCACCATTACTTAAATTTCTTTTTAAATTATTTCATGATCTTTAAAATTTTGTTTAATTGAATCTGTTCTGTCAGCCTCATTCCCATACTATTAAAGGAAAATATCAGATTTAAATGAAAAGAGGCAGAAGATTTATGATTAATAAAAGAGAATTTAAAATGGAAGGAAATTAAAAATACTTCTCATACATAGAATATTTATTAAGATTGTTCACTTTACTAAATTAGAACATCTTGAAAAATCTCGAGCCTTTCTTTAATCCCAAAAGCATTTTAATAGTAGGTGTATCACGAAAAGCCTATACATTTAATTATACTATCTTAAAGAATCTTTTAGAGATTTTTTATCGAGGTACCATCTATGTGATTAATCCGAACGCGGATGAGATATTGGGCGTGAAATCTTATCATTCCTTGGAGGATCTCCCCGAAGTACCCGAGTTAGGAGTAATTGTATTGGGCAATCAAGTTGCAACAATCTTTGAGAAACTAGCCAAATTTGGAGTAAAAAATATAGCGATAGAATCTGAATTACGAGTTGATACTGAAGATGTATTGTTATTAGAAACTTTAAATCAAATTAGCGAACAATATGGAGTTTCTTACTGTGGGCCTTCAATGTTAGGAATTATCAACTTTATTAACAATTTCACAACTTCAATTATCCCTGTAAGGCAATATCTCATGCAAAAACATAGAAAAATTAAGGAAGGTGTTAGCTTCATAGCACAATCTGGTGGTTTAGCGGGGGCTATGGGATGGTGGGCACCTTCTCAGGAGATCCCTGTTTCTAAAGTCATTCATTTAGGATATGGATTTGATATTAATGACGCAGATGTTTTAAGATATTTTAAAGAAGATATTACTACAAAAGTAATATTGGTTTTTTTAAGAGAAATAACAGATGCTATTATCGAGGCTGTAAGAGAGATAACCCCAATCAAACCAATTTTATTCTTTTATGTGGGAAAGGATATAAAAAAAGAAGAACAGTTAAAAAACGCAGGGGGAATTTGTGTATCAAACTATATTGAATTATTCGAATTCGCTAAAATTTTTCTATGGTGTCCAGAACCGAAAGGTCCAAATTTAGGAATAATTGGTCCCAGTTCTGGAGCCATATATATAATTGTAAAAGAAATGAGAAAGCAAGGGCTCTCTCTAGCAAAATTAACTAATGAGCATAAAGATATCATTCTTGATAAGGTTGGAGGTTCTACTTGTACTTTAGGTAACCCTGTTGATTATTGGCCTCCAGAAAGGTTTGTAGGTACTAAAATTTGCGAAATATATAATACATCTTCTAAAACTTTATTACAAGATGATTCGGTAGATGGATTAATCTTAGCATTAGAGTTTTTTATTGAAATAGAATTTGATTTTAATATTTTTCATAAAATTAAAAAATCATTTCCAAATAAACCGATTGTTACTGTATTAATTCAAGCAGAACGTGAGGGGGCTAAAAGAGTTGTAAAATCCGCTTCTGAACTTAAAATACCTGTTTTTGAAAATGAGGTAGAACGAGCTGTTCGCGGTTATAAATTACTTTATGATTGGTATTCAAAAATAAAAAAGAAATAAATATTTAACTTAAGAAAATATCTTTCAATTCTTCAGGAATTTCATCAGATTCATCCATCAAAGACAAGGCGTAAATTGTTTCACCACATTTGCATTCTTTACCTTCAAATAAGTAGAATTTAAATTGATTTTTCCAGTCACAGATTTGTATATTAGTGATTTCAACAACCTCACCGCACACACAATAAATTGCCAGAGTTTCAGAATAATTGGGGATAATCGTTTTAAAATCATAAGGAGCTTTACTGAACTCAGACTCATTTAACCTCTTGTTAATTTTTTCTGCTTGTGCATCTTTAAGAGTTGGGACGAAATAAGTAATAACTCCCGCTGATCCTTTCATTTCAGTAAGCACAATAAAATTCTTTTCAGGTCTTTCTTTTTTTTCCGGAAATAATGGTTGTTGATATTGCAATAGTTGCTCAGGGATTGGAAATGGTTCCATATCGGGAGGATATTCAAAAGTGTAGAAATATTGCATAGTTCCTCTTACATTTCTTTGATTTAGTAAACTAAGATTCTCATAATCCCTACTATGCAACATGAATTTTATTAATTGCAGCGGTACTTTCAACTCTAAAAGACGAGATCTAACATTATTTAAAATTTCTCCAGCATAAGTCTTTAGAATCATTATTTCTTCCCGATTTTCTGAGTAAATCTGATTTTTATTCTGGTCTTTAAATGCAAACCATTTTTTAACGACTGCTCCTTTAATCAATTGAGGAACCATACAAAAAACACACAGAATTGGAAAAAGGAAGAAATAATTGATAGGTAAGAATGCTAATGCAAAAATTACGACAAATAAGGGGAGAGTTATTATTAAAGTTAATTTACGTAAGCGCTTATCCATTGAACTCTTTATTCCCTTACTAAAAGCTAACTCTTCCGCTTTTGATTTCAAATTTTCAATAATCCCCGTAATGTTCTTTGATTCGAAACTCTGCTTTAACAAGATGTCCTCTTCTCTTCCCGTACTAAATGTATCGATATGTGTAGTTATCTGAGATAAATATTGTCTTATAGAATTGTCCTTAAATATGAAATCTAAGGTTTCCTCTCCAAAATAATCAAGAAAGCGAACTATGAAAAGCTTTTTCTCAACATTCTGAATTTCCATTGGTTCTAAGCCAAGAACTTCTTGTATAATTTGACCTTGGGTCTTTCTCACTCGTTTCGGTGATTTTTTATCTTCTTTTTCTTGCTCTTCCGATCTTTCTATTTCCGTAGTTTTGTCATCCTTAACTTCATTCATACTTTTCTCAAAGCTTCAGTTTTTTAATATAACGTAAGTAATTATTTACAGATAATTAACTTTTTGGAAAAAAAAAAATCATGAAATTAAATTTGAAATTTAGAACTTGGAAATGAATATTACATATTATCTGAAATTAGATTATATTTTGGAAAATTATTTGTTAATAAAGTCAATTTAATCGAAGAAGATAATCTATATCACTCGCAAATTCAAAAAATTGTACATAATAATAATTTTCTTGGCTATTATATTACTTCTGCAAAGTCAGGACAAGGAGTTTATAAGGCATTTAATGCAATCATTGAGAAATTATACCATGATTTAATACGTTAAAAAATAGAATTGAAATTAAAAAGAAAAAAGAATAATCGAAATAACTCTTGAAAATGGCTCAGTTCTATTAGTAAGGAACGCTTACAACTTCTTTAACTTCTGGAACAAATTGTTTTAGAGCCCTTTCGATTCCAAGCTTTACAGTTTGTTGACTGTAGGGGCAACCCGCGCAATGTCCCATTAATCGAACTTTAACAGTTCCATCTTCAGCAATCTCGACTAGCTCCACATCTCCACCATCCATCTGGAGCTGTGGCCGAATTTTATCTAAAACCTTTTTTACTTTATCTTTATCCAAATTCGATTCACTCAATAATATTATTTACTTAATAAAATAAAGGCAAATTAGCTTTTAAAGGATTCTTTTTATATTTTATTAATATTTATTCATAATCGTTAATTTTGCCAAAGTATTTTGATTTTTTTTTTATAGATTAAAGTGAATTTTATAAAACAGCTAAGAGAAGCATAAAAATATCCATTTGAAAATAATAGTTCTAAATATTGATGTAATTTTATGATAATCATAATGGAAATAAAATAAAACCTGAGCATCAATAACTACTTTTTCATTCATTTTATATTAAGAATTAATTTTCTAATTACTCATCACTAGGAAATAACGATTTTTTTGCTTTTTCTAATTCATCCTCTGTAAAGGGAGAAACACCTTCAAATAAATTATCTTCAATCTCAAGAGGATGTATCTTTTTTTTGATTAAAATAGTCTTATCGTCCTTCAATTCAAGCTCAACCTCATTTTTTAAGAAGAATATAGGATAATTAGATATATAATATTTCTGTAGAGTATTTATTGATTCGAATTTACAATAATTTGCTCAAAAAACTGTTTAAAAAAAATATACTATTTTAAAATAAAGGGAGTTTTATGGAAGAGCTACATGAAGCTTAAAACTATTAATTTGAAAGTAATAATTGTTTTTGTTCCTCTATCTCTGCAAGGAAAAGGTCTACGATTGCTAACCATTTGTTTTTTGTATCAAGATCACTTATAATTTTATTTGTTAACTCTTTTCCTTTCTTAAGATATTCAATTGCTAACTCATAATTTTCAAGTGCAGTATAACAGATTCCTAATTTAATATAAGTCTGGTGTATATACCACTCATTAGGTTCAAGTTCTATTGCTTTTTGGAATTCTTCTATGGCATTTTCATATTCTTTAAAGGATATTAAGATTTCTCCATATGTATCATGATAAATTCCTTTCTCTGGTTCATTTTCGGTGAGAACCCGAAGAATGGCCAAAGCTTCTTCTTTTCTACCCAAATATGATAACCAATATGCCTTATAATTATGTAGAGTATTGTCTTTCGGATATTTTTCGAGTAATTCTTCGATAATTTCTAACCCAGTTTCTACATTTTTATCTTTTTTAAGAGTGTAAGCTTTTTTTATCATAATATCAACTTCTTTTTCAGGAAATTCTTCAATCATTTTCTCTAATACCATTAATGCATCATTGTATTGGTTAAAATAAATTAGAATTCTAATCTTTGAATTATATAATTCATAGTTCTTAGGGTTCAAGTCGATTTCTTTATCAATTTCTTTAATTTTTTCTTCGTATTGGGATTCTAAGGTTTCAGAACTCTGTGATTGCATCATATCTGTCATGCTCTGCCAAATAATTCCTTCTAGTTTATCATATGCTTCTTTTAATTCTTTTTTGATCTCAATTTTATATGCTAAATATTTAATATAGCTTGGTAAAAATTCTCTCAATGATTCCTTTAAATCCTTAATGAATATTATTTTACAAATTTCTTCAAGGATATCATTTATCATAGATTTTATGTTCCCAGAACTTCCAAATTTTTCTAAATATTTGTTTTTTGTAATATGTTCTTCGGTAATAGCTCGAAGCATCTTCTCTAATTTTTCATCTGATTGGAAGTAATAATATTTATCTGGAGAAATTTCTAATTTAAAAAACTTTAAGTCGTATAAGTTGCTTTCTACAATTTCATCAACCCAAAAATCAAGAATTTTCTTTTTAATTTGATAAAATCTCGAAAATTCCTCAAAAGATAGATAGTCAGGATAAAAATCGGGATGATTAATTGAAATAAAGAGTAAAATTTTATGAAAATCCTCTTCATCTTTTAAAATTGTCTTAACTTTTGAATAGTCCAATTTTAACACATTGGTGAGAAATCTAAATTTAACATAATCATCAGTTATATTAAATTTGTCAAAAAACCATGAAGTTTTTGTCGTGATTTCGTCGATTCGTTTACTTTCCTCTTCTAAAATTGTTTGTCTGTCCAAATCATAATGTTGCAGAATCCTCGAATATTCTGTTTTACCTGATTGAGTAATTATATATCTTTTGTTTTCTTTGACAATAAATCCCTTTTGCATTAATGAACTTAGATTCTTTGATAAGGAGGTTTGATTTATAGAAAAGGGTTCTTCAAGAAAATCAGACCTTTTGCAAAAGCCATTATTGTACACCATCCAAAGAATCCAATAGGAATAATTCCTGCCACTTTTTAAAATGATTTCAGGGGGATAACTTAACTTTCGTCCCTTTTTTCTTGCTATAGATAACTCATGAAATCTCTTTTTTCCTTCTGGAGTTATTCTGTATTGCCCTCTAGAAAACTTATCTATAAACCCCTTGCGGATTAATTTAGCAAAATGGCGTGATAGTGTGGCTATGGGAATTTCAACTGGCTTTTGCACAAAATTAGACCATTCGCAACTTTCATTATTTGTTAGCATCCAAAGAATTATTTGTTCATAATTCTTCCTTTTTAGTTTCGGCGGGTTAAGAATCTCTTGAGAGGGGTAATTTACTTTTCCCATGTTCTATGAAAACAAAATATTTTGTTCAATAGGTATAAATTGGGATCTTTTCTATTTATATCTATTTTTCAAAACTTTCATAAGAATTCGGAATTTCCAGGGAATTATCGAAACTACAATTATAAAGGGAATTTTCTCTATAATTTCTATTAATAATCTAGTTGATCGCACAAAAATAAAAAAGAGGGGTATAAAAATGGAACGAATCGTTATGGAGATTGATACGAAATTCAATAAGGCACTTACCGAACTAGAAGAATTTTTGCCTAAAGATAAACACCCTCTTTCTTTAGGATTAGACCATCCAAGCGTCAAAAAAGTAATACAAATTGCTTTAGAACTCACGAAAGAAAAGAGATTAATTACTACCGAGCTCCTTTATAACATAGCAAAGAAACAATTAAAAATTCCCAAATGGGGGCTTAATAAAATAATTCAGATGCTGTTAAAGAAAAAGATTTTAGTTGATGGTTCAAAGTTCATAAAAACAACGGTACTAAAGAATAAGACTAGAAGTTACATTTATTGGGAAATTAAAACACATACTGGTGCTCATTTCTCCTTTTTAAAAGAACAGGTTTCTTTTCAAAAAGAACATGAGATAGGTGTTGGTCAGTTGATTTGGCATTTAAAGAAATTGCTTGAGTTTAATTTAATAAAAAAAGTGAAAGTGAAAAACTATGTTCTTTATCTGCCTATTGAGATTGATAACGATATTGGAATCTTTTATTTTTTGCTAAGAGATGAGATAAATAGAAAAATTGTTGAGTTTGTACTTGAACAAGGAATTATTAATAGAAACGATCTCTATAACCAATTAGAACTAAAGAGAGAAAATTTACATTATCATACTAAAATTTTAATCGAATTTAATATAATATTGCCTCCAGTCGAAGATGAGAACAGCATCATGATAAATCCAAAAAAGAAGAATTTAATATGTGAAGTTATAAACAATTTTCCAAATAAAGTATCAATTAAAGAACAAAATGGGTTAATTTCAAAGAACTTATGTTAATGAAGTTTATCAAAAGAGAATTTTAGATCTGCGCGAAAATGCAAAGTTTTGTCAATAAACATATTAATGCTTCGACAAACTCATATTCTGTCAGTTTTTGTAAATATTAGCAGAAATTTGACATTTTTTTAGACAATAAGAGCTATACTTGAGATTCTTCGAATGAAAAAAAAAATCCTTCCTTGTGGTTTTAAATAGTTAATTCAAATTAATTTGTCATAAATGTAAATTTATTAAAAAATGTGAAAAAAATGCAAAAAAACAAAAAAATCTTGTTAATACTTACGATTGTCATTACATTGATTAATAATTAAAAGGGTGAACCAATTATAAGAGTAAAGAAAAAAATAAATTGAGTAAATTTTAACTTTTAATTTTTTTTTTTTTTTTACTTATTCTTGTATTAATTACTTCCTTTATAATAGTTCCATACCTATTAGATTTATGTCGTGCGATTTGAGCCCTCCATTACAAGAGAAGCGAGCGCAAAATCTAAGCATCAAGATTAA
>JAEOTA010000018.1 GCA_016840085.1 Promethearchaeota archaeon
GAAGAAATGGGGTTAGCAGATAACACTGAACCTTTTTATCGTCATGATGAATCTCCCGAACTTAATTCAGATCATGATTTAGAACAAGAAACTGAACAAAACCATGAATATAAATCAGAATTAGAACTAGAAAAGGAATTTGATAATCTGTTAGAACAAGAAGAAAAAGAAGTTTCTATAAATGATCAAGAATTAAAATTTGAGGACGAACTACATCAAGATGGCAAGATAAAAGAGGAAATCGAGAGTCAAGAAACTCAAGAAGAACTAAAAGAGTCTTTACAAGAATCCAATCTAGAAAAACCGCAAGAGTCAAAAGAAAAGATACAAGCTACAGAAAAAGATAACTATGAAATCCTTAAAGAGCACTATCATCAAGAAACAAGAAGGAGAGCAATTTATGCACAAAAAGAGACTAAAGGTTTTATTGAGTGGAAAGAAAGGAAGGAAGAAAAAGAGTATAAAGAATATGAAGAAAAACAAGAATTAGATAAAAAATCAAAAGAAAAGATACAAGCTACAGAAAAAGATAATTATGAAGTCCTTAAAGAGCAATATCATTGCGAAACAGAAAGGAGAGCAATTTATGCACAAAAAGAAACTAAAGGTTTTATTGAGTGGAAAGAAAGGAAGGAAGAAAAAGAGTATAAAGAACATGAAGAAAAACAAGAATTGGATAAAGAATCAAAAAAAGAAATTCAAGCACTTAAAGAAGAATCGGTAGAATATTTAATTAACAGCATCAAAGAAACTGCCAGTAATGAAGAAATCTCAGAAAAAACAAGAGAAGAATTAATTGAGTTATTAAAAAAATATGATAAAATTTATGGACTGTATAAGAAATTACAGAATCGAGAAATTGTTAAACAAGAATTTGAGCAAGAAATAGATAAAATAGAAAAAGAATTTGGCGAAAAATTAGGAATTGTAATGCTTTTATTCAAAAATTTCGAAGTATTTCATAAATATTATAATGAAATGGTAAGGAGAGCTGGTAAAAGAGTAGCTATGCTACAAATCTCACACAAAACCACTAGATTTCTATTAAATATTTCTCGAAGATTAGAACAATACAAGAAAGAAGGAATTTCACAAGATTCTTTAGAAAAGAATAGTGTATCCCAAGAATGGGCAATATTATTGAAAAATCATATTGAGGAGTCAACAGACCAAGAGATCTCTAAAGAAATTAAAGAAGAACTACAATATCTAATTCACCAGTTCACCAATAACCATAAGCTTTTAATTAAGCAATTAAAAGAACATAATCCGAGATTTGATGATTTTTTTAAAGAATTAAAAAGTTCTCTAGCAATTTATAAGGAATATAAAAGCAGAAACTATGAAAAAAGTTTAATTCCTGAAGGAAAAAGAGTAGCAAAAAAAATAGCTCATCAATTAGTTGAAATTAAAAAAAAATTCATTTTACAACAAATTTTTAATGAAAATAATCCTGAGTTTCAAAATTTAAAGGAGATTTTAAAGGAAAATCTATATAAGAGTATAGAGTTAAACATGAATGAAAAATCTAAAATAATTAAAATCCTTCAAAAAAGAAATCTTACAGAAGAAGATAATAGTGAACTTAGACTTCTACTAAATAAACTTAGTAGGAAAGAATTATTCTCATTATTAGGAAGAGATTTCGAGAATTATAGTGTAAATCAGGATTTACAAAGCGAGATTGATAATAAAAAAGAAGAGATTAAGAAAATTCAAGAAAAAATACATTCTTTTGTGAATAATGAAATGAGTAATAAGAAATCTCAAGTGGAATATGATACGGGAGACTTAATTTCTAAAATAACCGAAAAGAAAGAAATTTTAGAAGAATTTATAAATTTTAATCAGAATTTAGATATGACGAAATTTAGTTTTCCAGAAGAAAAAATTCTCATAGATAAAGAAATTTTAAATAGATTCTATAGAGAATGTACAGAAAAAGATCCAAATCTTGCAGAAATTTTCTTAGATATAGTGCGACCTTTATCAAAAGGAAATAGTATCTCCTTAAAAGAATTTAAAAAACTAGAAAATCTATTAAGTAAAGTAGTTCCACATAAGAAAATAATTGGTAAGAAGAATCAAGTTTGCATCGAAGCCAATAAATCTAATGAGATAGCAGAATTATTAGGTCTTATTTGGGGTAGAGGGCGCATTGATATAAAACATCCTAGATATGATTTACTTATCTATTTGAAGGGAATCCATAAAGATCGTACATTTATTACATATTTAAAAAATATTCTTATGAAAGCTTTAAAAGTAAATGAAAATAAGGTACAGATTAATCCCAATAAAGAATTTCTAAGATTAAGTAGTAAAGTAATAATATATGAACTTTTGAAGTTAGGGATATTCCCAAAAAAAAGTAAATATTATCATACCATCCCCCTATGGATATTTGAAGATACTTCTTTTGTTTCATCCTTTTTGAGAGGTATTCTAGGTATAAATTCAATGTTCTCTTTGCGTATAATTCATGATAGTTCAATCCCACGTTATAATTTACAGTTTCTTGTAAATAAGAATTCAAATAAATATCTGAAAGCTGTCCAATTTCTATTTCATTTATTTGATCTTGAAAGTAATATTTATAATAATTCACTTGTAATAGATAAAAAATCAGATTTAACTAGAATTATTAACGAGTTTTTGCCTCCTTCTATCTGGAACCTCATGAAGATTTCTTTAGAAAATTCATTGGAAGATAAAAATCCTGAATTATCAGATCTTTTAAATTATCATGAAAAAGTGTTGATATCTTATCATAGGGATTTTGCATATAATTTAATCAGTCAATTTGAACAATTAGGTAGTTTCGAATTAGTTAGTGAGCATATTGGAAAAAATGGCATTTTAGGAATTGATCGTATTATTAATTATGTAAAAAAATTTTTTAAAGAACCTGATTTGGTAGATGTTTATGGTGACAATGCATATATTCATTGGTATTCAAATAATAAATTGATTCATATCGGAACAGATTTGCAATCATCAAAAATTCCATTTAAAATATTAAAAATTATAATTTGTAATATTTATGAAGCCTTAAGGATGAATAATTTCTTAGTTAACAATGAATTCCTAATAAATCATTTAGTAGATTTTTTTACTACATCTGAATTATTTAAATTTCAAAGTACTAAAATTCCAAATATTCTGAGATTTGGAAGAATTTGTTATTTGTTGAAAAAAAATCCGTCAAGGAAACTATTGATTGAATTTTTTGATAATATTATTAAATTTGTAAGAAAAATCCAATTCATTAATGAATCGGGATATACAACTTCCTATACAAAATTAGCGGAAGAATTTAATTTAATTTTCTATCATCACCAACAAATTAAAGAAATAATTGACGATTTAAACAATGTTTTTAATATAAAACTAAAAATTCGTAGACAGAATAAATATGGAAAATATAAATGGACATTAAATTTAATATTTAAATGGAATTATAAAAATTTCTATAAAATTAATAATAATTCACTAAAAAGGAACTTAGGAGAAATACTTAATATAGTTGAAAATGGAAACTATGATGATGAGATATTTGAATTAAGAAATCCTTCTTGTTCACAGTTCTATATTAAAGGGGATTCATCACATCATTTAATGGATAACGAGATTAATCATTTCAATGATCAGATGATTGATAAAAAGATTATTCTTAATAACCAATTTTCGGAGTTAGGTAGAAAGCTTATAAATTATGTTAATTTAGCAAGTATTCATTACAGAGATAATAAAAAAGCTTTTAGTGAAAAAGGCAATAGAGTTATTCATGATTATTTACAATCATATATTAGAGAGAGAGATAATAATATTATTGTTACTGAGTTATTAATATGGCTACCTATTAATAATCCGTCCATTAATGCTGATTATATTTATGGGCATATAGACTTTTTATTTTATTTTAATGATACTCTTTATGTTTGCGACTATAAACCATTAGATAAGAATTTTTTTAGATCCCTCCCACAAGTGTGCCTATATGGATTGGTTTTAGAGAAAATGTTAAATATTTCTAATTTAAAAATAAAATGTATCACATTTAATCAAGAGCAGTCTTGGGAATTTTCTCCTTCAATTCTTAATACCCATGTCAAAGAAATAATCAAGAAGATACAAAAAATAAATCCTAGAGTTAAAATGGAGTGGAATCAATATATAAAATTTTAATACTTTTTTATAATAATACACATCATTAATTTTTATGTTTTTATTAAGACTTAGTCTAATCAATTACTTAAGAAGCCGAGACCTACACTGTTATAGAGATCTATTAGATTAAAAAAAATCGATACTGGACTTTTTTATTATATATAAACTCTATTGAATTAATCGCTTTTATTAATTAATGGGCTAACAATGATAGAGATCATATTTATATAATTCTAATAAATATTTATAAATTGAGGAGTGTCAAAAAGCTTAGACAATATGAGTTTAAGAAAATTGAAATTAACGAAATTATAATATAAGAAATAGAACTATTGGATTGATTTATGTAATGAATTTGGATGGTTTACTAAAATGGTTAAAATCAGTAAGAGCTTTTTTATCAAGACACTCGTTTAAAATAAGTGGTTTTGTTATTGTAGCAGAAGTATGTGCTTTATTTATCCTTTTTTTTCTACTTCCAATTTTCAATTTCCCTACCTTCAGAATTACAGATAATTCATTTGATATTAACCTAGATTATAGTGAGGATGAATACTATACAGAAACACTTGAAATAACAAATGATGTAATTTTTCCTTACATGGAGCTAAAAATCATTATAAATCCAGACTCTTTTGTAGACCTTTATGTTTTTGATGCAATCCAATATGCTGAATATCAGGAAACAAAGAACCAGATATTGTCTCCAATTAATTTTAATAATATTACATCAGAGCATATTTTTCATTCCAAATATATTTTTATTAACATTAAGGAAATAATTTCTCCCATATATATTGTTATAGAACCTGTCTCTAGAGATGTTGAATTTTCACTTTACTGTGAATTATTGATATTTGAGCGGATTTATTTTATCATTTCATTTATCATTCAGATATCTCTTATTATAGTCACAGCATCAATTTTTTTTAAATATTGGAAGACAAATCCTTGGAACAATTTTTCGGATTTTATTAATCAAAATGCTAAAAAGAAATTTAAAGATGCGAATTATGCTGATGCGGTTGAAACGGTTTTAAAGCAATTAAATGCTAATCTTAAGAAGATTTATAGGGCGAAAACTGGAGAAGAAAAAGATGGTTGGGACTTAATTCATAATGTATTGTCGGAATCAAACCCTATTGTTAAAATTGCAGATTTATCAACTGAAAATGGAAGAAATATACAAGAAGGCACACGATTTTTATTAGCAGGCTATTATAAAGCTTACAGAAACCCATCTACACATGATGTAATAGAATTGGAAAAATCAGTATCATTAAATGTCTTATATGGTTTGAATGATATTATTCTTAAATTGGAAACTAGTAATGTTGAGTGTGCTTGTGGAAACGATGTACTATTCTTTGAATTTTTAAAGAATGAAAAATGTGGTATTTGTTCTGAACGTAGTTCAGAAAATTAATAATAATGATTTTTTCATAAAGATTTAAATTTTTTCCTATTTGCACAGAAGATAATAAATAATTGGATTTGTGAACCAGAAAGGAAAAATCATCTTTTTTAAGGAGATATAATAAAATATATAAGTACAAGACAAAAAAATATAGGCTTTATCATTTCAACAAATCACTGTGATTTAGAGAATTTAAAAAATAAAAATGTAGTATTTATTGCCCCAATATTTCCCTATAGTTTTGATTTTAATGATATGATCATTGAAATGTTTGGATTGTAACTAATGAGAGACGTACTAAATTAGAAATTTTAAGTAATAAAAAGCTAATGAAAATCTTGAGATTTATTGAAAACAATCCCGGAATTCACGCTCGAGATGAAAGTATCGGAGCTGAATTAAATATTACTCGAACACCATTTTTAAAACATGTTATGACTCTTGAGAGATTTGATCTTATAAGAACTAAAAAAATCGGGAAAACACTTCATTATTTTATATCAGATGCCCCTGATGAATATGACCGTTATAAGGTTATCTTTTTAAATCCTTTAATCCCTCATATTTTAGAAGAATTCTTCAAAGATGAAACTATTAAAATTTCGAAAATTGGGGAAAAGCTTGATATTTATTCGGGAACCATACTTTACCATGTAAAAAAATTAAAAGAGTTAAATTTAGTAAGATCTGCAAAAAATTCAGTAAATAAGAAAATATTCTTAGTAAATTTTGAATTATTAAAGAAATACAACGAGTTTTTCGACGAACCAGATTTTAGCGAATTACTTAGGGGAATCTAAAATAAAATTCCCTATAATAAATTGTATTTTATTTTTGGTAAAGCTTTAATTAATACCTTGATAGTATTATCAATCCCATTTTCCATATCTGGATGAATTTCTTTTGAATTAAGCAAATCATACTTTTGATCTCCAGGTAAATCTGTTACTGAAAGAATTGAAGCTGTTTTTAAATTGTATAAGGAACCTAATAAGAATAAAATCGAAGATTCCATGTCAATCCCATGAATATTGATTGACTGGAGTGCTCTAACAAAATCCAACGATTCACAAAAAAGAGCATCTGTTGTCCATAAGTTCACATTTCCTTTGATTTTATTAGCGAGAAGTATAGTTCCCTCATTTAACAATATATCATGTAGCGATATATTTGGTCGAGATATGAAAATATTTTGATTTCCTGTGAAAAGATTTTGAAATCTAGCAAATGGTGTATTTATTGAATCCAAATCATTTGCTAAAGATGGATGCTCCCGTATATATTGAGGACTCGTTCCTTCATCACAATAAGCTAATTCTGGGATTAAAATATCTCCAATATCGATTTTTTTTTCATAGTTTTCAATTCCACCACATACATCTAGCCTAATTATGATTTTTGTTTTGCATCTCTTTAAACATTCAACAGCTATAGCACAGTTGGGAGCTCCTATTAAGGAACGGATAATGCTAACCTTCACATTGTTTAACTCTCCATTATAAACCCTGCCATAAATCCTTTTATTCTGAAGTTTTTGTAAAATTTTCTGCATTACCATTTTTACTGCTGGAAGAATAACTATTTCATTTACATTTGAAGGGCTTGTTTCTAGAATCATTCGGACGATTTTCTCATCAACACTAATAAACTTTAATCCAAGATTTAATAATTCACTTTTGATTCGATTTAGCATTTTGATTATAAAGAATTATTAATGAAATATGAATAATCTTATATCTTATAATATTTAAAAGTATTATTAAAAACAACTATTTTCTCATTTTTTATACTTTCAAACCTCAGAAAAGAATATTTAATTATTTACTTATTATCATAATTAATTCATTGTAAAATTTAATTTATAATTCAAAAGTATTAGACTAATTATTCACGTACTTATAAATTTTAATAATATAATTTAATATCTCGCTAAAATACAATTATTTAGATCAATTAGAGAGAATTTTGAATACAGAGTGTACCTTTAATGAAGAACCGATACCTCATTGATAACAAAATTACAAATGAGTTTGTTGAAACTTATACAAAAACAACCTATAGAATTATTGGGGAACATAAACATAGTTCTATTAAACCTTGCTATTGGCTAGAACAAAGATTATTGACAGGAAGAGATAATCGTAATTGTTATAAGGGCGTTTTTGGAATACAGAGTCATAAATGTTTGCAAAATACTCCATCATTACCATTTTGTAATCATCAGTGTGTGTTTTGTTGGAGAGATATTGAACTTGGTTCTCTTGGTAGTGAGTTTATTGTTGAACCTGATGAACCTAAGTCTTTAGTAGATGAGATGTTACGCCATCATAAAGATATCATTAAAAATCATTTACCATTAAGGAGATATCTTGAAAATTATGAAATAATGATTGATATTTTGTATTATATGCTTTTAAATAGGGATCAAAATCACAGTATAAACTCTTTAAATCAAAAAATTCATGTATCTAAAAATAAAATTGAACGTGCCATTAATCTATTAAAAAATCAAAACTTTGTAAAATCAGAGAATCACACGTTAAATAAATTTGAATTAGACAATGATATACAAGGTTGTATTGATTCTAGAGATGAAATAGAAGTTTTGATTAATAGAGAATTAACCACTCCAGATGAGATCATGCAAACTCACAGTGAAGCTTTGCATCCTAATCATGCAGCTATTTCTCTAGATGGAGAACCTTTATTATATCCTAAAATATCTGAATTAGTTCACGAATTCAGAAACCTTAATATGACCACATTTATTGTATCAAATGGAACTTTAACAGACAAAATGCTTAATTTGGATCCATTACCTACTCAATTATATATTACACTTCCTGCTCCAAATGAACAAATTTATAAAAATATTTGTCGCCCAATGATAA
Organism: Promethearchaeota archaeon; assembly: GCA_016840085.1. Lineage (GTDB taxonomy): Archaea > Asgardarchaeota > Lokiarchaeia > Sigyniarchaeales > SOKP01 > Loki-b32. Next base: position 8,479 of record JAEOTA010000018.1, read on the forward strand.
AAAGTGGATGGAATAGAATAATGGAAAGCTTGGAGTCATTAAATACTCTTTCTTGTAGAACTTTAATACGACTAACTGGAGTTAAAAATCTCAATTTAAATGAGCAATATATTCAAGATTATATTACAATCGTTAAAAAAGCAAATCCCAATTTTTTTGAAATTAAAGGGTTTACCCTACAAGCTAAAGCTTTGCAAATAAAGGATCGCTTGAAAAGTGATAAACCCTTACAATATTACTTTCCTGATTATGAATATTTGGAGAATTTCGCTTTGAAATTTGGAAAAAAAAGTGGTTTTCCCCTTATTTATAAGAATGAAGCTAGCAGAGATTTTTTATTTGCTATAAATTGGGATAAGGAAAAAGATCCAAAAATAACTAAACCAGAATTATAAATCAAAATCATTTACTCTTGAGTTAAGGACATCATTTTTTTTATGATTTTATTATATTGATCTCCAAAATCCTCAATGCTATCAACCATTTGTCGAAAATATTCCAACCATTTTATTTCCGCTTCATTGTGAAATCTCCAATGTGCTAGAGGAAGTAGGTAGAAAGGACTTAGATCATAGAGAGGGCTAGATTTAACTAGTTTCTCCCCCTCATCAGCATGCTTGAACATGTTTTTCCTCTCCTTAATTTGGTTATCTATGGAATCTAATATGAATTGTTTTCCCTTAACCGAACCAAAAAGCAGTATAAAAGGAGTTACAGCATCCATATCAAAATAAATTTCTTGTACTTGATTAAGAAAAAAAGAAATCTGTTCTTGAAATTCCTTTTTGCCCCTGTTTAATAATTTATAGATAATTTGCTCGGGACGATTACCTTCTTGCTTAGATCCTACTTCTTTGATGAGTCCATCTCCTTCGAGTTGCTTTAATGCATAATAAAACGATGCATTTGTAGCTTTAATATAATGATCATATCGCCATTCTTTTGCTAAAGAAATAAGTTCATAACCACTCATAGGTTTAGGAATTGTACTCATTACCCCCAATATGAATGATTTCAGTGGAGTATATCTTTTTTTTGGCATATTTTCTCCTCAATTCCTTATATGTGCTTAAATAATTTTATTTTTTATTTTTTAAAATAATCAAATTTGAATAGTTAAATTTAAATATTCAACTTTAATTATATTTAGTAACTCTCAATATATAAAATTTTGGGTGATGTTTGAAAAATGTTGAAAAATGAAATAATAAATGATAAAAATGAGTTAAGCAATAATATGGTCAACCAAAAAAATGAGACTATTCAACTATCATCTTCTTGGAAAGATTATATTCCTTCAATAATCTATGGTCCAATTATAATTGTTCAATTTGTTTTAGTGTTTTTTACTTACAATTTTTATCATCTTGATTTTCTTAATTGGATTGGTTGGGGTTTGATTGTCTTCTTTCTATTATTTGGAGGATTACCAAGGCAAGCATTTAAAAAATATGGAGAAATAGAAAAAGGAAAAAGTCATATTAATACTACCAAGCTAGTGGATAAAGGTATATATGCTGTTATTAGACATCCATATTGGCTTTCATGGATATTACTTAGTATATCTCTGACATTAATTTCTCAATACTGGATTATGGTCATCTTAGGTATTTCAGCATGGATTGTTATTTATCTGGAAACTTATCTGCTTGATAAAAGATTAATAAAGAAATTTAGAGAAAATTATGAAGCATATATAAAAAAGGTACCAAGATTAAATTTAATCTTAGGAATCATTAAATATCTTAGAATAACACAGAAAGGGATGTAATAAAGAACAATTTTTTTTTAATAATATTGAATGGAGAAAGGTAGAAAAATGTGAATAATGAAAAATTTGTTGAAACAAATAGGAAGAAAATTAGTTTAGGAGATATTATCTTTACTACAATATTTACAGTGTCTTTTATAATTCAAATAATCTTAATGTTCTTATTCTTTAATGAACTGGGTATTATCATTTTAGTATACATAGGTTATATAATTTGGGGATTTAGTCTCTATTTTGGCCTAATTTCTTTTTGGATTTTTAAGAGACACGGGGGTGTAGAAAAAGGAAAAAGCTATGTATATACTACAAAGTTGGTTAATAAAGGTCCATATGCTATAATTCGTCATCCTCAATATTTAGGGGGAATGTTATTCTCTATAAGTATTACGTTTTGGACTCAATTGTGGTTAAGTATAATTCTTAGCATCATTATTATAATTTTAACATATCAATGGACATATGCAGAGGATAAAAATCTTATTGAGAAATTTGGTGAAGATTATAAAAATTATAAAGCAAAAGTGCCTCGTCTTAATCCTATACTAGGAATCATTAAATATTTCATTCGAAGAAAAGAGGGTTGATAACTTAACTCTTTATTTTGTTTAAGAATTGTTGAATTGTTTTTTTTAATTTTTCTAGATTTGTTTTTTTTAAAGCTGAAAATTCTAAATAGGGGATTTCTTCTTTGTTATTGAGTATATGTTTGTCTAAATGAACAATATTTAATCCATATTCTTTTGCCGATTCAATAAATAAACTTATATTTTTGATTCTATCCACATTAGATAGTTTATCAATTTTATTTATAATTATTATTATTGGAATATAGTTCTCCCGTAAAAAATCAATTAACTCAAAACTTAAAGGAATTGTTTTTTTATTTTTAATAAAATATTTATCAATCTCATCATCAATTCTTAAAATATTAATAACAACTAGCCCAAAGAAATAATCTTGATGATGGTTTTCTATATGAATCACAATTTGCTTTTTAATATGCTCCTCTCTACGATGACTTGCGGTTTTCATAAACCCAAACCCAGGTAAATCCACGATTTGATATGGTAAATTTGGTTGTGACACAGATTTTATTAATAAAGAGCTACCGGGCTTTTTCCCTGATTTTCCTTTAAATTTTCTAGGATTAGGCATTAATAATCTTGTTATTGCACTTTTCCCAACATTTGAATTACCTATAATTAATAATGAGGGTTTTTCCTTCATTTTAAACAATTTTTAATAAGTAGAAACCTGGATATTTAAATAACTACCTCTATAATATATCACTAAAGTCCTCTTTAAGAAAATCTTTAAACATTTGTTTTTTTTCTTCTTCTTTAATCACTGGTCTAGTGCTTATAGGCTCACCCGCATCTTGCAGCATTTCTTTTAAATTATCGACATTAATGCTGATTTTGAACTTTCCATTTCTTAAAAACCGTACAATCTGTTTATTGTTTAATGTCAATCTTAAAATATATCCTAATCCAAAATAGAACTGGTGTTCTAGAATTGGATCAATAGGAGATTTGCTAGTAACTTCTTTTAAAACATCATATAATAAAACTTTTGAAGCTGTATGGTCTTCAACATTAAAAGCTAAGTAATAGAGAGCATGATACCAAATTTTATCACGTCTACTTTTAACATAATCTAGAAATTTCTCGGGTGTTATAACTTCCTTTTCTTCAATTTCTTTTCTTTTAAGAAGTTCTTGCTTAATTCGTTCTTCTAATTCTTTTGAAACTTCGCCAGTTGGTTGAATTTCTCTATCTTCTTCAGGTAATACTGCCAATTCTTCTTGTTTTACTGTATCAATTGCGTCTTGCATTTCTTTTAATTCATCAAAGTCAATTTCATCAATATCTGAAAAGTCTGAAATCATTGTTTCTTTAAAGTCTTGCTCTTCTTTAAGCTCTTCCTCAATTTCATAATAATCTGCTAATTCAGATTTGGTTTCATTAGACATTTCTTCAATAATTAATTGATCTCCTGATAATTCTTCACTTTCCTTAACTTTAGCGATAGCATCTTGTATTTCTTGAAGTTCTTCCATATCTAAATCTTCTAAATCTGAGAAATCTGTCTCTAACATTTCCATCTCTTTCATATATTCTTGTAAATCATCCTTTTCTGATTTTTCTTGCTTTTTTTCTTGATCTTCAGCTTCTTCCTCTTGATTTTCGGTCATTTTTTATTCAATTTGTATAAATTAAACTTAAACTTCATTCTATTAATATTAATAATAACGCTCTAATTCTATAAATGTTAAGATTCGTATAATTAAAATTAAGCTAAATATTAATAGACTTTAGTATGGAAAAAATTAACCTAGATAATTATAAAGGAATTATCTTCGATATGGATGGTGTAATTTTTAATATCTCTGATGCAATAAAGAAAGCTGTTGATGATTCAGTAGATAAATATCAAATGAATGTTAATCAAGATGAAGTAATGGAAGAGATCGCCCGTCTAATTGAAGAAATTCAAAATTATCCCGTGCCAAAAATACTTTTAAATTCGTATGAGTTATTAAAGGTAAAATTCCTAGAAGGGATAAGCTTTTTCAAGAAATTGCGAATCGCTATTTTTATGTTTAACCAATTTAATAAGTATAAAGATGCTGAATCCTCAATTTATGAAGGGATAGATAAATTAATTTCAAAACTTGCAAAACATAAGAAATTAGCTATATTAACAAATAATAAAAGTCAGTACGCTGAAGAAGTTTTAGAAAAATTCAATTTATCAAGTTATTTTAATACAATAATTGGCTTCAACGATGTTTCGGAAGTTAAACCTAACCCTGAAGGAATTCTAAAAATTCTTAATAAATGGAATCTTAAACCTACAGAAGCAATCTTCATTGGAGATATGACAACTGATATCGAAGCGGGAAAAGCTGCAAATGTTAAAATGATATGTGTAGCAAGTGGACTTGCCCAAAAGGAAACATTGCTTAAACATCAACCTGATATCTTAGTAGATTCTACCGAACAATTAATTAAATTATTTAATTTATAAATTTTAATCAATTTTAATTTTTATTTGTCCTATCATCCATTTTATAATAACAACTATTCTCAAATAGAACAGTGAGATTATGTGATATTAACATATTGTAAAAATTTATAATATCAAACTATTACTATTTAAGAAAGTATTATTAAACTAAATTATACACAAATGAATCTATTATGAGTGCTGATGATAAAGGATTTGGGTTTAAAATAACAGTAATTGGTGATGCTGCCGTAGGGAAAACTTCCTTAATTAAAAAATATACTCAAGGCTCATTTCAAAAGGATTATATCTCTACTTTGGGTACTCAATTTTCTAAATATGAAGAAGTTATTGATGGGGAAAAAGTAGAATTATTCTTATGGGATATTGCCGGTCAGGATTCATTTGAAGCATTACGCCAAAGATTTTATACAGGAAGTAGTGGAGCAATAATTGTTTTTTCTCACGCTCTAGAACAAACTAAAAGTTATGAGCATGTGAATAAATGGCTTTCTGATCTAAAAAACCATTGTGGAAATATACCAATTGTTCTATTTGGTAATAAAATTGATTTAATTGATGATGGAGAGTTAGAGTCAAATCCAAATTTACCTACTGCGAATGCAACGGTAGAACAGTTTACCAAGGAGAATAGATTCATAGCATATTATAAAACGAGTGCTTTAACTGGACAAGGAGTAACTGACGCATTTAAAGCATTAGTTAGAAAATTATATGAAATTGCTAAAATTTCAAATTTTAGTTAAATATAATAAATTTTAAAAAAGATTTTGATTATTCTAAGAAAAAACTGTTGTATTTTAGGTACGTTTATAAATAAATCGTTCCCAACTTTTTCTGCTTGGCATTTCTAGAGGCATACCCTTCCTTTTGCGTATTTCCATGATTATTTCTTCTTCAAATGAAGCAGGGACACGAGAAAAACCTTCGAATTCATATCCGAAAAACGCTCTGCCTTGGGTTGATCCTCTAATGTCATCGGCGATCCCGATTGTTTCAGCAGCAGGAATCTGGCCTTGTATTCGTACATATTCACCTTCAGGAATGACATTAGTAATTCTACCTCTTCGCTTGGTTATGATTGCAGTGACGCTTCCTTCAGTTCCTTGCGGTGTTTTTATATCTATTCTTTGGATTGGTTCATAAAGATGAGGATCTGCTTCCAGCATTGCTAGGGACATAGCTGAAAAAGCCATTCCTGCAATTTGCCCATATTGAGTATGTCTTGGGTCTTCGTGCACTACTAAATCTGTGAAAACGATTTTGAATCCTGTTGCTGGTTCTTTTGCTATAATACAATCACCGAGCCAATCTCTAAAGGCAGCTGATAAATAAGACTTAACTCTATCAAATCGTTGTAACCCCGCAGCACCATTTACAAGTACGCTTCCATGGTATACATCCACTACACGTCTAGCTTCTTTTGCATCCCACCCAGCTTCTTCTCTTAGAATCATAGCTCTCTCCTTTTCATTTTGCAAATCATTAACTTTTCCAGTGTCTATTAAGTGTTCAGTAACTTCATCTAAGGGTTCGACATACAATAAAATTCGATTGTGAGTATTAGCTGATTTGGTATAAAATTCTCGACTCTTTTCTGTAATTTTTTCTCTATATATAATAATTGGTTCTCCAATGTCGATTTGAACTTGTTTATTAATCCTTTTAGTCAAGATTTCTATTTGTAACGGATCAATTCCAGAAAGTATAAATTCTCCTGACTCATCATCCCTCCTATATTCTGCTTCTGGGTTCGCTTTAAGCCATTTGCCTACTACATCATCTAATTTATCAATTTCATGTGGATCTTTTGGTTTGATACTTCTTGACACGACAGCTTCACACGCATATTGAATTTTTTCGAAGGGGTGTAACAATGTCCTTTCTTCTCTATTCTTAGGAACTTTGTTTGTCAGCATAAATGTTTCACCAGCGGGGCATACAAATCCAAATAATGCAAATAAGTTCCCTGCAGGTATCTTGGGGATATCTAAAATATCAGTTATTTCCATAACACCGAGCCTTTTCACTCGATTGCTTGAATCACTATTAATTAAATAAATAGAATCTGTTTGATCAAATGTACCAGAAAAAACACGACCTATAAGGGTGGCTTGAAAATTTCTTTTAGGGTCTAAAAAGATCTTAGTAATCATCCCAAAAAGTGGCCCATTTGGGTCACTTCTCTGCAAAGATTGACCTAATTCTGAGTTCAAATCACCGCCCCAGATATGTGGGATTCGATATTTAGACGCACTAACGGGATCTGGAAGATGGTCAACAATCATTCTTAACATAGGTTCATCTAAGGGTAAATTATCCCTTAGCCATTGAATATCTCCTTCATTATATTTCGCAAAGACATCTTGAGGTTTAAGATTTTTCTCAAGTAAAATCTCATAAGTAAACCCCCATCCATGTTTAGCTGAACCTACAGCTACAGAATTCTTTACAAAATCAATTCCCCAATCCGATCCTTCTGGTCTAACCTTTTTAATTAATTCATTTACTTCTCTTGTAATTTTATCTATTTTAGCAAAGGTTTCTTGAGGGCTAAGTTTTAATTCACTTATTAGTCTATCAACCTTATTGATAAAAAGAACTGGTTTGCAGTATTCTTCACCAACGGACAATCTAATATTTGTCTCAGTTTGAGTCATAACTCCTTCAAGAGCGTCTACTAAAATTATAGCACCATCACTGCCCCTAAGTGCTCTTGATACTTCTCCTGTAAAACTTATATGACCGGGAGTGTCGTTAAGTTGAATAATATAGGGTTCCTCATCTTTTGGTTTTCTAGAATCTTGAAACGCCAGGAGTACTACAGTTGTAAATATCGTGATGCCGCGTTCTTGCTCCTCATCTTTCAGTATATTAAGTATGCCTTAATCTAAATCTGAATCGGTCATTTGGAGCTGCCCAGCATCTTCTGGTCGCATTAATCCCGCTCTACGGAGCAAATAATCAGTAGCAGTAGTTTTTCCATGGTCAATTTACGCTATAATAAGGAAAACTCAATATAGATGCGCAGTTATGGAAAAAATTCGCTTCTTTTCATATGATCCAGAGGTCACGAGTTTGGCGATTTCATCTGGGTTCTTTACTTTAACCACTGTAAATTCACTTTAATCTACTTTAATTTAATTTTAATTTTCATGTTATAATTGAAGAAAAGAATACAAGAAATCATAAAAATTTTATGAATTTAAGCTAAAAATCGCCAAATTTATAAAGGTTTTTCAAGAATAATAGACTAGAAAAACGATATAAACATTATTACTTTTCAAGATTTCGATTAAAACGTATTTTATAAACCTCTAACATATGATTAATCCATTTAATTTAGCTAAAGCTATTGAAAAAGAAGTCTGTAGAAACGGTTCTAAAAAGTTTTATAGGTTCCGTAAAACTCGTTTCTATGGAGGATGTGCCACTGCTGATTGTTTAGGGTGTAACTTAAGATGTGCTTATTGTTGGGCGCAGAAGAAGGTTTGGAATCCAGCAAGATATGGCGAATTTTACACACCAGATGCAGTTAGTGAAAAATTAGATAGGATGAATTTCTCATTGGTTAGAATTAGTGGGGGTGAACCAACACTCTGTAAGAAATACTTGCGTGAGTTGGTAAGTTTAATCCCAGAAGACAAATTATTCATTCTTGAAACTAATGGAATTCTTTTAGATGAAAATTTTGTTAGGGAGTTAAGCAAGTTTAAAAATCTGTATGTGAGGGTTTCTTTAAAAGGTGTTGATGAGAGAACTTTCGAAAAAATTACGGGAGCAGAAGGTAAGTTTTTTTATAATCAAATAAATACTCTAGATTTACTGAAAAAATATGACATTAAACATAGAGCGGCAATCTTAATTAATTTATTTACTGAATCTCAAATTAATAATTTAGGGATTCCTAACTTAGAATATGAAACTTTAATAGATTATCCTTTTGTGCAGAAAAATCTCAAGAAACGAGGAATTGAGGTAATGAGAGTATAATATTACTCTAAATAATAGTGTAAAATCCTTATAAGATGATTTAAATAATCCCCGAAGCTTCTTGAAATTTAAAGATAAAAAGGTAATACCATATTTATAAGGATATATAAGGTTTTTCTTCCTGATGCATTTTGGCTATTAAATGAGTTTGCAATGTTTAATACCTTAAAATTCTCAGGAATTTTACTTTTAATAAAAGATCTTAAAAAAGTTAAGAAATGAGTATATTCTCGTTTAGTTTCTACCCATAAATACTCCTTTTTTTCAAAATATTCTGGATTCTTTTTTCTAAATTTGGAAGCATGAGATTCCTCTTTTACTGGAGGTCCTCTTCGAATATAAGTTTGTGAAATTGTTGGTTTTTCACAATAGAGCGCGAGATTATATTCATTTATTTCATCCTCAAAATAAACTTCAAAAATTACTTTTCCAAATCTTTCTGCATGTGAAAATTCCTTTTCTGTATTAGCTTTTATTCTTTCTCCAAGCGAATATAATTTATCTCTATTTATTGTATAATGGATTTCTTGATTTTCGTTTATCAATTCTAATATAAATATTTTTGGAAGTAATGGATCATTTAAATTAGATAAATCTACTTCTGGAATAGGATTTGTTTCGAAAAATTTTATATTAGGATCTTTTAAAAACTCACTAATTTTGTAATTACAAAATTTATACGCTCGTTCTGATATCGCAGATGCTACATTTCTGTTTTTATCAATAGGATCCACTAAAATAAGATAATCATTCTGAAAATGGGTAATACAGTTTAATTCATCTAAGTTCCTGTTATAGTAATCAAGTGGATTATCATTCAAATCTTTAAAATTCTTAAAAAGATTTATGATATCATTAAAATAGTAAATTAAAAGTTCAGCGCTATATCCAATAAATCCTACTTTTCCTACTGCACTTTTATCGCCATAACAATGATTTGCTTTGAAGAATTGTTTTAAAATTCTTACATCATTTTTTTGCTTTTCTGTTAAATTTTTTCTTACAAAATGTCCATGCCAAGGTGATCTATCAACAGCAGTTATTGGCCCGTGTTCTTTTATTCTTTCTAAACTTAAAGAAAAGTAAAGAACAATATCAATTTTTATTTGAATATCATCTACCAAATAGTCTACTGTAACATATGGATGTTCAGCATATAAGAGTCTGGGATTATGAAATTTATCTGATGTTAAACTTTGAATAATCCAATTATTACAGAGTTTTAAAAAATCTTTTTTAGACTCTTTTTTTAATTTATTCTTGCTTAAATCCTTATATTTAACTTCATATTCCTTATAATCCAATCCAATAAAAAGATCAATGTCAAAATCATCTTTTAATTGTGTCTGTTTAATGCCAGTTGAACCTTGAGGTTCGATATGGAAATTTTTAATACTTAGTTCTTTAGCTTTTGAAACTAATAATTTTTTTAGTTTTTCAGTAATAGTTTCAATTAAAGTTATTTCTTGAGACGTTGGAATAATTCTTTGTAAAACTTCAGTTAATATATCTTTAATAGACGGCATAGAATTGAAATATAATCTAGTAAAAAATTAAGTATTCTATGTTATAAAATTACTTCATAATTTTAAAAATCGATAGAAAATTATGATTTCTTCATCTTTTTAAAATAAATCTATCTATTTTAAATTGCTTTTTATATCCAGTAAGAAAAATCTCCTTAAACGATTTTAATAACTCATAATTATACATAGTTGGAGATTTTAATCTATTATTAAGCTCTTCTAAAAAAAAAGTTTTTATAATTTCCTTGCTTTTTGAAACTTTTTTAATCAACGGAAAGAAAATATTTTCCAATATGCTTCGATTATTCCATATGAAATCAATTGGAAACTCTTCACTAAAATAATTAAAAAAATTTTCTAAAAACCTAATATCAATTTTCTTTAATGAAATTCTTCTAGATTTTGAAAGATATAACAGTTCAAGTCTATTTAACATGTCTAACCGACCAGAATTAATAATAGGGAATATTTCTTCAAGAGATCTAATACTTAAATTTGAATTCTCTATTAAGGTTTGTAACTCTTCATAATTTAAATAATTTAAATATCCTTCATTCAATAAATATTCTGTCGTCTGTTTATGATTACTCATAAATCTTTTTGCTATTTCTTCTTTAAGGACACTCTTAGCTAGAGGATCTCCAGCTTCTGTTAACCTTTTCAATAAAGGAAATGATAAATTTCTATGTAAAAGTCGAGTATCATAATCATGTTCATACCATGCTTGCAAATTTGAACAATGACCCCAGAATATTACATCAAGAGGGAGAGAAATAGAGTTATCAGAAGAATTATCTCTCTCATATTTTTGATTATCTGAGATTTCGTCAATTGACTGAATTTCATCAAAATCACTAATCTTTGTTATTGGAATATCTAATAATATAATTGTACATTGCCTAAAATGTTCTCTTTTTACATATATATTCGTCCTACCATCTTCCAACTTAAGTGTAAGATATTTATTTACATGAAACTCTTTCATTTTCAAATTTCTATTAAAAAAATAAATATTTAAAGTTTATGAGTGCCCCAAAAATTCATACTATTTAATATATTTTAAGGTACATGTTTATTAGAATCATAATAACATAATTTAGATTATAAGACAAACATAAAATTAATAAAAAGTATGAATTGATTATGGTTAATATTGATAGATTATTAAGACAAGCAATATTTGATGACATGTTGTACTGTCCTTGTTGTGATTACAGATTATTGGAGCCTGATTATAGGAAATGCTCCCAATGTTATAGAATTAATCCATTAAAGGAAAAGAATTTAATACAAACAGTTACATCCCCCACCAGGGATGTTCGAAGGTCCTTTTTAATTTGATGAATTCTCTTAGAGCTTGTTTTTGATCTGTAGTTAATTCATCAAGAAAATTCCCCATTAATTGCCTTACGTGAGACTCTGGGATATTTACATAGAAAACTTCATCTTTTCCGATATCTTTTCCTATTTCAATACCTCGTATAGAAATTGCAACTTCAGAATCTTTGGGTGCTTTCTCAATTGTTTGACCTTTATCTTGAATTTGATGGACTCTTCTGACTCTCTTACCGTTTTCAGTGATTAGTGGAACTTTTGGATATAATATTCCAGCTTCAATATTTACCCCAAATACAGCAGGATCTGAATTTCTAAATATAAATTCTGGAAGCATTTTAAACTTTGCAGGTAATATTAATTCACTTAATCCTTTCGCAGTATCTTCAGCTTTTCTAGTTTCGGCGTATTCTATATAATCTTCTAATAATCGATATATAACATTATTTGTAAAAATTCTTATATTATCATTATAGGCTTGATCTTCCCCATCAGGTAGAACAGGAACATTAAAACCTAAAACTACTGCACTATAAGGGTCAAAATCTCTAACAATACTTGCATTTATTATATCTTCCTTTTTAATAGGTCCTACATCTGCCACACTAATTTTAACTCCTTCCTTAGTAAAAAAATTCTCTAAAGCTTCAAGAGACCCCAGAGTATCTGCTTTTAATACAACTCCTGCTTTTTCTGTTTTTATACGAATACTTTCTACTTCAGATTCTATTTCGTTATAAACGGTTTCTTCTTCTAATGGATCTGCAATACCTCTAAACGGAGACCCTGCTACGACATCTTCAATATTAGGAGCTAAGATTTTAATACCTGCTGCAGCACTAACAGTGTCAACTGAATCAAATCTTTGTCTTGGATCTCTGATTTCATCCAATGGTTTAGGTATTAATAATGCTCTTGCTTTTGACTTAATTGGTTTTTCTAAACCCCCTACAATGAATTCATCCCCTTTTTTAATTATTCCATCGTATATTAATACATCTATAGTTTTACCTTGTCCCTTCTCCTTTTTTACCTCCAAAACAACTCCTTTAGCAGAACCCTCAGAAAATTTAAGATTTGTAGTTAAATATTGTTGGACTAGTCCCATCAGAACTAATAACAATGTTGATATTCCTTCTCCAGTCTTACCGCTTGTAGGCACAATTGCGACTTTTTTTGTAAAATCTTTTATTTTATCGTATCTATCAATTCCTTTGAAGCCTTCTTCTAAAAAATTTCCCATAATCTGTAAAATTTTTTCATCTAGAAAGTCTTTTACATGAGGTTTTTGAGTTTTATAAGAATCTAAAAAATCTGCATCTTTTTTTGATTTCCAACCAGATATTCTATCAATTTTATTTGCTGCAATTACAAATGGAGTTTTTCTATCTCTTAAAATTCTTACTGATTCCCATGTTATTGGCATTGTTCCCGCAGTAACATCAATGACAAGAATTGCGATATCTGCAACAGCACCTCCCCGCTTTCTTAAATTTAAAAATGCCGCATGACCGGGAGTATCCACAACTAACATACCAGGAAGTTTAATATCCATTTCAGCAAATTCTTGTTTGGATTTACTTAAAAATTCTTTAATATCTTTTGTTGGAAAATAAGATGCTCCAATGTGCTGGGTAATACCAGCCGCTTCTCTTTGTTGAACTACCGTACCTCTTATATAATCTAGAATAGTGGTTTTTCCGTGGTCTATATGCCCTAAGACACAAATAATTGGTGCCCTAATCTTCTTGCTTTCAACTTCAGTCATTTAATATCACGTATCTCAGTCGATTTCTTTAAAAACCTCTTTCTATCACTTATTATATAAAAATATTAATCATGTGTTTAGAATTTTTCTTTAAATTTTAGGAAAAATTTGATAGTTCTTTTAATCAATACAATTACTTCCTAAATTCTTAAGACAAACACTCTTTTTTCTAAATATAATACATGCATATAATCTTTAAAACCATGTTTTTTCCAAAAAGAGTATCAAATTGGCATTTAAACTTCCTCTCAAATAACTATTAGAATTTAGAGAATTAATTATGATTAAGATACTTTTTTAAATATTGGGCTGTATAAGAATAATTATCTTTAACAACTTCTTCTGGATATCCTTCAGTTACTACATTCCCTCCCTTTTCTCCGCCCTCAGGACCAAGATCTATGATATAATCAACTGATTTTATTATATCCATATTATGTTCAATTATAACTACGGTATTACCTTTTTCTACTAGTTTCTGAAGAACATCTAATAGATACTGGATATCGTACATATGCAATCCGGTAGTGGGTTCATCTAAAATATAAAGTGTATTTCCTGTGCTTGTTTTTCTCAATTCTCTAGCAATTTTTACACGTTGTGATTCTCCTCCACTCAGAGTGGTTGAAGATTGACCCAATTCTAAATAGCCTAGCCCAACGTCTACTACTGTTTTTACGGTTCTCTTTAAATTTGGAAAACTATCAAAGAATTCTAAAGCTTGATGGAAAGTCATTTTCAAAACATCAAAGATTGATTTTCCACGATACTTAATCTCTAATGTCTCAGCATTATATCTTTTTCCATTACATAAATCACACTTTATATACACATCAGGCAAGAAATACATTTCTTTCAAGATATAACCAGTACCTTTACATTTTTTACAATGTCCAACTTTTGTATTAAAACTAAATCTACCTTTTTTATATCCCCTCTCTCTTGATTCTGGTAATCCAGCAAAAATTTCTCTAATATAATCCAAAGCTTTTGTATAGGTTGCAGGAACAGATCTAGGAGTTCTTCCTATTGGCGATTGATCAATATTAATAATTTTATCAATTTTTTCATAACCAATAATTGTATCAAATTTACCTGCATTAACTTTTGAACTCCGCGTATTTATTATATTGTGGAGTCCTTTATATACACAATCAATTATTAAACTAGTTTTTCCAGCTCCTGAAACTCCTGTTACACAAGTGAATACACCTAAAGGAATTTTTACATCAATAATTTTTAAGTTGTTTTCTTCTGCTCCTCTTATTTCAATAAATTCTTTACTAATTTTACGTCTATTTTTTGGAATTTCAATTTTCTTTTTTTCTGATAGATAATCTCCTGTTAAAGTTTTTGAATTTAAAATTATTTCTAAGGGTCCTTCAGCTACAATTTCACCTCCCCGTTCACCAGCTAATGGTCCTAAGTCGATAATATGATCTGCATTTCGTATTATTGCTTCATCATGTTCGACTACTATTACAGTATTCCCTAAATCTCTTAATTTTTTTAACATATTAATAAGACGATTGATATCTCTCTGATGTAAACCTATACTAGGTTCATCTAAGACATATAATACTCCTACTAGGCTAGATCCTAATTGAGTAGCTAATCGAATTCTTTCAGCTTCGCCCACAGATAAAGTATTTGAACGACGATTTAATGAAATATAATCTAATCCAACATTTTCAAGAAAAGATAATCTATCTAATATTTCTTTCAACACTTCTTTAACTATTGTCTTTTCAGTTTCAGTTAATTCTAATTCTTTGAAAAATTTTAAAGAATCCTTGACAGATAACATAGTTAATTCAGAAATGTTAAGATCATTTATAGTCACGGCTAGACTTTCTGGTTTTAACCTTTTACCATTACACTGAGGGCAATCTATCCGATTCATAAAACTTTCATACATTTCTCGCGCCCATTCTGAACGAGTTTCCATATACCTTCTATGTAGAATTGGAATTATTCCTTCAAAAGGTCTTACTACCTGCCAAGATGATTTAAATTCACTATTATGGTTCTTATAGTCATTATTATCACTTTCAAAGTGAAAATCAATTGATTCATTTTCAGAACCGAATAGTATTTTATGAAGTTTTTTTGGGTCTATATCTTTAATTGGAGTCTTTTTTGTATTGAATCCATAATGTTTGGCTACTTGAACAATTGTTTGCCAAGAATAGCCATTTTCAGACCCAAAACCGGGAATATCCCTAATAGGTGTTTCTTGCAGAGGAACCTCTAAATCATCTCCTAATAACAAGGCATAATCAAATTCCATTACAGTACCTAAACCACTACAATATTTACAACTCCCATGAGGTATATTAAAGGAGAACATTTTATGATCTAAAGGAGGAAACGAGATACCACAATCAACACATGCAAGATGCTCTGAATATACTTGTTCTCCTTGATCTACAACCTCAATAATTATAATACCTTCGGTTAAGTCTAAAGCGGTCTCAATTGAATCAGCAAGCCTTGTTCTTATATCCTTTTTCATTACTAATCGATCTATAATAACATTGATATTATGCTTAACATTTTTATCCATTGAAATATCTTCATCAAGTGTATATTGAATTCCATCAACCTCAACTCTTACATAACCTTGTTTTTGAAGATCTTGTAAAAGCTCTTTATATTCTCCTTTTCTATCTCTTATTACAGGAGCTTTAATTAGAAATTTCTGAGTTTCTTCAATTGAATCTAAAATAAGTTGGATTATTTGTTGCGGAGTCTGAGGTTTTATTTCTTTTCCACAATTAGGGCAATGTGGAATTCCAACATTGGCATATAATAGCCTATAATAATCATAGATCTCTGTGACAGTTCCTACAGTGCTTCTCGGATTTTTTGAAAGCGGTTTTTGTTCAATAGCGATTGCAGGGGATAAACCTTCAATTGAATCCACATCTGGCTTATCCATTTCACCCAAGAATTGTCTCGCATAACTTGATAATGATTCTAAAAACCTTCTTTGTCCCTCCGCATACAGGGTGTCCATTGCTAACGATGACTTTCCACTCCCACTAATCCCCGTAATAACTACTAATTCATTACGTGGTATTACTACATCAATATTTTTTAAGTTATTCTGTCTAGCGCCTTTAATGACGATATAATCAGGCATATTCTAATATTTTCTTTTAATATATTTTAATTCTGGAGATCAAAAAAGCTTTTCTAAGATTTTATAAAACCTTATACTGGTATTAACAATTAAAAAAAAATATACAGAATCTGGGTATACAATTTATGAATTATTATTTGCTTCTATCTCTTATATTTTTGTCATCTTTAATTTCTTTTAGAGATTTTAAGGTATTACTTTTCTTCGAGTTGTCTAGTGTATTCATTTGCTACTTTAAAGATGTCGAGTTCACCCTCTCTTGTCTGACTATCCATTCGAAGATAAATTTCATGTTGTTAATTTATAATCATTTTTGATTTCCTTAATTTTATCTCTTAAATAAGCAGCATCCTCAAATCTTAATTCTTTAGCTGCTAAAAACATTTTGTTTTCAAGATATTCGATAATTACTTCAATATCCCCTTCCTTTTCTAATTGTTCCACTTTATTTTGAATATTTTGCTTTAAACGTTTAGTTTCTCTTTCTTTAAATTCTTTCTCCTCAGAAAGAGATTTAAAAATATTTTTCTTGATAGTTTGAGGAGTAATATTATTTTTTTCATTATGAGTAATTTGCTTTTTCCTTCTCCTATTTGTTTCATCTATAGCCGTTTTCATTGCATCAGATATTCTATCTCCATATAAAATGGCTCTGCCTTCTACATTTCTTGAAGCTCTTCCAATGGTCTGAATTAAAGAACGTGTATCACGTAAAAATCCAAGCTTATCTGCATCTAATATTGCAACTAGTTGTACTTCTGGAAGATCTAGCCCTTCACGTAAAAGATTAATCCCAACTATAACATCATGAGTTCCATCCCTTAATTGTCTTAAAATTTCAAATCTTTCTACAGTGTCAACTTCAGAATGTAAGTATTCGATTTTTACTCCCAATTCAGAATAATATTCGGCTATATCTTCAGCCATTCTCTTTGTAAGAGTTGTAACTAAGACTCTACCATTGTTGTTTACAATTTTTCTAATTTCACCTAGTAAATCATCAATTTGATTCTTGGCAGGTCTTATTTCCACTTGAGGATCTACAAGACCAGTTGGTCTAATTATTTGTTCTGCGGAAATACCCCCACTTTTTTTTAACTCGTAATCTCCAGGTGTAGCACTCATAAAGATTATATATTTGATTTTATTTTCCCATTCTTCAAATGTAAGTGGTCGATTATCATACGCACTAGGTAAACGCCAGCCGTATTCAACAAGATTTTTCTTTCTAGATTTATCACCGCCTATTTGACCATGAACTTGAGGAATTGTAACATGTGATTCATCAGCCACAATAAGGAAATCATCTGGAAAGTAGTCAATTAATGTCATAGGAGGTGAACCAGGTGCCCTTCCATCTAAATGTCTGGAATAATTTTCGATCCCTTTACAATATCCCATTTCTCTCAGCATTTCTAAGTCAAATTTAATCCTCCTCTCCAATCGCTGCGCTTCTGCATACTTCTTTTCTTTCTTAAATACTTCAATTTGGCTTCTTAATTCTTCTTCTATCGATTCCAGTGCCTTTGCTTTGTTTTCTTCTGGAATAATAAAGTGAGTAGCAGGGAAAATACGACAATTAGATAAATCATTTAAAATTTGATTTGAAATTGGATGTATCTCCTGAATTGATTCGATCTCATTCCCAAAAAGAGAAATTCTTATTGCATTATCCAAATATGCAGGCCAAATATCTATAATATCTCCTCTCACCCTTACTATACCAGGCTTAAAATCAACATTTTTTCGTTCATAATTCATACGGATAAGACCTTTCAATATTTCCCGGCGATCAATTACTTGATTAATTTCCAAATTTAAAGACACATTATACCATTCATCAGGATCTCCAATACCATATAGACATGAAACAGAAGCTACAATAATGACATCATTTCGAGTCTTGATTGCATGAGTTGCGGCCAACCGTAATCTTTCTATTTCCTCATTCACACTGAAATCTTTTTCGATATACATCCCTGAAACGGGCATATATGCTTCAGGTTGGTAATAATCATAATAAGACACAAAAAAATGTACAGCATTCTCAGGGAATAATTCTTTAAATTCGCTATAAAGCTGTGCACATAATGTTTTATTAGGAGACATTACAAGAGTTGGTTTCTGAACATTTTGGATTATATTTGCTATTGAAAAAGTTTTTCCTGTCCCTGTAGCTCCTAATAATGTTTGAAATCGCTGATTTTCTCTAATATTTTTCACTAAAGTCTTAATAGCTAAGGGTTGGTCTCCTTTTGGTTTATAATTTAATTTGATTTTAAAATTTGAGCTCATAAGTACTTAAGAGAGAAATTATTACCAATGAATATTTAAGAGTAAAATTGTTTATAAACAATAACTCTGAGAAAATCTAATGAATAATAATTTTTGATTTTTACTAAAAAAAAAGTTAGAGAATTATTTAACAGTCTCTAGATGCGTATATTCTGCACCTTCTTCTGTGCGGACTAAAATCTCTAATTTATCATCTGGACTAAGAGATCCAAGTATTCCTTCTAGAATTGTTCTACTTAATGTTAATTGAAAAGAAGTACCTGCAGTTATATTGAAAGAAGTTTCAAAAAAGCTATTTAAAGAGAAATATGAGCCATTAATTGAGCTATTAATGTAAACTGACTCTATATTAACATCTAGGAGACCTTCATTATTGATTAAAATTGTTAAATTTCCATTATCAAATGCTGTAGTTCCAGAATCACTTATAGTAATATTATAATATTTGGAATCTACATAGCCATATAATGTTTCAACCGCTTCAACTGAGGGAAAATTAGTTTCCACTTTTACGTTTACTTCATTTGATTTATTAATCATTAAGTTTGGAATATCAAAGGAGACCATTGCACATTCTTGTATATCTAAGGAATCATTCCCATAGAGATATACAACATTTTCTGCTAGAGTATTGTTAACATATATGGACTCTATTGTTACTTCTTCATTACCCGTATTTTTAATTAACAAACTCCCTGTTTCATTAGCATAAAT
Source organism: Promethearchaeota archaeon (assembly GCA_016840085.1). Taxonomy (GTDB): domain Archaea; phylum Asgardarchaeota; class Lokiarchaeia; order Sigyniarchaeales; family SOKP01; genus Loki-b32. The sequence goes on from JAEOTA010000018.1 coordinate 28,056, forward strand.
AAAAGAGGTTGTGTTACCCTCAACAGTTTCTATTATCTTAAGATCTGCTTTATTTTTAGCAGTATGAATATATCCAATATCTGAGGCTACGGTATCACCAATAAAACTTCCCGTTACACAAATTAATAACTCATCATTCACATCGAGAGTTATATCATTTTCAGCAAGAGTATCAGTGGCATCTATTACAATAGTTTCATCTTCACCTTTTCCCAGATTATAATCTCCACTTTTAACATAGTAATCATGAAAATTAACTTTGTACAATGATTCTGTGAGATAAATAGAGTCTATTCCGAAGATAATTTCCCCTGTGTTTTTAACATTAATCTCTAAAATAGTGCTCCCATTATCATAGGTATAAGCATGAGTTTGACTGAAACTTATTGGTATATGTTTTCTATAATAACTATCGGATATTAAAGAAAATTCTGGAGAAATAATGCGGTCTTCACTTAATATAGAAAGTGTAAAATTCTCTTTATTCGATGAAAATAGGATTTCATCATAAAGATCGTTTGTCGTAGCAACACCAATTTTGTTAGATGTACTCAAAGGATAAAAACTAGCATTCGCATTTTGTAAATAAATTTTTGCTTTTTCCCCTGGTTTTAATATAGCAGACCCACTGAGATATTCTATTGATGTATAAGGGAATCGAAGTGTGTCTGTATCATTATTTACATAAAATCTCTCTAATATTTCAATTGTATTACCTACATTTTCCACTTCAAGAAGTACATCAGTAGAAGTATTATTCATTTGAATAGCTTTACTATTTTCCTTAATGATTTTAATAGCTCCTTTTTCGCTTTCTTTTACGAAGAAATTGCTTGTAGAGTTTGAAAATTCGTATTGCTTACCTTCTAAAGCCTCTGATTGTGCGGTAACATCTATATGAACTACGTCATCCTTATCAAATGTTTTTCCACTTGATTTTATATTGACATAAACAACTTCAGATTCACCACTCTCTACTGTTTGATTGCCTATTCCACTACTCATAATGAAATCATATTCTTCTCCATTGATTTCAACTTTATTTATTAGCAAGTCTTTTGTGCCAGTATTTTTCATTTCAAATGTCGCATATCCATCAGTAAAAACTTCAGCATCTTTGATCAAAAACTTGGATTCTAAAGCTGTATAATCAACTTTATATAATTTGACTAAACCTAACTTGGATATATATGTTGGAACAAATACCTTGAAATCATAGAATCCATTATCGGGAATATAGTCCTTCCATACTTTACCGTCAGTAGTTTGCCTACTATTAATTTGTTGAGGATAGTTTCTTCTAAAGTCCTTTTCTCCATATTCTTCAAGAGTAGTAGATTGCCTATAGAACATTAATTTAGCTAATTGACTTTGAAACCATAACGGCCCCATTCTTCCATCTGTGGCATTTTGATATTCATTTTCATGGAATACTGCATCTTCTTTCCAGTTATCTTCTTCCATCTCCCAGTTTTTATATTTTGCGTAATTATCATTACAGATTCTTACCATCCAATTCCACTTCCCTTCATCTCCACCTAACCCCGTTAATAAGAACCCAAAATACACTAAAACATAATCTGCTTTTAACCTACGAAACGCTTTTGCACTATATATCTCATTGGGTTGCATCATTGCCATTCCTGTTAATCCAATCCTAGTACTATTCTTAGTCATATTATCATTAACAGTAGTAACATTACCAACAGGAGTAAGCCAGTAGCCATAATCCCACCATGAAACAACTACATCTGTTCCCTTTAGATTAGATCTCATCCAACTTAGAGATTCTTGCCAATCTGTAATAGCACCTCCAACTACCATTTGACTATAAGAAAACTGTCTAATTGAAATATCTGTTGAGTGAACAATTTGGGCAATACCTAAAAACCCTATGATGAGATAGATAGCAAATATTTCTGAATTACCAATAGTTCCTTTTAATTGTCTCCTCCTTTTCCTACTTATTCCAACTTTGCGTTCCCCAAAAAAGCTACCAAAAATTTTCAAAATACTAACTAATCCGTATGCCCCCATCAATGCTGCAGCAGGAGCAAATATTAAAATAATACGAATCATGCTTCCTGTGAAGTAAAACATAAGTATAACAAAAGCTATTAAGAAAATATCTGCTGCTATGAGCCGTTTGAAACAAAAATAAAAACCTAGTGGAATTAAGATTAAAGGGATCAATGTATTATAATAAAATACACTCCATGAACTAGGCATTTGTTCTGCTACTGAAGCAACAAGAGCTACTTGTTCTCGAAAAAGAGGATTAAGAATAGTTTGAAATCTTGTACCAAAACCAAAAGGTAGTACTTCAGGAGCCACCCAGATAATTATAGCAAAGATAATTACTACAGGAATAAAAACCCATTTTAAAAAGTTAATTAATCCTTGGTAAAAGGTAGGATATTCACTCCTTTTTGATTGGATGATTTGAAAGAACACTAATATAACTGTAAAAAGAATTAATCCTCCTGTAGTTAAACTAGAAAATAATTGACCATGATTATATGTTACATATAAAGAAAAAATAAGTAGCCCTGTTCCCTCAACAGCAGCATAAGAAATCAAAACATTTTCATTGAATTTATCAGAAAAAATTAATATTATGCTAATTAAAGGAATAAGTAAATAAACAAATTGATACCCGCCCCAGCTAAGAGATAAATATCCTAAAAAAATGCCACTTAGTATTGAATAAGAGAATTTACCTGTTTTTATTGCTTTTAGCCAAAATAAGAAACACATTAGAGTAGCAAAAACTCCAATTGTTTCATTATCAAAAAAACCTGCCATTGTACGTTGCATATATCCTGGATTAAACGCTAAGAAGAATGCAGCAATTAACCCAGTTCCACGATCAAGGATTTCTTTTCCTAAATAATATATAGTTAAGACCGTAAGACCCCCCATAAATGCAGGAAAGAAAAAGCAAACATCATACAATGACACGGGTATTCTAAAAAAGTCGAGAATCTTATAAATAATAACAACAGTAAAAGTAAGTCCTGGGCGTAAACTTCCCCTGTATTGACCTTCGGGATACCAGCTTTTTAAATCATGCCAATTGAAGTAATCATATATAGAGTGAGTTGATAAATATTCTGCATTATACCATTGAATCCATGGATCAAAAGCTTTAATTATATTAGGACCTCTGATAATTGGAGAGATTCTTAATAAAATGGCTAATAAGACTACTAAAAAAATTGCTATAAAAAATAAAACATTTCGAGTTTTTATAGAGATAGACGTTCTAATGCGATCAAATATATTTCTTAGTGAGGCAATGATTTTAACCATAATTATTTCATGCGGAATTTTAATAAATTAATTATTGAAAATACCATAATTAAATTTAGATTATAAAAAATATCCTTAAGATTAAAATGTTTTTCTTTAATCTAACATTTTATAAAATCCAAAATAATTTAAGGAGATTCTATGAATATTTGACTCAATATTACTATTTGACAACACTTTTAAAGAAGATGTTATAAAATTTATGGTAAGAAATAGATATCTTTTTAAAATGTATTATGTAGGAAACGAAAAATATTTTGGATCTCAAAGACAACTTAATTTTCTAACTATTGAAGAATGTCTTCTGAATGCATTAGTAAGAATGAAGTATATTAATGATATCGAGAATTCTGAATTTGAAACAGCAAGTAGAACTGATAGATTTGTCTCTGCTAGAAGTGCTTGTTTCTCATTTATAACTGAAAAGAAGCCAATTTTAATGGAAATTAATTCTGCACTACCAATGGAAATGGGTCTATGGGCTTACACAAAAGTACCATCAAATTTCGTCTCAAAATACAATGCCATATTACGCTATTATATCTATATTGTCCCTACACCACTCCCAATTCTTCAGAAAGAATATAAAATTAACATAAAGTTGATGGAAAAAGCTTGTAGACTGTTAGAAGGAAGGCATGATTTTGTTAATTTTTCAAAAAAAGATAAAGAATTACAATTAACTGTACGAGATATGGAATCAGTTAAATTAACAATAAATAATGGTTTTTTAATTTTCCATTTTAAAAGTAGAGCATTCTTAAGGCAACAAGTTCGAAGAATGGTTAAAAAGCTTTTAGAAATAGGAGAGGGCAAGATTGAGTATGAAGATTTTCTCCAATTATTTGATTCCTCTAAGTTTATTTCATATCAACCAGCTAATCCAAATGGATTGATTTTATGGGATATAATTTTTGATGAAAAAATTAAATTTAATGAAGATCTAAAATCAAAAGAAAGAATGGACAGATTTTTCCGGAATAAAGAACTTTTATTTAATTTTAAAAATCAATTATTCAAAATCTTGCAACATAACAATTTTAGCTAATAATGCTTGTAGTTGTATTACCTCTGTTCCACCTTGACTTAAACGGAATTCAAATTCAGCTAAAAGTTTTGTCAACCCAATTTTTAATACTTCAGAAATCTCAAGATCATAAATTTCTCTATGAATGTTTTTTATGATATTTAGTCCTGAAAGCCCATAATCATTAATTAAATCATTTAAAAGCTTTATTGATAGTTGTAACTGGCTTTTTAAGGCAGCATCTAAAATTTCTTTTATTTTTTCTGGAGGAACTTCTCCAGCAACGCGAAAGACGAGTTCCTCATCTATTTTTTTGGAAATTGTTCCACATGATTGCAAATAATTAATTGCTCTTCTACAATCTCCCCTAGCAACTTCAACCAAAGCGTTTAAGCCACCATTGGTTGGTGATATTGATTCTATTTGAGCTATATATTTTATTCTTTTTTTTATATCTTCATTATTTAAGCTAGAGAATCTAAATACAACACATCTAGACTGAATAGGAGGAATAATCTTATTTGAATAGTTACATATCAATATCATTCGACAATTCCTTGTATATTTTTCCATAGTTCTCCTTAATGCTTGTTGCGCTGGAGCTGTCATATTATCAGCTTCATCTAAAATTAATATTTTAAATGGAATATCTATTGGTGGTCTTGCTTTTGCAAAATCTTTAATATATGTTCTAATTACGTCAATTCCTCTAGCATCACTGGCATTTAGTTCTAAATATGTTCTATTCACTGCCATTTTTCTCCCATATAATTCTCGGACCATTGCTAATGCCGATGTGGTTTTTCCTGTTCCAGCAGGACCTGCAAAAATAAGATGGGGCATAGATTTATCTTTTATAAATTGCTTTAAACGCTTGATAATACCTTCCTGATTGACAATATCATCTAAATGCCTTGGCCGATATTTTTCTACGAAAGGCCTATTCTCAACTGACATTTTTATTTAAGAACGAAATTTAAATTTTTTAGTATTATATATATTAAGAATTAAATTTTCTTAATTCTTTATTAATATTCATATCCATAAAAAAAAACTAAAAGATGTTTATGACTGATTTCAAAATAACGAAAATAAAATCACGTTGGATTTTAGATTCACGAGGGAATCCTACGGTAGAAACCGATGTATTTGCTGATAATATCTATTCAAGGGCAGCAGTTCCATCTGGTGCTTCAACTGGTGTATTGGAAGCACTTGAACTCAGAGATGGTGGAAAAGAATTTTCAGGTAAACATGTGTTAAAAGCGATTTCAAATGTAAATGATATTATTGGAAGAAAATTAATTGGTTTTGATGTAAGAGAACAAAATAAAATTGATGAAGAAATGATATCTCTTGATGGGACTGACAATAAAAGTAAATTAGGTGCTAATGCAGTATTATCAGTATCCTTAGCAGTCGCAAAATTAGCAGCAAAGTTATCAGAAACACCTTTGTTTGCATATCTTCATAGCTTAGCTTATAATAATACAAGACAAGATTTTTTACTACCTTTACCGTGCTGTAATATTATAAATGGAGGAGAACATGCTGGTAATAATTTAGCAATACAGGAATTCATGGTATTGCCTATAGGTGCTGCATCTTTCTCTCAAGCAATACAAAATGCTGCTGAAGTATATCATACATTAAAAAAGTTATTAGCGAAAAAGTATGGATCTTCTGCAATAAATATTGGTGATGAAGGAGGTTTTGCTCCAAACCTTTCCTTAACATCAGAAGCAGTTGATATAATAATTGAAGCAATAGAATCTGCTGGATTCTTAGTAGGTGCTGATTTTGTCTTAGGAATGGATGCTGCTGCGAGTGAATTTTATGAAGATGGAGTATATAATATAGATGGGAAGAAATTAAACGAAGAAGAGTTATTAGAATATTATCTGGATTTAATTCATGATTATCCCTTTAAATCAATCGAAGATCCTTTTGATGAACAGGATTTTAGAAATTTCTCAAATATTACCGCAAAAGTCGATAAATCTATCCAAATTGTTGATGACGATCTTACAGTAACCAATATTAAAATTCTTGAAAGAGCTATCAAAGAAAAAGCTGGAAATGCATTATTACTTAAAGTTAATCAAATAGGTTCATTAACTGAAGCAATTGAAGCTGCAAAATTAGCTTTTAAAAATGGCTTTAATGTTATGGTCTCACATCGCTCTGGAGAAACTGAAGATACTTTTATTGCAGATTTAGCAGTTGGTCTTTGTACGGGACAATTAAAGACAGGTGCCACAGCAAGATCTGATCGGAATTGTAAATATAACCAGCTATTAAGAATCGAAGAACTTTTAGGAGATGATGCAAAATATCCTAAGAATCTAGATTCTTGGAAACAATTTCAATACTAATTCATTAGCTCATTATCATGTGTTCTCTGTTGTATTTTTGATAAATCTATATACATCTACATCAATTTTTTTTGTTTTTTTAGTATGAAAGGGAAAAGATTTCTCTAAAATCATATTATATGGAAGTATATTATCAATTTTCCATTTAAATCTATTAACATAATTAGTAATAAAATTTTGAATCTTTTCACCAGCTAAATGAATAGAATAAACCACGTCTGAAAATGTAAAAGCCGCCTCTAAAAAAGCTCTATCAGCCGATCTAGTTTTTACACCAAAAGGTGGATTCATGATAGTGGTAATTCTTATGTTCTTAGGAAGGTTTTTATTTGAAATTTGAAAATATTTGATATCAGAACATATTGGGAAGATTAAATGATCTAAATCAAGTGATCTCACATTTCTTTTAAGAATTTTCAATGCTTCTCGGTCGATGTCAACACTTAGGATAAAAGCCGCCTCTAAAAAAGCACTAGCTAAAGATAACCTGCCAGTTCCAGCTCCTAAATCAACAACTATAGCATTGCAAATATCATTAAATTCAAAACCAGCAAAATAGATAATATCAACAGCACATTTCGCATCAATGCAATATTGTTCTAATTCGATATTAGGATTTTTAAACGTTTCGGTGTTTTGTATTATAGAAATCAATTTCTTTTTGCTAAAATTCATCCGAAAAAATGTTTTCTCTTTTAAAATTAATACATTAAATTTAATTATTTTATTTAATAATATGTACTTAAATTAGAAAGAGATTGAGAAATTAAAAGATTATTGTTGATATTTATGAGTAAGAAATCTAAAGAAAATGATGATATTATATTAACTGGTCAGTATCTTGGTGTTGTCGAAGAATATCTCCCTGATAAACAATCCACATATATCAGAGATGGGCAAATTTATGCAACTAAATCTGGTTTGATTACCCTTGATAATAAAAAAAAACAAATTGAAATTAAAACACATCAAGAAAAAGACAGAAAGATTGTTAAAATTGGAGATATTGTCATTGGTACTGTATTATTTTTACGACAATACTCTATTGGAATAAATTTCTATACAATAAATCGAAAAATACATTTTAATTCATATTATTTTGGAAATATTCATGTATCTCAAATTGCTGATAGATATGTAGAAAAAATCAGTGAAGCATTCCAGATAACAGATATACTCCGCGCTCGTGTAATAAAACAAAAATATAATGAGTTTGAATTAACAACAGCTGATAAAAATCTAGGGGTTATTTATGCTGATTGTGTAATTTGTGGAACGCCTCTCGACAAAATCGGATATAATAAATTAAGATGCCAAAGATGTGGAAACCAAGAATCTAGAAAGTTATCTTCTGATTATAGGAATATTTCTGAGGTTTTAAGATTTTAACAATTTTTTTCAAATAAATAAATATTTAATAAATATTAATTACATTCAAAAAATTATTGTATAACGGGATTTAAATTTGAAGAAACACGGGAAAAGAGTTATTCATTTTTATAATACTAAAGGTTCAATTGATAATGTAATTAATTTTCTCGAAAATATTCAAAAAAAGATAGATTACATTAATTTAAATGTATCTGTCGAGGGAAAAACTATAAAAGTCACTTTATTTGGTTCACGAGATCTCCAATTTCTAGCAATTGAAAGATTAAAAAATTTAGCTCAACAGTATTTATGATAATTTATTGGCTTTAACAAAAGCATAAAAAATTTATTTTATTTTACATATTTTTATTTAAGATTTTCAAATTTTCATAGTTAAGAGTATTAATAATGGCGAAGAAAAAAGTAGTCAAACCAGAAGAAAATGAAGAGGAGGAATTAGAAGAATTAGAGGATGATTTATTCGGGGATCATGAAATTGACATTGAATATCCTAAAGTAAAAGAAGATTTATCAAGTTCTCCATCGATTGAAGAAGATGATACAGTATCAGAAGAAGAAGAATTTGAACTAGAAGAAGAAGCTAGGTTTCCTGAGTATAAACACTTAGATTTAAGTATAAATAAAAGTGCGGGCAAAAATGATTATGAATTGTCAATAGAAGGCCAATCTCACGGTTTCTGTAACATCCTTGTTAATCATTTGCTAAATATAGAGGGCGTTAAAGTTGCAGCTTATAAGGTAACAAAAATAGAACCCTCAAAATTATTTATTCGTCTAGAAGACTCAAAAAAATTTAAAATTAAGGATATTTTGCTTAAAGCTATTGAATCTTTAAGGGCAGAAGTTCTAGATGTTCAAAAGCTCTTCCAAAAGCTTATTTAAATCATGATTCTCATTATATATGAAAATTTATAAGAACTTAAAATTCATCTTATAATAATGGATTATGAGTTTTTAATTAAGGATATAAATCTTAATAGATCTCAAAAAAAAATTGGGACGGATAAAGGTTTAGCTAAAATTGGAGATGGAATTGTAAATCTTACATATAGTATTGCTAAATCAGTATTTTTGACTAAAAACAGCTCAAATGAAAAGATTGTAAGAACAGGTGTTAAAGTTAACAAAAAAATATTAGCAAATGCATTAAAAAATGCTAATATGAAAAATTTTGCAAAAACTAGAGCTGATGCACATGATCTCGCTGATACTACCGAAGCTTTAGTTGCTTATGTATGGCTTAGTAACCACATATCTTTATATGAACTTATTGATTTCTTATCCAGTAGTTTATCGGGAGATCTTACTCTTAGAAATGAGGAAATAGAAAGTGCTACAGAAGCTTTTACTAATCTACTTAATTATATTAAGCAATTTCTACCAGAGAGCTAAAATATGAAAAATAACCCCATTACTATTGGATTTGATGATGCGACCTTCGAATTGCACTCAGAGAAAAAATACACTCAATTAATTGGGGTTATCTGTCAAGGAACACGTATGGTACGTGTTATACGAGAAAAAATCATGATTGACGGGTATGATGCTACTGAAAAATTAATACATCTGGTTAAACAAAATGTAAAGCATATACAATATGTTATCACCCATACCATAACTTTTGGTGGTTTTAATCTTATTAATCTAAATGAAATTTATTCGGAGACACAAAAACCCATTATTGCTCTAACAGAAAAAGAAGTGGATTTTGATGCTGTAAAAAAAGCTCTGCAGAATAAGTTTCCAGATACTTATAAAAGTAAGTTGAATAATATTATTGATGCTGGAAATTTGTATGAAACAGAAATTGAAACAGCAGGGGGGATCTCAAAATTATATTTTCATCGTAAAGGTATATCAATTGAGGAAGTAGAGTCTCTTTTAAAAAAAGTCTGTATTGATTCCAAACTACCAGAATCGGTGAGAATGGCCCATTTAATAGGGAAAATATTTTAAAATAATAAGATTCTTTTTAATCTGTATCTATTTCGTATTCTAGTATTTTTTGTATTCTGTCTCTTAAATCTAACCTTATTGCCGACATCCCATAAGTACGAATTCCTAATTCTTTTTGAACTTGTTTAGCACTTAACACATCCGGAAGATCTTGTTTATTCGCTATGGCAATAATTTTAGAGTTTAAATAATGCGAAAATTTATCACATATCTCTTTTGTCTTCTCAACATTATCTTCGGTAGAATCACATACTACAACAGCTAAACCAGCCCCTCTTAAAAAATCTGACCACATAAACCTATATCTCTCTTGCCCCCCAAAGTCCCAAATATTAACTTTCCTCCCGTTAAGGGCCGAATCCTCAATTTCTAATCCCACTGTTGGATTTTTTTCTTTTTTTACTTCTCGACCTTGAAGCAAGGATACCAATGACGATTTGCCGACCCCAGAAACCCCTAAAAGGCAAATTTTTTGTTTTGTTGTATAAACTTTATGTCAACCCTTTCTAATGCTAAATTACGTTAATTAGAAAAGGCAAAAATATGTTCAAAAATTAAAATAATATTGACATGACATGGGAATTTTATAAGTAAAATTCTAATAAATCAAATCTACTAATGGTATCGAGAAAAAATCCGCCCATATATTTCTCATATAGTCGTATAATATTTAAAAAGGAGATCAAAAAATAAATTTTAAATATAATTGTAATCAAAAGAAAAAAATCAAAAAATAAAAACTATTTAAGCCCCAGTTTCAATGTCTTTAACAATACCAACGGCCACGGTTCTTCCCATGTCCCGTACTGCAAAACGACCCATTTCTGGAATCTCTTCGTACTTTTCAAGACACATTTTCTTAATTGGTTGTAACTCAACTATTGCAGCTTCATTTCTCTTAAGAAACTTTGGATTATCTTCAATCACAGCACTAGTCTTTTGATCTAATTTTTTAGATAAAGCAGTAAATTTTGCAGCGATTTGAGCTGTGTGCGCATGAATTACAGGTGTATATCCTTGGGCTATTACTGTTGGATGCCAAATAACTATTATCTGACCTGTCCATTTTCCTTTTGGTGTAATAACGGTTGGTGGATTTTTAGGATGCCCTAAACAATCACCACGCCCTGCATCTTGCAACGTGATACCTCTAATAGCAAAACCTATATTATCTCCCGGCACTGCTTGAGGAATCTCTTCATGATGCATTTCAATACTTCGGATTTCTCCTGTAAAACCAGTTGGCATTATGATGACTTGGTCGCCTTTCTTTAGCACTCCAGTTTCAACTCTACCAACAGGTACAACTCCAGTACCTTTTATCCTATAGGAATCTTGAATTGGTAATCTCAGTGGCTTATCAAGAGGTTTTTCAGGAACAACGAACTTATCAATTGCATCAATTAATGTGGGACCATCATACCAAGGCGTTTTATCACTTTTCTTTGATAAGTTCTCCATTGCCATTCCACTCGTTGGCACAAAGGGCACATCTTTTAGCTTGAAACCGATATTTCTTAAGAGATCTCCAACTGACTCTTTGCATTCATTAAACCTATCCTCAGAGTAATCGTAAATATCAGCTTTATTCACAGCTACAACTATTTGTTTTACACCTAATGTTTGTGCTAAATATGCATGCTCTCGAGTTTGTCCATTGGCAGCAATTCCAACTTCCATTTCACCTTTCTTACCAGAAACGACGAGAATAGCAGCATCAGCTTGAGACGCGCCAGTAATCATGTTCTTGACGAAGTCTGCGTGGCCTGGTGCATCAATAATGGTAAAATACCTATTTGGCGTTTCAAATTTTCTAAATGCGAGATCAATTGTAATCCCACGTTGTCTTTCTTCTTTTAATTTATCAAAGACGAAAGCATAAGACCATGACTCTCTGTCGTATTCTTTAGCGAGTTTCTCTAACTCTCGAGCCTCTCTATCTGTTACTGCTCCTGTCTCAATGAGGAGCGCCCCCATCATGGTACTCTTTCCGTGGTCAATGTGTCCAATAATTACCAAATTTAAATGGTCTTTTTCGGCCATTTTCATCAATTTCTTTAATTTATTTTGAATAAAATTTTCTAATTTTTAATTATCAAATAAAATTATTTTTATTAGATGTTAATTTTAAATGTTGATGAGTTTATATTTTTTACTATAATTTATGGTGAATTTTTAGAGTTATAGGTATTGACCTATATATTTAATATTATAATACTTTCTATTGGTTAAACCAAAAGAATTTTGGGTAGCTCTTTTTTCGAGTTTTTAATGTTATTACATTTTAACTTTTTATATCGTACAACAGCTCTTGTTTATTTCTTCTTATTAATTGGAAGATTTGGTTAAGTTCTTCTTTAAAATTTACGTCTTTTCCTTCTGAATCTGTAATACTAAATGGAATTTTATCTTCTAGAAATTTTTCAAACACAAGCTCAATATCATTAATATCGACGTAAGTCTCTTTAAAGAAATCTAATAAATGATGTAAAAATAGAGCTTTAATATAATTATTATTTCTCTTACCTTTTCCATAAAAAAATTTTAATTGCTTAAAGATTAAATTATCATTATTTTCCTCGGCTTTAATATCTTTTTCTTCATTAAACATCCAATTAAATCCATAATCTACTGCTCTATTAACTAAATTAGCAATATCTTCTGAGATCCCTGCTTTTTTGGCCCATTTATTATGAATAAACCAATTTGGAATTTTACGAAATCACTTTAAATATATTTTCTTAGTTAAAAAGATAGTAAAAATAAAAAATTATAGATCTTTAATTAAACAAAGGATTCGAAAAAAGAATTAAAATTCACAATAGATTAATTATTATTATGGTCAAAACTAAAACAAAATTACCCAAGGAAGGAGAATTTGTAGTTGCTAAGGTAACTGAAATTCAAAATCAATATGTTTATGTAGATTTAATAGATTTTGAAGGTTTAGAATCTGAGGAATGTGCTAGAGGGATGATACACATATCAGAAATTAGTTCTAGATGGATTAAGAATATCCGAAACTATGTTAGAATTGGACAAAGAATTGTATTACGAGTATTAAGAGTAGATCCTTCCAAAGGCCATGTAGATTTATCATTAAGAAGAGTAAATTCTGCACAGAGAGAAAACCGATTAAAGGAATGGAAGTATGCTGTGAAATACGAAATGCTCTTACAGTTTTTAACAGAAACAGAAGCCGTTAACATGACACTTGATGAAGCATATAATTTAATTGGATTTCCTATATTGGAATATTTTGATTCATATCAAGAAGCTATTGAAAGTTTAAAAGAAGCAGGAGAAGAAATTTTAAGTAATTTAAAAGATCTATCAGATCAGGTTAAATCAGCATTTTTAAAAATTGTAGATGAAAATGTAGAGATTTCCACAGTTAGTATTTCAGGAAAAGTGAAATTATCATTTAATGCAGAAAACGGGATAGATTATATTAAAGAATCATTATTAGAAGCTTTAAAAGTTATTGAACCAAAAAAAACTCGCAATATTAACATAAATTATATAGCTGCTCCATTTTATAGATTAGAGATTGTATCTAAGGATTATTTGGATGCTGAAAATATCTTATCAGATGCATTAGAAATTATTGAGCAAAAAACGGATGAATATAACGGTACTTGTGAGTTTATAAGGGAGTAGAAAAATGCCTAAATACCTCATGAAGTGTAAGGAATGTAATCGATACGGATTACTGAATTCTAAATCAAAATGTCGTTATTGTGGAGGACAATTAATAAATCCAAGACCTCCTAAATTTTCTTTAACAGATAAGTACGGTAAGTATCGTTTACAATACTTTAAGGAGGAATTTGATAAAAAATTTGAGTAAATTTAAGACAGCTCTATTTTTTCAGCAAACTTTTCATTCACAAGGATTATAGCATTCTGATAAGGAAGACATGCGATATCTTCTTCCGCAAAAGGTCCATAATTTAAAAGATCAATACCAACTAAAGGGGGAGTTTCCTTTAGAAATCGTACCACTATATATTCAATTTCGTCTTTTTTTTCTAAAATAAATTTATCTGAAATAACAGAAACATCTTCCTTGATAGATAAAGTAGCATTTTCGACCTTAATTTTCTCATCAGATTTAGTTTCTAATGGTTTTAAATCTTCTGAACTATCAATTTCCCCATAAATTGCGCCAGCTTTTACTTTTTTATAACCTTTAATAGAACTTATTAGATTTTGATAAAGGAGTTTCTCAGGCTCTATTACATCATTCAAATCTATTTCTTTTAGCACTAAAGCACAATTTATTATTTTTCGTTCTCGAATCTTTAAAAGATCATTAAAAAGATAGTCAATGTTAGCTTTATATGATTCAAATATCTTTTCTTTTAAATCATCCTTTTGCCCTTCTTTGTAATTATTAATAAAACTAACAAATTTTTTATAATGATTGAATAACTCTTGGTTTAATTTTGTGAGTTCTGATTGTAGAAATTCTTTAACCCAATGTTGATAAAGGTTCTCATAATCTGTTTTTAAGTCCATGAGTATCGAATCTAGTCACATTAATATTATTAACAAGTGTTTATGTTATTAAATTTTTAACTCATATAGTTTTTGCTACTTCTCTACATAATAAAAACACCGCAATATGATGAGGAACTTCGATTATTTCACCTTTATTGTAAGGGCCAAATTCCTCTCCCTTTATTTTAGTCATTGGTACTTTAGTTTCTGTAATTTCTAATTTTTGAGATTTATTACTTTTAAACACAATTGGATCACACTTTTCATTTTTTTCATCTAAGGGATTAAAATCGTCAAATTCATCTGGGAATATCTCCTGAACTTTAAATCCTGTCTTGCCATGCAATGATCCTGGATATCTAATAAGTCTATGAATATCAATCGTTACTGGTGTGTCAATTTCTATTCCAATCTCATGAACTATACCTGTTAAAAATTTATTCCATAAAGTTAATCCAAAACCTTCAATTGTCCATATATTTTTATTATTTCTATTAATAATTTTTAAGAAATCATTTTTAAAACTAAGAAAACTTGTTATTAATTTTTGATTAAAATGAAATTTTCTTTTATCTAACAATAAATTTTGAATTTCTAAATCAGGTTTTGTTAAGATCTCTTCAATTTTTTGAATAATTTTTTGACTCCATCCAATATTTTGTTTTGAAAAGCCAAATATATTACCTCCTTTCTCTTGGAGACCTAAAATTTCAAATGATACATTTTCTCCTGTAAGGTAATCTGTGATTTCTCTTCTTTCTTCTGTAGATAAAGTTCTAATCTTTTCATTTTCAATCTTTAAATGATATCCTCGATGACCAGAGAATGTAATTTTCATCTGATCTATGTCAATTCCAAAGTCTGGAATTAAGAAATTATAAATTAATCTCAGAATTTCATTCTTAGCTATCTTTAAACATTCTTCACATATCCAATTTAATCTACTTATTTTTAATTTATCACAGTATGGACACTTTCTTGGCATTCCCATCCCGGTTTTTCCACATTCTTTACAAGCCCAGAGATCATGATCTTCCTTACAAGGAGTATAAAAATGATCAACATCAATATCAATGATTAAATCACATCCTTGATAACCTTTGGATTCCATATTTTGATTTTCTGGTTGTGTATATATAGAACCACTCATATACGCATGACGTGGAGAATTACTTGTAAAATAATTTCTTAGTGTTTCTTGAGAATTAAAACCGATATGCCTAATCATAAAGAATTTTTCCCAAGGGATAAAACCATACTCTCGCTGCTCAAAAAGGTTAACTATAGGAATCTCAGATTGCTTTTCTTTATAATAAGCTTGAAATAAGCGTCTTAAATACGTTCTATCAATCATTTTTTCTTTCGGGATTCATTTTTTATAAAATTTTTTTTCGAAGATTTAAATTGATTAAATTGAACATAAAATAAAGGATGTGAAATCTGTTTTTGGACTGCTAGTTTTTTAGAAAAATATCCTTCTAAACAGAGAGTATCCTTATATTGTTTTGCCATGCATAAATTCATAGATTTTAAAGATTGACATGAATAGGGAGTATAACCCTTTTTAATTGCATATCTAACTTGATAAGCTGTTTTATCTCTATCAAAATCAGGGAGTGATGAAAAAACGTTAATTATCTCATCTTCAGGATATTTAAGAGCATTTAAAAACCAAGTTAAAAAAAGTCGCTCAGTGTGTATTAGATTTTGTCCTTCTTTTATTTTAGTATGAATCTCTTTAATACAAGGAGGAAAATCTTTTGAAATATCCTTTCCTTTTTTAAATCCAACTTCAAAAGAATATTCAAATTCTTCTTTCATTAAATCCCATTTTGCATTTATCTTCTCAAAAATAGTTTTAAAATTTTGATTTTTGAATAATTTATCTTTAAACCTACTTAAATTACGATTATCTCTCTTATTATTCATTATAAATTTATTTCGGACGTATTCTTGAATCAATCTATTAAGACTTTTAGAGGGGATAATTACATAACCATTAGATACAGGATTATTAACTAATTTTCGGAATTCATCTTTTAAACGAGATGATAATTTCAAATAATCAATAAAGTGAATTTTGAAATTTGTATCTTTTATTTCTATTTGATCTTTTAATATAATTTTCTTGTAAATGATTGGTTCTTGCTCATAAATAACATCTAAATTCAAATCTTGGTAAATATAATATAAATTATAATCACTTTCTTTATTCAATTCATTATAAGTAGTTTTTGAGTATATATTGGCAACTCTGTTAGTAATAACTTTATTATCTAAAACATATAATAGAATTCTTAACGATAAGTATAAGTAAATATTTATATCATCTTGGGTATAGTTAGGAAAAATTTCTACATTTTCAAAAGATAATTCGAATATATTTAAGATTCTTTTATTTACATCATAATGATTATCAGATGAGAATACTTCGTTTATAAAGTCGACGGGGTCTTTTGCTTCTATATCAGAATAATATTCTTTTAAAGAAGGGAGCCAAGGATAATGTTTAACTAATTCAAAAAGACCACTCATTGTTCAATAAAATTACTAAATTTAAGAATTATTATTTAGCTTCTAAAAAATTTGATGCTATTAAACTTTAATAAATTAAGAGTAAAAAGATTTAATGATAATTTTAATGAAACTATTAATTATGTAATAATTGAAAAGTAAAGAAAAAAACGATTAGAATTCATCCATATCTTCATCTTCGTTAAATTCTTCTTCTTCTACTCGTGGTGCAAGGAAGTAATTTAATTCACCACCCTCAAGAAGATCAAAATCCATCTTTAATGGATGATCAGTCTTTAATGATATCTCTAACTTTTCGGTAATTGAAGCAATCTTTAAAATGGCTTTTAGAAAAGTCAATGAATATGCTCCTGTGCTAGTGTCGCTCAGGTTGCTTTCGATTAAATCATCTTCATTAAGATCATAGACCATTTCCCCTATTTGACCTGAGGAGCTAAAAACTAACCCTTGTCCTTCGGTTGCATTTATATTGAGAATTTCCGAATAAATCTCTGCATCTTTAATAGCTTCAACTAAAAAGTTAGGTTCTATTACCCATTTTGAGGGATATTCTATTTCTAATAATCTATCCATGGGAATTTCCTCAATATCTATATCCAATAGAGCTAAGCTAAAAGTTCTAGTTCGAGAAACTCCTTCTCTTTGCATTTTTATTTTTATTTTTTGATCTACCTCTTTAAAATCAATTTCAACTGAATCATTAAGAGCACTTCTTTTTAGAATTTTATCTAAATCATCCAAATTCAGACCAACTTTAGAGTCTTTACTGCATTTATACTCATCGAAATTTTCTTTTTTAATTGAGAGTTTGAGTAAACATATTCGACTTGGATCCATTGCTGATATTGTAAATTCTTTAGGAGTAACTCGAAATTCTGTTTCATCTATAATACTCGCAAGAGTTTCTACAATTCCTTTCAATATCCGACTATTTTCCAACTTTAACGTAAAACTCATATTCTTTCAGCAAATATATTCAATAATAATTAAGATAATTATGTTTTATTGCCATTATTAATAATATTTAATATTAGTGTTTTAATAATACTTATGTTTGGTATTAAATCAATTATTTATACTTATCTTAAATTTTCACATTTATATTAATGATTTTTATATAAAGAAAAAATGTCAAATCAATACGCAAAGCAAAGAACGATAAAAGATATCGAAAATAATGACGAAAGGATCCAAGTTACAGGATATATTAAGGATAAAACTAATAATGAGAATATAATAATCGATGATAAAACGGGAATAATCAAAGTAAAGATAACTGAAATTGAAAAGTTTACTTATGATGTAAATGATTTAATTAATGTTATCGGGGATTTGGAACTACACACAGACGGAGAAAAAGTAATCGTTGCCCAGTTTATTCAAGATATGAATAAATTGAACTTTGAATATTATCAGAAATTATATGAACTTAAAAAAGAACTTGAGTAATGGAGTATAAAGTATGGCTGATTTTTGTCCTGAGTGTGATAATTTACTCCGAAAGAAAAATGAAAATGGGAAAATATATTTGGTATGCAAATGCGGTTTTCAAAAAGAGCTAGAACAGAATAGTGAGAAACTTAATTCATCCATTCAAAAGAAAAAAATAGATTTAGAAAAAAATCTTATCATCATTTCAGAGGAAGATAAAGTTTCCGTGAATCTTAAGACTAAAAAAAATTGTCCTAAATGCGGTTTCACGGAGGCTGAAACCTGGCAAGTTCAAATAAGAGGTGCCGATGAGCCAATGACTCATTTTTTTAAATGTTTAAAATGTAAATATACATGGCGTGAAAATTAAAAACTTCTGTTTTAATAAGATTATATTACCCTGTATAGTTAAATTATCGTGAAAGGATGGTTTTACGAAGATCGAAGATATTTATTTCTATAATTTAATTAACAAAATCTGATTTCAGGATAATACTTCTGAAGTTATTTAGTGTTTTCGTGAAAGATTACTTATATCTCTTTTTTAGGCAATCTATTTCTGAAACCTACTGACTTTAGTTTTTGAAAACCAAAAAAGATAATTAATGGAATAATGTTCAATATAACAAAAAAAATAAAAATTTCAGGATGAAATATAACTATATCAGGACCAATATTTCTCTCTATTATTATGACTTTCATATCTTCAGGTATAATATTACATAAACATAAAATAAGATAAAAATAAATAGTTAACAAAAAAATCACGATATACAATATTAAATTGTTTAATTTTGATAGCTTTCTTTTTTTAATTTTTACAATGAAAGACAAATTCTTCTGGATTAAATCATGTCTATCTTCTTTAAAGCCATATATTATGAGGGATAAAATGACTAACAGGAATATTGGGTACAAAACTAATAAAAATATTGAAAATTCTTGAAAAATTAATATAATAATATCATCTCCATAGAAGATACATTTAATCAGAGCATAAATCAATAAAATTGCTATAATACTTTCTAATATTTTTAATAAATGAATTATTTTTGATACTCTGCTTATTTTATGTTCTAAAAACACTTCCTTAAGAGAAATAGGAGCTTTTTCAAAAAATATAAAACTAAAAATTAGTAATATCAAAATTATTTCAAAAAAGAAGAAATGGGTAATAGTTAATCCAATATCCCAATGTAAAAAATATTTTAAAGAAAGAAATAATCTTAGTAGAATCATAACAAAATAAATAATTAAAAATGATGGAATTAACGACTTGTATTGATTTTTCGGACTTAAAATCGTAATAGAAAACATTACTATAGTTATTAAAATCAAAGAAACTTCGGGATCTGCAATAATGTAAGGATAAAGAGATATTTTAAAATGAATAAAATATATTATGATCGCGGTTAAAAGTAGTATTGAATAAAGAGAGAAAGAATTTATTTCACCTATTCTTTGGTTTCTGCTTTTTTTTAGCGTTTTTTCATATAAAAAAAATCCTAAAAAAGAAACACCAATCATAAATAAAATAAGTATTATTGCTATCAAATTTAGGTAATACCCAATTAAATATTGTATATCTGTAATATATACTTCCGGAATACCTATACAAGGAGGACGTGGATATCTATGAAACCTAATTATATATTCAATTATGATAGAGAAACTTAGGATTCCAAAAATTATTAAAGATGAAAAAGTTTGAGCTTTTTTTTCTTTCCAAGAGAAAATCGATATTATTACCATTAGCAATCCATAGATGCCACCAAATAATAGAGAATAGTAAGTATAATAGTAATAACCATTTAGGTTAAAAGGATAATAAATAAATCTATCTTTACGAACAAAACCTCCTAATTTTACTAAATACCATGGAAAAAATAATGAAAGTATTGAAAGGGAAAATCCAATTACTCCTGCAATTAAGGAAGTAATTGTAATAACTTGTTTGATCAATATACTTGATTTTAATATATTTCTGATGGACATAAAATCTAATTTCTTTCAATAGAATCTTTAAAATAAAAGTTGATAATGTGCTATATAAAATTAATCTTAAATGAAAGAAAATTTCATATTATTGAATAACCAAATGTTATAGAATTGATCCAATTAAGATTATACAAAAAAAGTATAAATCTAATAGTCATTCTTAAAAACTTTTAATAACTTTTAAGAAAGAACTTCTAAGATTTTAGTAAGAATTCGCGCTTTACCGCCAGTTGACTGGAGTAAAGTCTTTCCACATACCAAACATTCTACATCTGTTGCAGCACACCCAAAAATAATTTGTTGATTCCCACAATTTAAACATTTTACTCGTAAAAATCTGCTTTTTGGTTGTGGAATAAGTTCTTTTGGTTTTTTATAATGGGGCATTTATACTTCCTTTTTAATTATAATTATACTTCTTGTAATTCAAAACGTTTTACACGATAAGATTTGGCATACTGTTTATTACCACATTCAGTACATTCTAAAATGGGAAGGCTCTTCTTATTAATTTTTGCATTCTTATGAAAAATTTCTTTAGGGAAACTTCCGTAACCTTTCTTATGACGTTCTACCCTTCTACGGCCTTGATTTAACATCCGTTCTTTTCCCTTTTTGTACAATGATACATTATGAATTTGATGAGAACGACATTTAGGGCAGTACCGTCGTATAGTCCGCGGGAATTTCAATTTTTCAAACCACCAATATCTAATTACCTTATGTAATTATTTATAAATTATAAATTTTATTAGTTCTGCTTCTTTCTTTGAATAACCTTGGTTTAATAAAAAACCATTTAAATCTTATATTCATAATGTTAATAAAAACATGTTCAATTAGAATTCAAATGTTCAAAGAGAAATTTAACGAAGGAATAATAAGTGCCAAGCAATTTGATAGGGAAGATATTGAATATATCTTAAATAAAGGTAAAGAAATGATTCATATTAAAAATTCAAATCTTCTAAGGGGAAAAATTCTATCTACATTATTTTTCGAACCATCAACTCGTACTCGTCTAAGTTTTGAATCTGCCATGTATAGACTAGGAGGTAATGTAATAGGCTTTCATTCTGGGAATGTGTCTTCTATTAAAAAGGGAGAAAGTATTGCAGATACAATTAGAACAGTAGAAAACTATAGTGATTGTATTGTGATCAGACATTCGCTAGAAGGCGCCGCTACAATGGCTGCTAAATTTGCAAAAGTTCCGATAATCAATGCTGGATCTGGAAGTGGAGAGCATCCTACACAAGCATTATTAGACTTACTCACAATAAATGAGGAAGTTGGCTCACTAGATGGATTAAATATAGGTTTAATGGGAGATCTTAAGTATGGCAGAACTGTACATTCTCTTTCGATTCTATTATCAAATTTTGATGTAAATATTTACTTCATAAGCCCCTTAGAATTAACAATGAGAAATCGGGATAAAGATTTTTTACTCACCCGGCAGGTTAAATATAAGGAAATTACAAATTATCGTAAAATTTTGAACATATTAGATGTTCTATATATGACTAGGATCCAAAAGGAGAGATTCATTGATTTAGAGGAGTATGAAAAAGTTAAAGATTTCTATAATTTTAGAGAAGATGATCTTGAAGATACAAAAGATAATTTTAGATTATTGCACCCTCTTCCGAGAATTACCGAAATTTCTCCTGAAGTAGATAATTCTGAGAAAGCTATTTATTTCAAACAAACATACTACGGCATCCCTATGAGAAAAGCAATTTTGGCAGAGTTGATGACGGATTAAAATTAATGATTCTCTTAATTCTTGATTAAATTTATTACACAGAATAATTATTCAATGTAAACGCACTTATTTTTGAATCTATTAATTTGCTGAAGACTTTAGTTAATGAAATTTCATCAATATTGAAATGATTGTTAAAAACTATTCCACCATTCAGTATTGTTTCGAATTTTTTGAATAGGACGATCTTCTTATCTAATGATAAGGGGGAATTTTTTCGAATAATTGTTGAAGAATATGATTTGATTTTTTCTTCATTTAGAGTTATTCCATTATACCATGAGTCTTTTAAATACATATCGTTGTGAGGTTGACTGAGAATATAATAATCATTATCCTTTTCATTATTTTCATTAATAATTTGTCTTATAAGAGATAATATTTTTAAGGCGAATGATGTACTATTTTTAGTTCTATCAAGTTCTATTCCACAATGATTTAAAATTGCTTTATTTAAGCCGAAAAAACTAATTGATTTTACAGCCTGACTATATATTTCTTCTTCAGATTTCTCAAAAATCTGTGAGGTTAGGGAATTCCACTCCCTAATAGATTTTAATTTCTTTCTTACCAGTGATTCTTTAAACTTAAATAATTCAAAAATAGAAACTAATTTTTCTTGTAATAATTCAAAAAATAAGTCGTCATTGTGGTTTGATTCAACTGAAATCATATGTAAATTTATTAAAATCTTATCTAGTATAATCCTATTTTCTTTAGGATTCTCTATTTTAATTAAGGTCGAATTTAATAAATCAGAAGAAGTTTTATGATAAAATATTAAATTTTGTTCAAATAATTTTGAAAGATAGTTTTTAACAGAACTATTTTCTAAATCTGATTGAGCTATTTTGGCATAATCAAACAATATTAAGGGTTTATTATGGATATTTTTTTGTTTAGTTAAGGAATTAAGAATATTATTATTAATTTTAAAATGAAGAGAACTCTCATTAAATGAATCCGCGTTAGAACAAAATTCTAACGATAAATGAATTTTATTATCATCAAGAAAATTATTAAATCCAAACATTTGGAAGGCTAATAAGTCGAAAAAATATAATTTGTGTTCTGGTAGATCAAAATGTGAAAGAAATTGGTTGTTAAAATCACCTAATAAAAGATCTTCAGAAAAAAATTGTTTTAATTGATATAAAAGATGGAAAAATTTAAGGAGTAGATATGAATAATCTCTACTTTTTTCTATTTTAGTAGGGAGAATAGAATTTTTCTTAAAAAGAAAAGACATTAGATTTTTAGTATTTAGATACAAACTTAAGGGTCTTAGACTCCAGTAGTTCAAATTTAAAAGCGCAATCTCTCCTGTCAAGTATAAATCTGCTAGGTTTTTTGGAAGGAGATTTAAGAGTAAAAACTGCTCAGACACATCGGAACCCAATCTAGTAATAAAATTCTCAGGAGTGATCTTGGTAATGTTCGAATCAAATAATTGAAATGCTTCGGATGGAGGTGTTCCTAATCGAGTAAGTTTATGTCTAACTTCTTCTAAACCATTTTCTAAAAGAATTGCATTAATATATTCACGCATTAATGGTGCTGTCATATAATCTATATTAGTCTTTGAAAGACGTTCTTCTACTTCATGGACAATTTGTTTAGCTAAATAACGCTCTAGTTCACCCTCGTTTACTAAGTATTCTTCAATTTTCTTTATATCAAACTTTTCTTTAGAATATTTTGAAGTTCTAATCATTCTTACTTTGTTTTGATTAATAAGAATTTGCTCAATCGATAAAATATTATTTAAAATTTGCTCTCCCAATAAAGATATTAAATATCCTTCTTCAGAGGATTGAATTAATTTGCTCCTTTTTAAGGTTTTTAAATGGAAAGACAAATTAACAGAAGAAAGATTAATTCCTAAAACTTCCTTCTGAAGCTTTGAAAATGGGATTGGTATTTGAGTATTTTTTAATTTTTTTAAAATGTCAATCCTAACCTTTTGGCCTAATGTTTTTAATTGTTTTTCTAAAAGGGTTTGGTTTTTGTCGGTATCCACTTTTCTTTTTGAAATTATATTCTTTCTTTAAATATGCTTATCTAAATAATATGTTTAATAATTATATAAAAATTTAGGAATTTTCTAAATAGTCAATGATTTTAGATAATATGTGGGTGATATGAACCTTTCTTTTAAGAGATTAAACATTATAGTTAAATTATTTTCGTCAAAAAAATATTTAACTTCTAAATCTCATCTTTCCACATTATTGTAATTATAAAAATTGGACTCCTTTTTGATTAAATTTCTTTTTATGTATTAAAAAATTATAAAAATCATTTTTAAAATCTTTGATAAAAGCGTGAAGTTTAAATGACAGATAAAAAGCAATCTACTGAATTAGTATTAGGAGAAAATGAAAAAGATATTCTGGAGGACAATAGTAAACACTATTTCCAAGTAGATTTTTTAAAAGCGGCGATGATATTTTTAGTTATTTTTGATCATATGGTATCTTGGGGTGTAAAGCGCGATATTGGTGTAACACTTTGGGAACGAATATCTATTCCCATATTTTTAGTGATAATAGGATTTAATATGGGGCTTTCCTTTAAAGGGAAAGGGGATCTAACATTAAAGCAATTATATTCCAAAGAGTATTTCAAACGAAAGATTTTACGATACATTGTCCCATTTCTTATTCTATATACAGTATCAACTTTTATAGGATTGTTTATGTATGGATTTGATATTATTGAAATGTATGATCGACAATTTTATCCCTCTCATGGGTTCATGAACTTATTTATAGGAATATTACCTTTTTGGGGTCCAGGAAATTGGTTCATACCTGTGATTTTGCAGTCGATTTTAATATTGCCTTTACTTTATAAAGGGTTTACTAAAAAACCTGTTCTGACTTTAATTCTATGTTTTCTTGTGGAAATTGCTATGCAAACAACTGTGTTTTTCTTAATAGGAGAAATTTCATCATGGGAAGAAATTCATATTTATAACATGTTTGCGACAAGTATTTTATTCTATCTTTCTGCTGTTGGATTAGGTATGTGGTTCTCATCTGGATATAAGCTTGAAGAAAATAGAAACTTTTTTATGTGGTTTTTGTATCCGATTAGTTTAGCGTTTATTATTGCGTATCAATTCTTTGGTTTTAGATTCATGATTGGCAATGTTTCATTTTTAAGGGGAGATTACCATTTATTAATTTTTCCTTATTCTGCGTTTTTGTTTTTACTCGCCATGAGATTTTTACCGCAAAAATCAGAAAGGCGAATCTCACGAGCAATAACACTGATAGGGAAATCTACTTATCATATCTTACTCATACAAATTTTAGGATATGGCATGATTACTGCTTATTGGGGAACTCATTATGGGATAGATGTTGGTTTTGAGCCCGATGTAATATTGGACATGATAACTGCTTGGATCCTTTTCATCTCATTCGGAATCCTATGGTATAAAATAGATCAAAACAAGGATATATCAAGACGTGTTCTTTATTATATAAATTTTTTCATCGTATTTACCTCACTATTATTTTTTTCTTTCTGGGCTCAAGGCTTCTGGATACCGATACCACTTCTAATCATCCTTGGCTATGCAGTTATAGCTTTAATTACTATCTCTATTATTAAAAAGCCACTTAAAACAAGGATTTTGGGATACTGGAGTTTATTTTTATTGGTAACTTTCATAATGTTAGTTCTACAGGTATCAGTCTTTCAACGGAGCGAATTTTGGATCTCATTGATTCCTATTGGAGTTTGCCTTATTTTTGCGATATTAGGGACACTTTTGGTTTATTTTCCAATTAAAAAAAAATAATTTATAATTCTCTTTTTTTAATTATTAAAAACTGGACTACTAATATCTTTAATAACAATTTATTATTTTTTTAAATATCAATTATTTTTAAATTACTAAGTTTGGAACGTGTTTTTTTATGAGTATGAATGTAATTAAAAAAAAATTTAGTGTAGGAACTATAGGGTTATGGGCAATCTTCTTTATTGTCACTATTGTAATGGTAGGTCTACTAATAGGAGAAGTTTTCTTTGAATCTGATATTTGGATACCTATTATCCCAATTGGGGTTTTACTAGTTTTAGCAGTTATGGCTACTGCTGTAGAACTTAGATCTGAAAAGAGGGTTAAAATAGGTATTATTGGAGCATGGACAATATTTTTAATAACCACAGTTGTAATGGCCGCTCTTATATTCGGAGAAATTTTCTCACCTGATGAGTTTTGGATTCCTATGATTCCAGTCGGAACTTTATTTATTCTCGCAATTATCCCCACAATTTTACATTACATCTCAGGAGAAGTAAAATTTTGTCCTAAGTGTGGAAAAAAGTTTGAAAAAAAATGGGAATTTTGTCAAGAGTGTGGTAAGAGAGTGCTTATGGCCTGTCCATCTTGTGGTACGAAAGTTAAGGGAAATCCTAAATTCTGTCATAAATGTGGAACAAATTTAAGCGAAGTTGAAATTGTACAAATTTTTCGACCTCCTACGAAACCAAAAGCTCAGAATCAAGCTAATTTTTGTCATCAATGTGGAGGCCCTGCAAATCCAGAAGCTAAGTTTTGCGGGTTTTGTGGTGCTCCCAAAACATAATTACTTTCTATTTTTTTATTGGTTTTAGAAAATTAGAATCAAGAAAATTAGGATTTTTAGTTAGAATTCTATCTTGCAGAAACAGCAATTCTCTCAATTTCATCTTTTCGCTTAACAGCTCGAGAATCTTGACTATTTCTACTTGCTAAAATTAATTCTTGTGCTATATTCTCTTCTAACATCCGTTCACTTATATGGGATCTTGCACCAATTGCTTGAACGATATATTTGATAGCTAAGTCAACTCGTCGTTGGGGCGCGATATCTACTGCTGAAGCATAACTAATGCCCCCCATAGCGATCTTGGTGGTTTCTTCTCGAGGCGCAGTATTCACTATTGCGTCTATTAAGACTTGAATCGGATTTTGATCAGTATTCAATTCAATTAAAATAAAAGCATTTTTTATATTTCTTAATAATTTTGATTTCTTTCCTGAATGATATGAGCTTTTATGACCCTTAATTCTACTTCCAATAAAACCTGGAGAAAGTAATCTATTTGTAAAACGCTCAATAACAGAGACTTTTGAACTTTTCCAAAATCTTCTATGCTCATGCCTCCCAGCAGAATGAGGAATAATGATAGGTTTTAAGTTGATATAGTTTTCAAGTGTTCTATCTTTTATTTCAATATTATCAAAAGACCATCTATTAAATAGTTTTATTTCTTTTTTTGCTTTGCTCATTTTTACTTACCTCTTAGATTATCGTAAGGGTTTCTCCTTCTTTCCTTGAAGTAATGCCTCTAAGCTTACACCATTTACCTTAACTACCTTGTAACGAACACCAGGAAGATCTCCAATACTTCTCCCTTTTGCACCTCCAATCCCCTCAATTATAACCCGATCATGTTCTTCTATGAAGTTAAGCGCTCCATCTCCTGGAAGGAAGGCTGTTACACTTTTTCCATTCTTTTTCAATTGAACTCTTACACATTTTCTTATCGCAGAATTAGGTTGTTTACTCTCTCTTCCCACCTTTTGTAATACGATGCCTAAAGCTTGGCATGCTCCTTCTAATGGATCTGCTTTTTGTTTTAGCTTGAGCTTCCTTCTTTTATATTTAGTTTTAGACCATTGAAATTTCTTTCGATTGGCTTTAAGTTTTCTCGCAGAGTAAAGTCCTTTTGGCACTTATTTTACCACCAAAATTTAATTAATTATAATGTGAAAAAATACATCCTTAAACTTAAAATTTTTGTATAGAATTTAGTTTTATTATTTTTTTAGCATTTTATTCTACTCGTAAATCAAGACTTTTAATAGCATTATAACAAATATCAATGCAAGCATTTAGATTTGTTTTCGAGCATTTATCAGGAGTATCTCTTTTAGAATGAATATATTTTACATCTTTATCTGATATAAAAGCGCTGACCTGAAAACCATCTTTCCCCGCTTTTTTAGCAAAAGTTTGAAAGACTTTATGATCACTGAAATTTCCTAAAACCATAGTTTCTTTTACAAATGATATTTTTTGATGAGTAGCTGATGCTTCTAAAATATTGTTTAAATTTGTATTTATTTTTTTCTTCTTAAATAATCCAGCGATATCTACTAGGCCTACGTACGTTCCCACCATGTCGATATTAATGTTATAAGATTTATCTAAATCATAGTCATGATTTAATTCTTCGAAATGTTTTAAACAATATTGTTTTGAGCCCATGTAGCCCATTTCCTCAGCTCCACACCAAATAAATATGACGTCAGTTTTCTCAAGCGGGTTTTTTTTAATTAATTTTGCTAATTCTAACAAAATTGCGATTCCACTTGCATTATCGATAGAACCTATTGATTCATCTAATTTTTTATTCTCAAGAATAACAATTATCATGATAAGAAGAGATCCTCCGATAATTAATGAGATATTTCTTAACAATAAAAAAATATTATCTATTTGAATGATAGAAAATAGAGCTAAAAGAGACCATATTGAAAGAATTAAGGTTAAAATAAAATATGCTAAAAAGAGAATAAAAGTGGATATATATAGGACTATCTTCATTTTCATCGAATATCTTTGAGATAAAGTATCATGATGAGCTGAAAAAATAATAGCAGGTCTTCTTGGATATATGTCTTTAGCATTAATTGTGGCTATAACATTTTTAGACTCTTGTTCTCTGCCAAAATGTAAAATTCGTGTACTATCGAATAAAAATTTCACCCCGAAATAAATAATGATAATAAATAGAATATCCAGTGGCAAATAAATCCAAGCAATATTTGGGTAAAATGAAATTATTCCACAAATAAAAATATAAATAAAGATAAATATAAATCCCAATTTTGTTAAAATTGTTAATGAAATATACCATTCAAAAGTTTCTACAGAAGTTTGAATCTTCTCCTTATCTAGGTCCTGCATTATGTAATTTATACTTTTAGTTTCACCTTCTGTTGCTGCCCGTCTTTTAAAAGCAAGATTTTTTACATGATTTTGTGCTGCTTGCTCGTCATAGAGAGTTAAGGTCGACATATGAATTAATTTAAATATTAATTATTAGTAGAAAAAGGGGATTATTTTTATTTCTAATGGTTAAATTCTTATTTCGTTAGAAAAGTGATAAGAGACAAATAATTTAAAAGAGTTAAGGAAATTTTGAATGTAATTAGATATTTTTAGTATTAATAATTACATTATCGACTTCAAAATACCTTATAACCAATTCTTTTATTTTCCTTATCATAGAACCTTCTTTACCTATAGCCTTTCCACGATCTTGAGGCCGAACAGTTATAATAACTGTTTTCTTTTGGTTTCGACTACTTTCCTTTATTTCAATATTTTGAACTACAATAGAATTTTTGGTAGTTTGCAAAATATTTTTTATGAATTGAGTAAGGTTTTCAGAGAAGGCTATTACATCTATCTTTTTTTGTAGTTTTGATTTTAAGTCTTTAACATGTTCCCCTGCTTTTCCTATAGCTTTTCCTACATCTTCATCTTTAACTAAAAAGATGATCACTTCTGCATTACTCTCAAGATTCTTAAATATCAGGCAATCTTTTATTATAGCACCAGAAATATTATTGAATAATGAGATAAGTTCCATTGCCTCTCTATCGATTTTAATGTTTTTTTTTAGCATTTTTAAATTACATTTAATTCTTAATTTTAATATTATCTTCTCAAACTTAACAAATCAGAGTCTCCTTCATCAAAAACAGCTATTACTGAGATCATATATGGTTTAGCACATGCTAATCCAAGATCCCAACTAGAACCCTTATATCTATGGATATATATCTTATCTTTCATAAGAGCATTATAATGATTAAGTTGACTTTCTAAATTTTTGGGACAATTGTTAGCTATAATTAGCATCTTAATAGTCACATCTTGCCTAAAATGTTTTAATATTCGATTTTTGCCATATACTATTTTTCCTGTTTTATAAGCAACTTTAATATTAGTATCAATGTCAAACTCTTTCGTCTTTTTACGAGATAAATCAAGTTTTTCTGCAACCTTTTTAGTTTTCTTCTTTGACATGATCTTTTCAATACGTGTTTATATAATAAGTTATAATGATAAATTCATTTTTAATTTTTTTTTGGATTCCTTAATTATTTGTTTTTATTATAAGTTTATGTTTTAAAATTATATATCAATCCAAGTTAACTAAATAGTTTATTCCGTATTTTTTTTCTTCTTTTTCAATATTAACAGATTTGCATCTAGATCAAACATTACACTTACGCGTCCTGAACCAATCGGACTTATTTGACCCACAATAACATTCTCGGGAATTCCTAGGAGACGTTCTTCCTCTCCGTATAACCCTGCATCTAGAAGCTGGTTTACAGTGACCTCAAAAGCAGCACGAGCAAAAACACTTGATTTTGAACCAGAGATCCCATGTCGTCCTATTGACTGGATTGAACCTGAATAGCACATTAAATCAGCTAAAATAAGTAGATGCCTTAAATCAACATCTAATCCTTGTTGTTCAAGAACTTTTTGAGATTCTTGTATTATCATTTGCCGTGCAGCTTCTATGCCATATAATTTTTCAATTTCATGAATATGATTTGAAACTGATCTTTTATAATCTACTCCCTCAATTTGAATTACTCCTTGCAAATTTGTCCCTTCTGTTTTAATTACCCATTCTGAACCATCATCTGAGGGAGTTAATAAGCCTCTTTTTATGCCTCTAACACCTTTTACAACCTTTTTTAGAATTTTCTCTCTTAATTTTTGTAAACTCTGTAAATCTTCTATTCCGGGATCAATTATAATAGAACTTCCCTCACGTTTAATTGTACCTTTTTTCTTATATCGCTTTAATACTTCAGGGATTTCATCTATATCTATTCCTTTCTTTTCGCAGATCTCAGGAATTAGATTAACAATAATTTGCCAGTTAACAAAATCAAGATCAACATCTGAAGTTATCTGCTCTATACGTATCTGTTCAATACGATTATGGACTTTAATCGCTTGATCTTCCTCTTCCCGATATAAATCTTCTAAATATACCTCCATAGCAGGGGTTGATGGAAATCTCCTCGCATCTACTATTTCAATTAGACGCGGAAGGCCTTGAGTAACGCTGAACTCTTCAACTCCTGCGTAATGAAATGTTCTTAAAGTCATCTGGGTTCCAGGCTCACCAATAGATTGTGCAGCTATGGTTCCTACGGGTTCTGAAGTTTCTACAACAGCATTATTAAAGTTTATAAAAACTTTGTTAAGTAGATATTCTAATTGTTCTTCCTCTAAATCCTCATCTTTAACCTTTTCTCGAATTTTACTTATTAAATCTCCTGGTATCCCATCATCTTGAAGCTCTGTTAATTTTTCCTCTAAAATTTGTTGATTTACTTTAACCATAATTCTACTACTCCTTTTTACATTCTTTGTTCTTTCCACTCTAAATATGCTTTTGTCTCTTTCCCTCGCCATATAGCGTTCTTACCTGTTTCTTCCTCGAATTGCTTTTGTAAAGTCTCCTCATCAATAGGTTCTTCTGCTATTTTTTCTTTTTTGGGTTTCTCTTTAAATGGGGTTGTTTTCTTAGCTTTTACTTTTTTTGCTTTTGAAGGTGTTTTTTTAGGGATAGGTTGTTTTTCAATTTCTTCTCGAATTTGGTCTACATCAAGCGCTTTGGCTTTGAGGAGTAAAACATCTAAATTCACAGAAGAAGAGTGATCTGTACGCATCGGGTCTATGCCATCATCGCCAAAGCGAAACTGGATGACATTTTTATCTGAGTTTCTAACAGTTCCATCATTTTCTACGACCATATCTTGTAGGGCATTCACTAACCTACGTTGCATGTACCCAGAAGTACTGGTTCGGACTGCAGTATCCACAAGTCCTTCTCTGCCCCCCATACTATGAAAGAAGAATTCTGCTGGCCGTAATCCGTTTCTGTAAGATGCCTCAACAAAACCCCTCGCAAGTGGCGTTAAATCATTTAATTTAAAATGTGGTAAGGTTCTACTACTATAGCCTCTATTAATTCTTTCACCTCTAATCGCTTGTTGCCCAACAAGCGCAGACATTTGCCCTAGATTTACTATATTTCCTCTAGCTCCTGACTTAGTCATAATAACAGAGTGAGCTTCATCTCCAATAAAGTCAGCAGCAGTTTCTTCAGCTTTTTTACGTGCTTCGGCTAAAACTTGTCGTATTCGTAATTCTAATGTTTCTCTCATAGACCGTCCAGGTGCTCGTTTGAGAATCTTTGTATCATTTTCGTAAAATGCATTTATGAGTCTTCCAGACTCCTCATCTGATTCTTTTAAGATCTTCTGGATTTCTTCATATGCATGACCGTGTACATAAACCTCATCTAAGCCCATGGTCATACCATTTTTTCTTATAATATAAAGTAGCATTTTAGTAGCACTGTCTAAAAATTGTCGTCCACGAGCATTGCCATGATCTTTAATAATGCGTTGTAAAATGCTATTAGATTGCATAGCTCCAAATGAATTTTCATCAATAGTTCCGGTCACCAACTTTCCATTTTTAATGACAACATATGCATCATAAGGACAATCATCTTCTGTGCATACATCACATTTCTTGCAAAATTTCGACTTTACTTTAATATTTAAATCATCTGGAAATAGCGAACTAAATATTTGTTTTCCCGAATACATTGGCTCTGGTTCAGTAACTACAGGTTTCAATTGATCTAATTTAAAATCAGGTTTATTTTTGAAGATATCACCAGCATATAATAATTTTAACGTGTCTTTTTTATTATATATAGAATCTATACTTGTAAATTGAAATACACTTGATATAAAATCTTGGATACCTCCTAAGATTGGTCCTCCAAATCGAGGGGATAAAATATGTTCTTGCACTTTAAGCAGTAATTCTGCTTCTGTTCGAGCTTCCTCACTTTGAGGAACATGTAAATTCATTTCATCTCCATCAAAATCAGCATTATATGGAGGGCACACAGTTAAATTCAATCGAAAAGTTCTTCCATCCATAATTTTTACTTCATGAGCCATGATAGACATTCTATGAAGAGATGGTTGTCGATTGAATAATACTAGATCTCCGTCACTTAAATGCCGTTCAACCGTGAATCCTGGAGCTAACATATCAGAGATAATTTTTCGATTTTTTACATACCGTAAGTCAATTCTTCTGCGATCATTACGAATAATATAATTAGCTCCTGGATGTCTGAAGGGTCCATTCAAGACCATTTGTTTCATTTCTTCAATATTCCAATCATTAACATTAGTAGGAATAGTTAAAATTTTTGCTATTTCTATTGGGACGCCTACGTCGTTAATGCTGATATATGGATTTGGTGAGATTACACTTCTTGCTGAAAAATCAACTCTCTTCCCACTTAAATTACTCCTAAATCTACCCTCCTTGCCTTTCAATCGTTGAGTTAAGGTCCTAAGTGCTCGACCTGAACGATGTCTGGCAGGTGGTATTCCTGATACTTGATTATCAAAATAGGTTGTTATATGATATTGCAATAACTCCCAAAGATCTTCAACAATTAAATGAGGTGCGCCAGCATCAATATTTTCTCTTAATCTCTGGTTTATTCTGATGACATCTACCAATTTATGAGTGAGATCATCTTCAGAACGGATACCGCTATCTAGAGTAATAGATGGTCTCGCGCATACAGGTGGTATAGGTAAGACTGTAAATATAACCCATTCGAGTCTTGCGTTTTCAGGTGAAATTCCCAAAATCCTAAGATCAACATCACTCATTTTTTTAAGACGTTCTATAATCTCTATAGGCGTTATTCTACGAGAACCCTTTCCTTCTTCTTCCTCATAAAAAGTAGTAGGTTTTTCTATAACTATTTTTTTTTTCATAGCGCCGCAAAATGGACATGTTTTGGTCTTTCTTGCCCTTTTGAATACTATTTTAGCGGCATCTTCATCACCTTCGAAAAACAATTTTCGATGCTTAATTTGATCTTGTCTGAATTTTTCTTTTTCTTCATCAGTAAGCAATAATCGAGAGCATTCAGGGCAAATTGATCGTAAAACTTTTAAAACTTTCTTTGCATAACCCACATGAATGACCGGGCGAGCAAGCTCAATGTGTCCGAAATGACCCATGCAATTGCTTACAAGATTGCCGCAAGTCTGACAACGTTGTCCTGGTTCTATTGTGCCTAATCTCTGGTCCATTAATCCGCTCGGTATCGGGAGACCATCCTCATCATAAGTATCAGCTGTAATTATTCTTGCGGCAGACATTTTTCTAATCTCATCTGGGCTTAATAACCCAAATTTGATTTTCTCAATCATTTTATTTCGAGAAAATGAATAACTCATAAGTTATATACCTCTATATTTATATTTTCAGTCAATTTCAGTGAAGAAGAAGGGTATGTCATAGGAGAAAACATCCTCTATAATGGTTATAATATACAATATTTAAAAAATAAGATAACAAGTCTTCCACTGTAAATAGGATAAGATAGCAAATAATAAAAATTTTATTGTTTTCGGCTTATTTAATATTGTTATTAGCAATCTAAATCTAAATCAATAATTTGTTTTTTCAAAATAAACATTAATTCATGAATATTTAAATACTATTAAATTAAAGTATCCACTTGAGTAAAAATGGGATCAAATAATGAAAAAGAAGAAATGATTGTTAAAAAATATCCGAAAACTCATAAATTAATGTTTGATATGCTAGATTTAAGTTTACAACTCCATCATGTTCATGTGATTGCACAAGTCGATGTTGATTTAGTTTTAAGACTCTTAGAACAATATAAGGATAATCAAAATGAAAAGCTATCCTTTACAGGTTATCTCATTTATGTAATTTCTAGAGCAATCGAGAAATATAAGGATGCTCATGCTATACGAGTTGGTCTTAAGAGATATATTTTTAATGATGTAGATGTGCACATTATTATAGAAAGAGAAACAAAAGATGGTGAACTAGTTCCAACAAGTCATATTATTCGTCAAGCTAACCGTAAATCCCTCCTCGAAATTCATAATGAAATCCGAAATGCACAAGAGCAAAGTATTGAGGGGTTAGTAGGTCTTGGAACGAGAAGAGAGAAGCTGCAAAAGTTATTTAGTTCATTTCCTGGGTTTTTACGGAAAAAAATCTTAAAAAGAATGCTGAAAAAACCTAAAATGATGAAAAAAAATATAGGCACTGTTTGTGTTACTGCTGTAGGAATGTTAACTAAAGATATAAGGACTATTGGAATGCCAATTCCTGTCCAGCCGTGGCCCATCCAATTCTCAATAGGGTGTTTAGATAAAAGATTTAAGATGATAAATGGAAAAATGATTGAACGAGATGTTCTTAATGTATCGATTACTTTTGATCATGATGTTATACAGGGAGGTGTTATAACGAGGTTCCTTACTGAAATTTATAATATGGTTGAATCTGGTTTTGGATTAAAACAAACACTCTGAAGTTTAGATATATTAGATTTTAAACCCTTAAAAAAGAATTTTGTAATTATTAAATTGTATCTCAAACAACGCTTTAATTAATTGATATATTTAATTACATAATAATGAAGACAATAGATGTTTTTAGGAGTAAAATTGTTATTTTTATTATTCAAATAGCAATTTTAAGTTTATTAATATATATATTTAATTATAGATTTGTGTTAAATCTTCAATTATATCCTCCTACCTCTGATACTACAGAAGATCAAATCGCTATTATTGAGTTTTTAGCAGCCTATTTAATGTATGAAGACTTAACTGATGCATTTTTTATATATATATGCTGGTCCTTAATTTCAATAATTCCTACTATTATTTATGATGATTATATAAAAGCTTTTAAGATGAATTTAATTACATTTCTATTTCTTAATTTCTTTTTTTATATTTTCTTATACAGGCATGTAAATTACTATTTTAGAGAAAATTTTTCAATTATATTTACAAAAACCTATATTACAGGAATAATAATTACAATTTTATCTATAGAGATCTCTTTAATTTTAAAAAAATTCAGAAAACCTAAATCTGAAGAAGAATTAGAAGATTTACAAATTATTACAAATAAGATTAGAACAAAATGTCCAAATTGTGGAACTGAATTTAATTCTATTCCTCAATTTTGTTATAACTGTAATACAAGAATCATTAAAGACACAGAAAAAAATGTTAGAATCGAATAGAAATATACAGTCTTTAGAATTGTTGTTTAAACCTAGAAATGTAGTAATTTATAGAGTGAGCAAGGCGGTTGATTTTTTTGTAAAAGGATTTAAACGACAAGGATTTAACTTAGAAAAGTTATATTTGATATCCCCTAAGGAAGATTCATTTTTAGGGCTTAAATGTTATAAAACCTTTGATGAGATTCCAGTAGAAACGATTGACCTTGTTATATTATCTATTAGAAGAGACTTACTTATTCAAACTCTACAAGAGGTCCTTTCAAAAAAGAAGATACATTTCATTCATATCTTTACTGCGGGTACAGGGGAATTTGACGATATAGGTATGGAAATTGAAAGGAATTTAAAAAAGATATTAGAGGATTATAGCAATACCAGAAGTATTGGACCTAATTGTATGGGAATTTATAGTCCACAAGGGAAAACCGCTTATTATTCCTCTTTTCCTGTAGAACCCGGAAATATTGGTTTAATCTTTCAATCTGGAGATTTACACTCAAAAATGATTAAATTTGGTTCTCGTAGATATAATCTTTGCTTTTCTATTGGTGTAAGTATTGGTAATTGTGTGGATATTCAAATTTCTGAAATTTTGAGTTATTTGAATGAAGATGATAATACTGATGTAATTTGCGTTTATTTTGAAGGGATATCTCCCTTTCATAAAAATGAAGGGAAAAAATTATTAGAAGTTTTAAGAAAAATAAAAAAACCCGTTCTATTTATGAGAGGTGGAAAGACTGAACGAGGACAGACTGCTGTTTTATCACATACAGGATCTATGGCAACAAAGAAGAATATCTGGAACGCTATATATAAACAAACACCTATTATAGAAGTTCCTTCCTCATTAGACGATTTAATTGATATTGTTTATTTGTTTTCTAATTATTTTAATCGTTACAAGAAGCTTAAAAAAAAGATTGAATATCCTATTAATAAACGGTCATTAGTTATCCTTTGGTCAGGTGGTTTTGGAATATTAGCTACTGATATGCTAATAGAATTAGGCTTAGAAGTACCTCATTTCAAAGGTGAAACTCTGAAAAAACTTAATGAGATCTATCCAATACGAGTAGGTAGTTTATCTAATCCTTTAGATCTACCTTTTGTAACATACC
Organism: Promethearchaeota archaeon; assembly: GCA_016840085.1. Taxonomy (GTDB): domain Archaea; phylum Asgardarchaeota; class Lokiarchaeia; order Sigyniarchaeales; family SOKP01; genus Loki-b32. Next base: position 65,715 of record JAEOTA010000018.1, read on the forward strand.
AAAAAGAACTTGTAGAAGTTACTAAAGCCGCTATCGATGAAAACATTAGTTTGGTATTACTAGAAACAGATGCTTGGAAGAATATAGAAGGTGAGCGTTTTAAAGGATATTATAAGAACCTATTAGAAATAAAAGATTATGTAGAAAACCAAAATAAAATTTTTGTTATCATCTTACATCAATATCCTAGCGAATCTCGAAAAATATTCAGTGATATGCTTCTTAAAGACAATTTTCTTGTTTACCCCTCCCTTGAAGCTGCGGCTAAATCATTTCTGAAATTATATGAATATGGGGAAGAAGTAAGGAATTCGAAGAAATCTTAAGTAGAATTAAGGATTGAAATTTATAATTGTAGAATTTTTCTCTATGTTTTTAGAATATTTAATTTCAATTTAATTAGAGTTATATAGAATATAATCTAAAAATCTAAAATAAATGATTAATTTGAAAATAATTAAAATATCTTTCTAATAGACATAATAGTTGTATTGCTCATGACTGAAGCTAGAGAGGGAAAATCTTTAGAATTTTTGTTCAAACCTAGAAATGTAGTTATATTTGAAGCAAAAGAGAAGTTAGGATACTTTATAGGAGGTTTTAGATCACAAGGATACAATATGGATAACCTATATTTAATTTCCCCTTCCAAAGATGAATTATTTGGGATAAAGTGTTATAAATCTCTTGATGATATTCCTACTGACACAATTGATCTATTGATTTTAGCTATAAGAAGAGAGTTCCTAATTGAATCTTTGCAAGATATCACATCTAAGAAGAAGGTCAATTTTATTCATATTTTTACAGCTGGAACTGGGGAATTTGATGAAGTTGGATTAAATATTGAAACTCAATTGAAGGAATTTTTCGATAATCATGTTGAAATACGTGCTGTAGGTCCAAATTGCATGGGTATTTATTGTCCAACAGGGCATAGCGCATATCTACCTATGTTCCCTACAGATGATGGAAATATAGGCTTAATATATCATTCTGGGGATTTACATTCTAGAGTTATTAGGTATGGGTATAGTAGATACCGTCTCACATTTTCGAAAGGAGCCAGCATAGGCAATTGTGTTAGTTTGCAAGTTGCAGATTTTTTAGATTATTATAATAAAGATGAAGATATTGATATTATAAGCATATATTTTGAAGGTTTCCCTAGATATCAAGAATATGAAGGGAGAAAATTATTTAATCTCGCGAAATCTATGCGAAAACCTATTTTATTCTTAAGAGGAGGAATAACAAAACGGGCACAAGCAGCTGTCTTATCACATACATGTTCTCTGGGAACAAGCGATAGAATTTGGAAGGCTGTATATGAACAAACTCCATTAATCGAAGTTGGAAGTTCTTTAGACGAAATGATCGATGATATGTTTATTTTTCATAGTTTTTTTAAAAAGTATAGAGATTTGCCATTAAAAGAGCAAATTAAAAGATATCCGCAAGGGAAAGACGCTTTAGTTATTTTATGGTCAGGAGGATTGGGAATACTTGATACAGATACTTTAACTAAAATTGGGATTAATTTGCCTTTATTTGATGAAAACGCCATAGAAAGATTAAGAAAAGTTTATCCTATTAGTGTTGGTTCTCTAAATAATCCGCTAGATCTGCCTTGGGTTTCTCGATCTCAACAATATTTAGATTTATGTAAAGCTGTAATAACAGAAAATGTAGATCTTGTAATATTGCATACTAATGCTTGGGGCGGAAGAAATAAAGAGAGATTTGAAAAACATTTTAATAATCTAAAGCAAATAAGAGATCATACCGAATCTTTAGGCAAGATGCTAATCTTAATCTTAGCTGAAACACCACATCAGTATCGAAATGATTATTATGAGCTTCTTATCAATCATGATTTTATTGTCTATCCTACCCTTGAAAGAGGAGCGAAATCTTTTTTAAAATTATATGAATTTGGTAAGAGATTAGAAAGATTAAATAAAAAGGATAACTAATTCAATGCTAGGAGAACTTATCGCGATTTTAGCTGTGCTGACATTTGTCGGATCTAATGTTATATTTCGCAAAACTGAGAAGGAAGTTAGTCCAACTTTTATAAACTTCTTTCGAACAGGTATAGGCACTTTAACATTTTTTCTTATAATTATCTTTTTGAACCAATTAAATCTTATTTTCATAATTCCATGGGAATTATGGTTTCTATTAATCTTGAGTTTCATCTTTGGTCAAGTGATCGGAGATACAGCTTATTTCACTGCTCAGAAAGAGCTTGGAACAACCATAACTCTTGCTATTTCAATGACATTTCCCCTTTTTACCTTCATATTATCTTTAATTTTTCTTAAAAGTCCGTTTAAATTCAATTTGATTTTATCACTAATTTTGATTGGATTTGGAATAACTATTATTGGAAGTTCCAAAATAAATTCTGAAAATTCAAAACAGGAAAAGAATCTTACCTTAAATAGCTCTATTAAAAATAGATTTCGAGACATTTTTAGGAAGGATGTAATCAAAGCAATAGGTTTTTGTTTTATAGCGTCTCTCGGGTGGGCAGTTGGGGCTGTTATAATTGAATTTGCAACTGCTCAAATAGATCAGATTATTCATATTGAAGAACTAAGTTCTATTGTAGGAAATGTAATCAGATTCCCATTTGCACTATTAATCTTAGGCTCAATGGTGTTGAGAGAAAATTATTTAAACAAAAATAATGAAATTTTATCTAATAAAAAGAAGTCTCTTCGCACCTGGATTTTATTGATAGTTGCCTCAATTATTGGGACTTCTTTGGGAGCATATCTATATACTGAATCCGTACATATAGCAGGAGCAAATATTGTATCATTGATTGCTAGCGCGAGCCCTTTATTCGCACTCCCGTTGACATACTTAGTAAATAAGGAAAAAATTTCTAAATTTGGTTTTATTGGCGTAATTTTAACTATTGCAGGCGTATTAGTTATCTTGATATAAACCTATTATATATAATATTGCTCAAAGAGTTTTATTTCATGCTCTATATCTTTAAGCGTCTCCAATTCTTCTTTAGTAGGAGATTCTTCTTCATAAATATCATATATCTTTAAATTTAAATTCTTTCTGACTAATTTTTCTAATTTATTAATCTTTTGTTTAGTAGCAAAAAATTTAATCATTTTAAATTTCAACTTTGTCATCTTTTTTTCCCATTCTTTTGTGAACTCTCCATTTTGAATATTTTTTAAAATAGATTCCATCACTGGTTTTACAGGCAGCTTCCTAAATTTGATTCCTCTGCTCATTGCCCCATATTGACTTGTTTGCGAATGGAAATCGACTTGTTTTATTAATCCAACATCAGCCATTTTTTTATACGTATAGGACATTTCATTGCTCATATACATCTCAACTAATACTGCCTCAGGAGGATATCCAGCATCTATGAGCGTATAAATAGCTGATAATAGTACTCGACCAAATGCAGGCCCAAATCCTTGTTCATTAAATAAATCTAATTCTGCTTCTTGTTTAAAAGTCAATTCTATTGCTCCTTTCTTCAAAGTTCCGATTGCTTTAGCTAAAGCTAGTAAAATTTCTAATGCGTTTCCAGAAAAGTCTTTCTCAATAGCTATAAAACTAAAAAAACCATTTTTATTGAGATAATTTTCTCTAACACCTACACCAATCATTCTCGGAGCTAATAACAATATATCCACATCTTTAGGATGTTTAATTAGTTTAAATCCTATGTTATATCCACTAGCAAAAACTAAAGCACTCTGAGATTTCAAGTTTGGTCTAATCTGAGTTTCAAATACAACATTCATAATTTCATCGGGAATAAGAAGAAAAGTTATATCACTCTTGTTGACAGCTTCCTCAATTGAGAATGTAGAAAATCCATCGTTTATTGCCATTTGTTTAAACCTATCCGATCTATTACCAATAATTACATTTAAACCAGAATCTCTTAAATTAAGTGCTTGGGCTCTTCCTTGATTGCCATAACCTATCATGGCAATCGTTTTATCTTTTAAAAATGAAAGATTTCCATCATTCTCATGATATATATTTACCATTCTAATAAACCTCTAATATAAAGAGTATCTTGAAAAATATCTCCGAAAAAATAATAACTCGATTACATAACTTTATTAAATTTTGTCGTAATCCAAATTATTTTTCTCTAAAATCTTAGTAACTAATTCTTTAAAAATAAGATCGATATTATAATTCTCTTTTGAAGATGTCTTATAAAAATCTGCTTCTTTATGTCGTTTCATAAATCGATTTACAACTAAGTCATCTACTCTTGTTTTCTCATCAGCAATTTTAACAAGATCATATTTAGTACCAACACACATCCTTGATGTCTCACCATGATTATATTCGCCTAATCTCTCATACCACCAATCCAATCTTAAGAGAGTTTGAAGATCTACTAAATCAAAAACCATAAATATTCCATTTGCACCATTAATATAATATGGAAACAGCTTTTTAAATTGTTCACGTCCACCAAAATCCCAAATACTAATTCTCACATATGTTTCTTCGCCATTTACTATTATTGGAAGATCATATGTGTAAAACTCGATTCCTAATGTTTCTTTTGTATTAACATCAAATGTATCGAAACATAATCGTTTTGCAATACATGTTTTCCCTACTCTTTCTTGCCCCAAAATGACGATCTTAAAAATATAGATTGGTTTCTTCCTATTTTCAACGCTAGAGAGTGGGTTTTCTTCTGCGGTCATAAAAAAATTTAATAGTGTGTTAATTAATAAATTTTAAACTTTATAATAAAAAAACAATAAGGGATTTATAAATTTTTAACATTCTAATTTAAATTATTATTTTTTTCACTTAGTTTTTAAATCTTTTAATAATATTTTTAGACTATATCTAGAAATTATTTTTTATTAAAATTTTCTGTAATTAATGATTCTATGTGATGGATGTGAAAAACGAAGATTTGCTCAATTTTTTCATATCTGAAGCTGACCACCCGTTCTCAGGGTGGGATTTTTCCTATATTAGCGACAGAGTTGTAAATACACCTTTAACTTGGAGTTATACAAGTAATATATTACCACAAATAAGGAAGGTAGATTCTCTTTTAGATATAGGGACAGGTGGTGGAGAATATTTATCTTCATTTGTACCTCTACCAAATCATACATGCGCAACTGAAGGATATAAACCCAATGTACCTATAGCAAGAAATCAATTAGAACCATTAGGGGTGAAAGTGGTATACTGTAAAGATGATGAGAATCTTCCCTTTAATGATGGAGAATTTGATTTAGTCATTAATCGGCATGAATCCTATTCCCCCAAGGAAGTTTATAGAATCCTTAAGTCTGAAGGAGTGTTTATTACCCAACAAGTTGGAGATAAAAATGATTCAAAACTCCGACTTGTGTTAACCGGTAAAGAAGAATTAGAAGTCTTTATAGAATGGAATTTGGATTTCGCATCAAAAGAATTAGAACAAATTGGTTTCCAAATAATAGAAGGTTATGAAGATATAACATCGACGCGAATCTTTGATGTCGGAGCCATAGTGTTTTATTTTAAAGCTATACCCTGGGAATTACCTGACTTCTCCGTAAAGAAATATTATAATAAATTGATTGAAATTCATAACCATATTGCTGATAAGGGATACTTAGATTTAGACGATAATAATCACAGATTTTTAATAAAAGCAAAAAAACCTAAATAAGAGTGTCGATCTAATTATGATTTTTCTAAAGATTTTAAATTAATTTTTCCCTTGTGGAGAATTTCTGCATAAGAAGGTTGTATGTGTTGCCAAGCTCCATCATTTATTATTTCTATTTGTTGAGTGTTAATAGTTATATTGGATATTCCCTTGTGATGAGAATGCCCATATATAACATGATTTACTTTTGAAAAATCATATTCTTCATCCACTAAGAACTCTTTTATTTCATCAAGATAATAATCAGGTTTACTCGCACGTTCCCATTTTTTCATTATTCGCATGTTCGCTTTAATTAAATTAAATTCTAAAATGCTAAGCTCCGAAAAAAGTGCATCAATTGATTCTGAAGATACCTTTTTTAATCTTGCTAATTCTTCTTTCATTTCTTCGAATCTAATAGGTTTTATTTTTCTCCCATTCTTAATTACTTCGTTCCAGAAATAATCATAAGTCTCTTTTACTTCAAACTTATTATTAGAAATTAATGATTTCCATATTTGTCCTACAAAAAATCGGTATATATTACTATCAAACTGATAGCCATGTGTCATTAAACACTTGTAATCACTGTCTAAATCAAGTCCCTCAACTTTTACTTTCTTAAGTGGTTTATTTTCAATTTGATCTCGCGAATTGTACATTAAGAGCATGTCTTCATTATTCCACTTTGTTAGTATTATGTATTGATAGAATAACTCACCGTTAAACAATTCAAAGAAATTACTGTGCTTAAATTTATTTAAAAACTTTTTTTTTCTGCGTTCAAATTTCTCATCGTAGTCTCCGGTAACAGGAATTTCATGATTTCCAAGAACAAAAATTAGGTTCATATTATTTTTAATCTGAAGTATTAGTGTAAAAATTTCTTGAATTTTTTCCCTTTTTAAAATTGCTATAGGCGTATCAGTACATAAATCAATAAAATCTCCTAATATTATAAGAACTTGCAAATCATTCCCGAACTCTCCATTAATAATATCACTTAAAAATTGAATAAATAAATCTCTTTCACTATCTAAGGAACCTAAATGTATGTCTGACACAACTAATATTTTAGGATTCATTTCACTCATTTTTTAATGCTCCACTTTTAGTTAAATTATTTTAATATTATTAAAATAAAATTTAATCGAATTATTAAGAAGTTTGCCTAATTTTTAAATTAGTGTAAAAAAAAAAAATAAAAGAAATTAAGAAAAATTCTAATCATTGCTTCAAAAATGTTTTGTTGTAGATTTTTGAAATTATAAATACTTTAATCTTTTATCTCCCATAATATTTACCATAAAAGCGTCAATAGATTTCACCTTATCCTAGAGTTTTACTTTTTCAACTTACTAAAACATGCTCATCTGAAATCAAAAATTGATCATTTCCAATTAACTGAACTCACTAGTAAAAAATTTGTTAATTATTTTCATCAATTTTTTTTGTCGACCATATTTGATTGATCACATTTATCGAATTAATCATAATCAACCAACACATTTAAATATAAGAAATAACAATTTAGTTATAAATACATCAGTTTTTATTAAATTTATTACAAAATTAAAAATTAAAATCCTTACTCCTTTCATAAAAAAGGTTAAGGAAATTAACCAAAATTAAGAATTCGTGGAGGATTGAAAAAATATCATGGCAGCATTCGCTTGGTCTCCTTTGCGCGCTTTAATGAAGAAAGCAGGGGCTGAAATCGTAAGTCGCGCAGCGGTTGACAAATTAATGGATTTCTTAGAAGAGTACGCAAAAAATCTTACAGGATGCGCACTCGATATTGCTAAGCATTCCGGAAGAAAGAAAGTAACTGCAGCAGATATGAAAATCGCTATTGGATTAGTTTAAAGCGATTATCTGCTATTCTTTCGGGTTGCTTAACTCGAAAAATTAAATAATTTCTTTTTTTTTTTTATTTTCTTTTATACTATCTAAACAGTCGACACATATCCAACACTTGCCACTAGGAACATAATCCATATCCTTTATACTAGAACTACAAACAGCACATAAACATATTGAATGTGTTAAAGCTCTATATAACATGTATCTCTCTTCCCTGACAGCTTTGAACCTTTTCATTTGAGAATTAGTCAAATTTATCTTAGAAAGATAAATATTACATAAAGAAGTAAGACGATTATACTCGTTCTCTGTAAATATTAAAAACAACTTTCTAAGATTATCTCTTACTTTTCTTAACTTAGGATCTCTTATAACAACTAATTTACTAAAAATTGTTTCCATTCTCTTTTATTCCCTAATTCTTCTTCATTTACAATCTGAATAGGATGGCCAGAATGTAATGAATCAAACATTTCCAATTTTTCTTTATTGATATAATTATCCTCAAGAATCGGTACATATTCATGACATTTAAAACATACTTTTAGCCTTATTTAAGTCACTTCCTTTCTTTATATTAATATTTGTACTCATGCTTATATATCGACACAGTTATAAAATAAATTTCCAAAAAGTAGTATGGAGAATATATTAACACCATATCCTGATTTACTTAAATTTAATTTTTATTATTTACCTAAATTCTGACATAAAGAGAAGGGAAGAGAAAAGAAATCTGAGCAATCATAAAAAAATCAGGGAGAGATTAAACTCAATAGAGTTTAATAGAGGGCGAAATCCAATGTATAGCTCACATTATCTTTGAATAAATTTCTCTTCCCTATTTTTATAGATACATTCAAATATACAAACATTTACATTTTTCTGAACGTGACTCAATAAGTTGCTATTTTATTCTTCTTAAAATATTTACTAAAATTTTTGAAAAATCAATAATTATTCAGAAACAATGAGAGAAAATTAAATTGACTTACATTTAAGTAATTACTCTTCTTCTTTTTCTTCCTCTTTCTCTTCTTTCTCTTCTTCCTTTTCTTCTTCTTTCTCTTGTTCCTTTACTTCTTCCTTTACTTCTTCTTTCTCTTCTTCCTTTACTTCTTCCTTTTCTTCTTCTTTCTCTTGTTCCTTTACTTCTTCCTTTTCTTCTTCTTTCTCTTGTTCCTCCTCTTCTTTCTCTTCTTCCTTCTCTTCTTGCTTCACTTTCTTTTTCTTTTCTTTCTTTTTCTTTTCTTTCTTTTTCTTAACCATTTATTTACCTCTTTATTTTTAATTGCTTTTTATACACTTTTTAGGAATAATCTTTATTTTTGTTCATTGAATATTTAGAGAGAACAACATTTAAATCTTTACTTTGATGTCCAAAATGATCAATTTTAACTAATTTTTGTAAGAAAAAGAAAAAAAAAGTGAATCAAAAGTATCTAAACCAACCAAAATTTCAAATCTTTACTTTTACTTCTAATCACCTTTCTCTCTATTAAAAAAAATAATTATTTTAATTTAGAATAAAGATCTTCAAAATTTTACCAAAAAATAAAAAAAGAAGTAAATTTTTATTTCTTTTCCTGATTTTTTCCAACTGGACAAGATCCAATACATTTATTGCACCAAATAACAGTATAATCCGAAAGTGCTTTCCAATTAGCGTAATTATATTCAAGACATAACTCCTTATTATATTTTCCTTCAGGAAATGCTTTTGCTGGACAGGAATGAATACAAATATTACATTCTTTACAATATTCACTTTCATATATAGGTTTTCCACAAATTAAGGGTGCGGATGTTGCAAGTGCCCTTAATCTTACTTGAGAGCCATATTTTTTAGTTATTAATAGATTGTTTTTACCAATAGGTCCTACTCCCGCCAAAGCAGCACAATCTTTTAAATATAATCCCGGGTTATAGGAAATGATTTTAGATTCATATCCTTGCTTATCGAGAAATTTATTAATTGAATGACAAAAATTTACTAAAATTGAATCAGCAAACTGGAAATTTTTTCCATTTTCCTCATTCTTACTCCATGCATCCAATGTTATATCGTATAAATGGATTCCTATTATAATAACTGTCTTTGTTTTTGGTAAAAATGCAAATGGTTGATTTTCTTCAAGAAATCGATCAAATAAATTTGGATCAGCGAACCCTATGATATCTATACCTATTTTATTACTATACTCAATTAATTTATCGGTTAATTCTTTATGTTGATCCATTGAGTTTTCATTACGGTTTATTAAATTGAAAAAAAGAATTATTTTCTACTTTTATTTTTTTTTCTTTTCCATTCTCTTCTTTAAAGCATTCGATGATATTCTTGCTCTTTGCTGCCCCTTTGCTGCCCAATAACTCTTTGCTGGTGCTTGTGCGACTTCTTTTTCTTCCATTTCGATTTCTTCTAATTCGTCGTCTAAATAAGATAAGCCCTCTGTAAAATCTTGTTCAGCGAAAGACATATTTACTGATCGTAAGCGATTTAACTCATTCATCATTTCTTTTTTCAACCCTGTTAATCGGTTTTTCGATTCAGAAGCTTTTCCTGCATAATATCCAGTTCCAGCAGCTTGAATGTTCATCATTACGTTAAGTTTTTGGTCATATTCTGCCGTAAATTCATCCTCATCTTTAGTAACCTTTACTTTATCGTTTATAACTCTCATTCTTTTTCGACCTTCAGTATCGAGATATTCTACTTGGAATTGAACAGGGATTTCTTCATGTTCTCTCAATTCCTTACTTGAATCTAGTTCTAAAAATAATTCTCTATCTTCTGTAATTGCTCCTAAATTTATTACTGATCCATCAATAGTACCTTTCGAACTATAAGCCCCTGTAATGTTTTTTATCATTATGGTTGGTGGAGTGATAATTTTTACTTTAACATCTTTACCTATATATCTCATTTGTCTCATCTCTGAGAAAATAGCCTCCATCTCTGAGCTTGAAATTAAATACAACATTCCCCCTGTCTTATCTGTGAGTTTTCCTAGAGTTTCAAGACCCATTTCATTATTATCTCCAGAAACTGATACTCCTACCACATCCACAATAATTTTAAATTCATTACATAAATCAGCCATATCCTCGTAAAATTTTTCTGCTCCAGGGCTTGTTCCTGAAAGATTACCTATTCCTTGGTTTGCAAGACCATCAGTTAACAATGTTATTCTTCCAGTATATTTGAAAATTTCAAAAGAAACGATAGCAAAATATAATGCAGGACCTAATGCTGTCATATCCATAGATCTAAGGTCTTCAACTGTTCTTATCCAACCATCAGCAAATTCGCTAATGGATCCTAAAAACTTTTCTTTCTTTGTGGATTTTTTTAATTGGGCTTTCATACCTTCTAAAGAAAATAGTAATTCACCACTAAAATTTAATGGATTTTTATCGTATCTTAGATAATAATAAACTGAACTCTCAAATGCTATTAAAATATATTTAGTTGAAGGCGAGTTAATCTTAAAATCTTTTAAAGTTTGAACTAGAGATTTTTTTACGGCCTCAATTTTAGCCCCACTCATACTCCCCGAGATGTCAATCACAGAAATATAGAGATCTCCCGCTGTAACATCCATTTTTGTTATTTTTTCTTCTTCTTTTGATTTTTTAGTTAAAGCTTCTATTAAAATAAAATCAATATCATTAGGTAATTTCTCCTTTACTTTAGATTTATCTACTATATTAATTGTCCCACAAAATTCACATATATAGTAAGATCCTTTTTGTGTATCTACCTGAATTAAATCTATATCAGTAAAAATAGCACCACATGAATTACATTTAATAGGTTCATCTTTTGTCTCATATTTTGGTTTTCCAAGTTCTCTAAAAGCAATGGAATATAAATAGGGATATAATTCTTTTTTAGATGGTTTTTTAGAAAGAAATTTTTTAAATGCTCTATTAAACATAAATTTCACTAATTTAGAAGTTTAAATTGTTAATAAAAAATGGATAATAAATAATTTTGTAAGGTTTAAATAAAAAAGAATCTTAATCCCAAAACCTTTGCTAGGCAGTCTTCGAACGTCTCATTTTTTTACATGCGAATCATTCTTATTTGGGATTTATTAAATATTTATCAATAATTTTAATCATCATTTCTATTGTAGGTCTATCTGTCTTATCTTTACCAATATATTTCCAAATAATTTTACCATCTTTATTAATTAAGAACTTACTAGGCACAGCTTGTTTTATCTTATAATCTAAGCCCGCAACAGGGGCAAACCAGTATGCATCATATTGTTTAGCAATTTTAGCTCCACGATCGGAAATAATATCAACATTAAACTCGTTATCTTCTTTGAATTTTGTCAAAAGTCTAGCACTATCGCTTGCTATCGATATTAACTTAATCTTTCGCTTGTTAAATTCAGAAATATGTTCCGTTAATAGTTTTAAATGTGCTTTGCAATGACTTCACCAATTTCCTCTAAAAAAGTCGATTAGTACACCATTAAACTTTTTGAGAAGGTCATTAAGATTTATAGGATTATCGTATATATTTACAGTATCTATCAAGGGAGCTTTAGTCTCTATATCTAATCTTTAGGTCTTGGAGGTTCTTCAGCATTCATTTTACTCATCTCTTTCTTTTTACATATAATTTTTACGAATATAAGATGCAGATACAATCAGAAATTATAAATATACGTCTTTAAAAATATAATCTTTCTCCCCGAAGTTTGTAATTCTAAGCAAACAACTCTAAAAACTGCCTCAATTTAAGTTTTACTTAAATCTAAGAGAGTGAACTAAAAAAGTCTATATTTATTTTTATTTAGAGTATCTTTCAAAAAGGATTTCTGTCATATCATAGAACGATTTCTCAACATTTTCTCCTGTTTTCGAAGATAATTCAATAAAAGAAGTAAGATTATATTTTTTGGTCGCTAATATGCCATCTTCGGTTGGTACTGCTCTAAACTCATCCAAGTCTAATTTTGAGCCAATTAACATTATTGGAATATCACCTGCATTCTCTCTAACTATTTGGGTCCAATCAGGGAGATGATCTAATGAAATTTGATTAGTAATGTCAAATAAGAAGAAAGCACCATTTGCTCCCTTACAATATTGAGATAGCAAGAATCGAAATCTCTCTTCACCACCAAAATCCCAAATTTGCAGTTTAACTTTATTATCAATGAAATCAATTGTCTTACTATAGAAATCAACCCCTATAGTTAACTTTAGATCCTCCATAAAAAATCCAGAAATATATCTAAGGGTGAGTGACGTTTTCCCAACAGAAGCATCTCCTAACATCAAGATTTTATAAGTAAAATCGTAACTGGTCATTTTTTTCAATGGATAGGCAGCGAAATAATTTCTAATTATATTATAAAATTTTAGAAAAATTCACTTTAAAAATATAATATTATTATAACCTTATTATAATTAATTTTTGCTAAATTTAAATGTATTATTTTCAAATAAAGCAGATATTATAGAATTAAAATAAGAATATTAAAACAAGAATGTGCAATTGAACAAGGAATTAATGAATAATCAAAATAGACAAAAATCGTTGCCAATAAGATGCCAAATGAAAAATAATAACCAAAATAAGTCATAATGGTTGTGAACGGCACTAAAAACAGAGGAACATGGTAAAAAGAAAAAAAAAATGATGAAATAATGATTGAGAGACTAATTTTTATTTTTTGATTTAATTTCTTTATTAAAAAGCCTCTAAAAAAAGCTTCTTCACAAGGACCTATTATTAATAATTGTAAACTTATCAAAATTATTATTTGACCTATATTAGGGTGTGTAGGAGTTGTACTTATCGCGCTTTCTTGCCCCTCTTGTACAAACTGAGCACCAAAAATATTTTCAACTATAATATTTCTAAAAAAAAACATAAGATACACTGAGGAGAAGAAAAATAAAATTCCAAATCCTAATCCCGCGATTACCTTTATAAAAATATCTTCATTTTTTTGAAATCCCATCTCAACTATAACTTCTTTAAAACGTTTTTTTTCAATTTTACTCGAAATAAAGGCAGGTAATAGAACAAATAAAATTTCAAGGCATGTTAAGACGATTAAAATCCATGGATTTTCTCCTAAATTAATGGTCATAATAGTTTGATAACTTTTCTTTAAACTTCTAAAAATCAAAAAATTGAATATCTCATTATTATTATTTTTATCTCTAATTTTTTGTTCTTTTAATGACAATTCGAAACAACTTTATTGACATTGAAAATAAAGATTTAAATTTTCTTTCAAGAGAAAAAAAAGTAAAAAACAATTTCGGATTTACAAAAGAACAGCTTCTACTTAATAATTTAAAAGCTCTAGCCAAAGAATATAAAGAGCTTGAAAAATTGAAAAATGATTTTTCTAAAATTATTTTAAAAAATTTAAGGAATTTAGATTTTTCGAGATTAATAGATTATCCAAGGTTTTATATTAAAGAGAAATTTCTGAAAAAAGCAGTTACAGCCTCTAACATCACAGGATTAAATGTTATTAGTGTTGATGGAAGCTCAGTCTCGAAAAAGTTTATGAATGTAGATTTCTCATTTTTAAAAGCTATTGCGGTTAAATATTATTTCAAAAAAAATACAGTTGCTAACATCAAATACTATCCTGATTTAAATGGTTTCAATAATTATTTTGTTCAAGGAAATTTCTTTAATCGAGATGAAAATGCGGTAGATACTAAGATCTCAATGGATATGAGACATATGGAAATTAATTTGTTAAATAATGTAATTGAAAGATCTTCTGATACTGATGTGATTATTATTGATGGACCAATCGTTATTACTCCCATTAATTTATTATTTTCAAAAGATCCTGAAATTTCTAAAAGATATGATGATTTATTAAAAGAATATCATAAATTATACTCATTTTGTAAGGATGAAGGAATAATTTTAATTGGCTCAATTAAAGATACGAGAACATCAGCTTTATCAAATCTTTTATCTGAAGCAATTCAATTATTAAAATCTAATCATTCCAATTTAGCAGATTTCATCAAACTTAATTATCGGCATATAATCGAATTTTTCTCTGATATAGATTTGTTTAATCGATTATTAGAAAATAACGAGAGAAGCTGTATTTTTAATTGTAAAAATGAAATTGATAAGATCAGAGATACAGGCATTAAAAAAGAAATCCCTTATTATTTTCCTCTCTCCTTTTATGCCTTTTATCTGAAAACCGCAAGATACGACACTCCTTGCAGAATAGAGTTTTTTATGGACGAAACTCATTCGATTAAAAAAGCTTCTGAAAAAGCTGACCTAATTACTTCAATATTACTACCAATATCAAGTCTAAATGAGCACTACGGCTTACCAATTCCCCAAATCGAAGCTCATAAGCGAGCTGTATTTAAAAAAAATGAAGTAGATCTTTTATTCAATAATTTAATCAGAACTTTGAGTAAGTATGGTATTACACTATTAGAGAAAAGAAGAAATAGAAGACCATTTTAGCTTTTAAGACATTTTAATCTGTGTAAAAAAATATCTTCAAAGAAATAATGTTTTTTTTCTATTATTTCGTTATTATATCCTAATTTCATGATTTTTTTACTTAAATCCTCAATTATAGTTCTGCTAGAGCTTAAGCAATATATATAATGTTCTTTACCTAAGTTTAGAAACTCTTTTGCTTCTTTAAGGAACTGTATTAATATTTCAAATCCTTTTAATCCACCATCCCAACTATAATCAATAAGTTGTTTATTTTTTCTATTTTTAATATATTCTGAGGAGGGTAAATATGGTGGATTAAAAATAATTATGTTAAAAGATGATTTCAATTTATCAGGAAAAGATTTAAATAAATCTGATTGCAAAAATATAATTTCATTGTTGAAGTTATTTAGCATTTCATTTTCTTTAGCACACGTTATTGCATCTTCTAAAATATCAGATGCAAATATCCTTGGATTAAAGTTTTGGTTTTGAGATTTTATCAATTGAAGAAAAATAGCTATAATTCCAGTTCCAGTACCCAGATCTAAAACATTCTCAATTTCACTTAATTCAATTCCATCAAAATAATTATCATTAATCTTTTTTTTGAAATACTCAATCAATAAAAAGGAATCCTGTGAAGGATAATATACCTTCTCATGATCACATTCGATTAAAGGATCCGTTATAAAATAAAAAGTGATCATCTCGTTTTAATAATTTTTTAAGTATAAAAGAGGCTGCTTATGTCTATTAAGTCTTCTATGGGGTAACTGAAAATTTTTTTGTTTCCGTAGTTTTTTTCTTGCAATATGCTTGAAATTCTTTCTTTGTTATAATTATTATCATTAATCGCTTTAAAAAACATTACTAATGCATTTACGATATTTTTATTTTTGTAGGGCATGATCCCCGCTATAAATTTTAAGAAGAAAGAAGCTCTTTTTTTTTCTAATAAAAATGTATGTAATTCTTCCTTTGGAACTAATTTAATTAGATTTAAATCGATTTTTGGAGCAGGATAAAAGCTATTTCGGGAAACGTCATGCTTTAATACTGGTTTCAAGTAGGCATTCACACCAACGCTAATTCTAGAAAATTCTTTATAACTTCCAGTTAAAAAGATTCGATTTGTGATACTTTTTTCAATAATCAATACTCCTTGGGAGGGAGCTTGGTTGAAAAATACTTTCTCAAAGAGAGGACCCGTGATTGTATATGGAATATTCGATATCACTTTATTATGTGAAGGAATATCCATTTTTAAGATATCACAGTTTATAATTTCACAGTTGTTATATACCGAAAATTTTTCTGAGAGAAATTTATAAAGAATAGAGTCAATTTCAATAGCATATACTTTTTTGGCTTTTTTAATTAAGGGTTCGGTTAAGGCGCCTAAACCGGGTCCAATTTCTAAAATAGTATCATCTTTTGAGACTTCAGATAATAAAATTATTTTTTTTAATAAATTATCATCAATTAAAAAATTTTGACTTAGATGCTTTTTAGGTCGTAAATTTAATTTGTTTAGAGTAAGCTTTACTTCTGTATAATTCATTTTAATTATTCATATTTCTGAGTTTTACTGAACAGGTAATATTTTACATCTCTCGAAAGTTCTTTAATAATTCTTTGTGCGATAAGTTTAGTAGGGTGAGAAATACTTGTTCTATCAGCAATATCTTGAAAGTTACCAAATTTTTGTCTTTCTCTTGCCTCAAGAAGCTCCCACATATGCTTTTGTCCAATCCCAGGCAATAATTTTAAAGCATGCATCCGAGGAGTAATAGAAGTGGAATTGTTGAAGAAATTGATGAACTCTTCTTCAAATTTTAATACTTCTTTTTCTAGAATTGGTTGAATAAGTGCTTTTGAAGTGGTAGTTAGATCATTATAATTAATCTTTTTCAAAACGTCTCTTAATTTATCTTCATTTAAGAATTCTTCATACGTTTTTTGTTCTTGGACTTGAATATCAGAGTTTTTATTTACCTTTACCTCATAAAGAACAAAATCTGGAAAAGTTAGAACTTGAGCTATTGGTGTTTTTGCCCAACTAGGCTTATCTTCTTCGGGATGACCATGAATTAATACATCTAATATAACAACATCCCGAAATTTTTTTATAAATTGTTTTTTTTTCTTTGGACCTCCTCGATAGGGTCTTCTCCGGGGAGGACCTCTGTACCGCTCTCTTCTTTCCATCTTTACCAATTATCTTCCTTTCTACTTTTCCAATAACCATTTCAAAATTTTAATTTTTATAAACTAACTCTATGAGTAAGGATAGCTCATTGAATTTAAAACAATTTAGACTTATTAATTTTACTATAAAGAAATTATAATTATAGTTAAGATGTTTTTATATCTTCTATACTCTCCAATATCACTTCTAATTGTTCGTCATCTAACGTTTTTCCAACAAAGGATTTCTCTAATATCATTCTTAACTCTGGAACGGATTGCGGGTCTATGTTTACGATGTTAATTGCGTAGATTTCCTCAATTTCATAATCATTTATCAAAAATTTTATAATTTTTTTTGCTGTTCGAGCATCAATCTTTGCGAACTTGTTTACATAATTATACGTAATTTCTTGAAAGTGCGACATTCCCTCCTCAGAATCAATTTCTAGCATTTTTTCTTTTACATATTCCATAATCTCCTTTACTTCTGGAATAGAAACTGTTCTCTCGTCTTTCTTTCTTCCTGACATATTTGTGCTACCTATTGAGATTTATTCTTTATTTACAGAAATAGGATTTAATCTTAAATGATCTTTCCCAATTATTAAGGTTTTTTTTGATCTCCCCAATTTAAGTTCCACCAAATAACAACGCCCTCTTTGACCTATAACTGTCCCTGTGCGACCATGATATCTGGAATGAGGCATTCCACGCACATGAACAGAGGGATCGGTAATTATATCTACTTTATCATTGATTTTGTAATCTATCAGATATTTTTCAACTGAACCTAACCCTCTTTTGCGAACATTTTTCCTGTGCTTGTGTCTAGTCTTTTTTCTATACCCTTTATGGAGAGTAATAATAATACACCAAATATTTAGTTTAATAGAAGTATGAATAATAGTTTATTTATTTTTTGATTTTATATCTATGTAAATATCAAAAACAGAACTTAAAGAAGGATTTTTAATACATCTAATTCTTTACATAATAAATCTGTTTTAAAGATTTCAGAAAATGATGGAGAAGTGCGTCCTTCATCACCATTAATGAGTTCTTTTATATAAGTGCCCCCTTGAGTTTCGATTGTAAATTCAAATAAATTCGACTTAAGATACTTTCCTTCAATTTTAAAAACAAATTTTTCTCTAATTCTATCACTACGACGATGAGATACGCGATAAGGTGTTCTTTGTTTGATTTCTTGATTTTCAAATATTCGTTTCAGTTCATTTACTTTTTCTTCAAAAATCTCCTTAGATATCTTATCTTGAGTACTTACTAATGCTCTATAAATCTTTCTTATATTCTTTGATTCTGCTTTAAGTAAGATTACTTCTTTTTTATTGGTATATCTTAAATCATGAATTTTTATTTTTTTTTTACTCTTTTTATTAATTTTTTTTTCACTTTTAACTAAATCAAGATTTCTGATTTTAGGATTTCTTAATTCTAAAATAAAAGGCCTCCCTGTACCCAACATTCTAACATCTATATCTTCTCTTCCAGCACCATGAAATTTAGAACTCGATGCTTTTGATTCTTTAAGGAATTCTGGACTAATTAACTCTTCCACACTCGTTAAATATTGTTTCCCCGTAAAATTACATAATTTACATCCGTTTCCCATACAATTTTTACAAAACCAATGAGTTTGGGGTATTCCTCGAATAAGTTTATTATATTTTCCAAATATGAAAAGAGATTTTAGTTTTAATTCTATATCAAATGAATCGAAACTCAGAGAAAAAATAATTAATATATCTGGATTGTTAAATTCAGGAGGCTTTTCAATTGAAATCATCAATTCCTTTCCTAAAACACGATTAAAATGACTCTTAAAAGATTCAGCTTCTAAAATATTGAATTCTGTTTTAAAATTATCTGCTTGATTTACTATTTGAGCTAGGGGTCTTGTACCAACCAAAAAGGTTTCAAATTCAATTTCTTTAAGCTTTTGTTTTGTTTTTTCAATAAACTCATCAATATGTGAAAAAATATTATGACATAAATAACAAATAGGATTTAAATCATTCTTTTCATATTCAAATCCTTCGTTTTGTAACACTTTTTGAGCAGGTAAAAAATTCGCATTCTCAGCTAATAATTTCAAACTTTCCAATGCTTTTTCTTGTTCTGTTTCGTTATTAGATAAAAATTTTCTATGATTTTCCATAGTTAATGAGAGTAATAATGAACTACCTCTTTCTTGGTTCGTGGTATGAGACCCTAGAAGAGAAAACTGTCGACCTAAACACGCAGGACATATGAAGTATTTTTGGTAGATCTTTAAAACTTTGTCAAAAATCATGTTCACATAAAATAAATTGTTTATTCTTTATTGATTTTATTTAATTTTAAGAGAAAATGTGTTTTAAAAAAATTTTAAAAGAAAAATTTATTTTCCTATATAATTTTAATTTACAATACCTATAGGAAATAAAACAATACTATTTACGCTAATTTTATATTATTTTAATAATCAATATTGGAGAATATTAAATGTCTAAAAGGATGAGAGGGATTGTTAAGTGGTTTGCCGCAAAGAAGGGCTATGGGTTCATAACTGTTGAGGGTCAAGAAGATATTTTTGTACATTTTTCTAATATCGATATGGACAGTTTTAAAAAACTTGATATGGGGGATGAAGTAGAATTTGAAATCAAGGATTCTAAAGAAGGAAAAGGACCTGAGGCATTAAACGTTAAAATAGTATCAAAAGATAGGAGATATTAAATTTTCCTGTAAATTATCAAGTAAGTCAATTTCACTCTTTTTATTTTATAAGGCCTAAGCTATAAAGAGATAAAAATTAAAAAAAAAAAAAAAGAAATTAGTTTTGTTTATTCAATTTTTCGTTCTTTTTTCTCCCAATCAAAATCCAATTTAACATATTTTTTTGTATAGAGGTAAGATACAAGTAAAATGATAGAGACGATAGGGCCAAATATGGCTAAACCTATTGAATATTCTGCGTCCACAGCTCCTGTGGGATTAACAAGTGGTAATGACAAAATAGAACCGATGAAAAATGCGCCTGCAGCTTGAAAGAGATTAAGTATAATTGAAGGAAATCCTGCATATATTCCTGCTTTTAATTCTCCTGTAGTTTTTTCATCATCTTCTGCTACATCAGCATATACAATATAAGGGAATAAGAACCACCCTCCTAGAATTGCACCTATACCAATAATAAAAATTATACCCAACACTAAATATGATTCCATTGGGATTAATCCTAACAAAGAGATTGGCATAAAAACTACTGCTGCAATAAAAACATATAATAGAGTCTGTTTCTTTCCCCTTTTTTGTATTAATCTTCTCCATAAATATAGAAATATGAAAATGGATAGAAGAAGAGCTACAGCGGCAATAATGTAATCCATAGTACCCATACTTAAGGCATCTTGAAGATATTTTAACATAGTTGTAGCTACCATAGACCAACCTAAACCCGATATACCAACCATAAGAACAATCAACATAAAATTCTTGTTTTTTACAATGATCTTCAAATTTTCAATTAAGTTTGATTTGATTTCATAGTAGGGTTCAGTTGGCATCTTAAAAGCAATGATATAAAATAAGACAATCGTTAAAATACCAAATCCAAAGATAGAAATACTTATACTTGATGGAATTGGAATGTTTAGATCTACTGCTCCGTCTAAAGCATCAATATAACTTGTAAGAACAATCATTGAGAAAAGAGCCATTATCCCATTTCCAAGATAATTAAAAGTATTTTGAAATTGAGAGACTTTTGGGCGTTCTTCTACAGGGAATTCTTCTGCCATCCAAGCTTGATAAGGTGTTGTGACTGCATAACTAGCTCTAAAAATTATCTCCCATATTAGCATCCATATAAATAGTGTTCCTGTATCGTTTAAATCAAGTACTAATCCGGGTAAGATTAAGAAAATAATTGAAATTCCTAATAGAGGGGCAAAAACTATTATATATGGTTTTCGTCTACCCCATTTCGTATATTTAGCATCACTAATCCATCCTAATAAAAACTGTGAGAGAGCAATAGTTAAATAACCCATGGCAATGGCAAATCCGGCGAGAAAAGGGTGTAATCCATAGCCACTTGTATAGAGTGTAAGTAGTGCCCATCCTTCTATCCCCAATACTATAGAAGTGCCTATTCTTGGAGATCCAAAGAGTACTTTCCTACCACGGCTTGTTTCTTCCCTCCTAATTTCTTCTGATTCACTCATTTCATTTCACGATTATTTTAATTTTTAGAATTTTTAAGTATAATTTTGATTATGTATAGATTAGAGAAAACCTTATTTAAAAGTTTTTAACGATATAAAGATGAATATATAAAATCTACTTAAAAACAATACATAGAATGAATTTTGAAATTATCTTTGCTAATATTAAATTTTAATCTTCTTCTTCATCCCATCCAAGGTCTTTTAATACAGAGCCCAATGCCTCCGATTCTTCTTCTAATACAAATTCAGTATCATATTCAGAAGCTGAAAATTCTGTATCAAAATCTGGAGGTGACAATTCATCCAATGAGGGGAGGGGAGTTCCTGAAGGAGTTAATTCCTCAGTAGGAGTAGGTAGTTCTTCAGTAGGTGTAGGTTGTTCAGAAACCGGTTCTTCTTCGATTTCCATAGGTGTGTAATCTTCGAGGGGGATTGGGGGCACTTCATCATCATACACCTTAAATTCGAGATGTGTTTCATCAACGGAACTTTCAGAAATTTGTGGAATAGCAGGTACCGCTGCTGCTTTTACTTCTTTATCAATTCCAAGTCCAATAGACTTTGGAATTGAGACAATGCCACTTTCAGTCGAAGCTTCAAGTTCTTCAAATTCAACACCTTCTTTTTCCCAATCGTCTAAAAAGCCTAATAAATCATCTAAAGCAGCTTTATCTTGTTCAACTGAGGGTTTTATTATAGCTTTAGCTTCTTCCATTTCTTTTTGCTCTTGAATTTTTTCTAGCTCTCTTGTTTCTAATGAAAGCATCATTTCAGTTTCTTTATCTCCAGAAAGAAGTCTGTTTAACTTTCTAGCTAATTCTCTCAAATATCCTAAATAATAACCAATTCGATAAATAGCTCTTAATCCTCCAAAAACTATGAAATCATCATTTATAGCCATTAAAATACTATATCCAGAAGTATTATGTAAAATAATTTCTGTTAGAGCTCCATGGTCAGTGGCTTGATTTAATCTTAACCCTAAGTCAATTAAAGCTGTGCTAGAGGCGGAAGTTGCATCAGCATCTTCTTCTGAAGTGACAGCACTAACTATTTTAGTTCCTATTCTTGATAAAACAGCTAAATTCTCCAAATCTGTTTTATCTTCTTCTTCTTTTAAGGTATACATCATTTTCTGTCGTATGTCACCAGGAATTGTCGACATTTTTAATACCTCAATAATGTATAATAAAATTGAACAAGATTCTTTGTAAAGATTTATGTATTAATAGAATGTCTGTTTTAATATATTTTATCATTATCTTATTTTAGGAACTTTTTTAAGTTCATTTGAGTAGTAGAAGGCTGTTTTATTTTTTCAAAAGTATATCCAGATAAATCAGTAAGAATTTTCTTAATTTTATTAATAATTTCTTCTAAAGCTAACTCATTTGTGTCAATTGTAAACACATTTTTTCGAGTTGAAAAATATTGTTCATAGAAAGAGAGAATTTTCAATAAATATTTTTTATCATCTTCATTCCATTCTCTTCTAATTCGCTCTAATGAGCCTCTTTGAATTATCCGTTTCAATATAGTATCAGGTTCTGCAGTTAAAAATATAGTATAATCTTCTTTCCATATAATAGAATTATAAGTATCTAAAATGAGATTAAAATCTTTCTCCTTCAAATTCAAGCTTTTTGAATATATAAGCACACATATAGGAGTTCTATCCAAGATAATGATTCTTCCATTATATCTATTATCAAAATTCATAATATTTTGATTTCTTTTAATAAATTGTTGAAGGAAATGAAGTTCACTCCTAAAACTAATCTGTTTATTAGATGATCCAAAAGGAAAAGGAGGTTTTTTCACATATCTTTCAGGAAAAAATTTAAATTTATTATTATCTTTAATCATCTTGGAATTTCTAATAAGATTGAATACAGTTGTTTTTCCTACTCCATGCGCACCGGCAAGGGAAATAACAATATTGTCCTTACTTCCCTTATTTCTATAAAAGGTTTTACTCAATCCTATATACTCCTAATCGATGAAGCTTTATCGTGTAAAACAAATAATAGTATTTAATATTAATTCTAGAGAGATTATTGATTTTCTTATTATTAAAATTTTATATTTAAGGTATAATGAAAAGTTAAAATTAAAGATAAATAAATAAAATTAAAAGAATATTATATGAAATATTTGCTATGATAGTGCTAATAATGTTTCTATTCGTTAATTCAAAGATTGCTCCTAATACTATAAATGCTAAGAAATTCAGCAGGAAAAAACTCGGATAATAAAATAATAACATTAACGCAGAATAAGCTAACGCTACTATAAGAATCACATATGGGTCTTTATTAAACTTTTGTTTCAATGCATTATGCAATACCCCTCTAAATACGATTTCAGAAGAAGCTGCTCCAATACAGAGTAAAACTACTAGTAGGATTACCCAAATTAAATCAGCATCTCTAATAACTTGATTCTGTTCAGCTATATTTGTTTCAATATCAAAAAGATCTAACCCTATATCAGAGAAAAAAGTAATTATAGAATTAGAAAAGAAATTAACTAATACTAAAAGAGCTGCTCCTAATATTCCAAATATGACAGAGAGTAAGATTTTTTTTGAAGCGAAATCAAATCCTATTTTTTTAAAACTATGTTTTTTAGAATAGATATACCAAATTGGATATATAGCAAATAATAATTCGGGAAGTTGACTTAATAGGAACATGTGAATAGTTAATTCTACTGAAGTTGAACCACCTTGAAATGTTAGAATAGTAAAAAGTAAGAAAAAAACAATTACGTAGACATAGACACTCGTTACAGAAACATTTATGCCTTCTCTCAAATTCCATGTGTCCTTTTTTAATATAAATTTAGTTTCAAGTTCAAGTTTTTTATTTGTAAATATTAATCCAGGCTTTTTTTGAATTGCTATTTTCTTTGCTTCAGAAATCTTTTCTAATACCGTATTACATATTGGACACTGGTCTAAAATCGTAGATGTAATAATAGATCCGCAACCAGGACATTTTCGTGAGATTGTCATCTTTTCCGGGGCGATGACTCTGGGTTTTGTCTCTAATTGAGTCGATTCTTTACTCGGTTGTAATTTAATAATTAATTTACCGCAATTAGGACAGTAGATCTCATCCTTAGGAACATTCGCTCCGCAATATACACAATACTTAATTTTTCCTTCGTTATTTGACATTTTTTAACAATTATATTAAAAACACTATTACGCCAGAAATTAGTAAAAGGCTTTTTAATTTTATAATTTTGTTTAATATATTAACAAGGGATTAAATAATTTTTGTTTATATTTTTATTAGTAATCAATAACCAAGTTTAATTAGATTTTCTTTGAACCGTAAGGAAAGAGTATGAAGAGCATTTCATTTCGAAAAACCTGACTGTGTTCCAATGTCTTGTATGAGATTGAGTACTGATTTTTTCCCTATTACACAATTTCCACTCCAGAAATGGCAACCTAAAATTTTTCCACCTCATATTCCTGTAAATTCAATTGGAAAACTACTATATAGTGGAATAACGTTCTTAATATTTGAATTTCAAAAAGTAAATATTAGTCACGTATTTTTATTCAGATTAAAGTTTTTTAAATTTTTTTTTGTAATGTTGTATAATTCCATAAGTAAAAGCCCATGATAATAAGAGATTGAATCAAAATATCCTTCTCCTAAATCTGATTTGCCAGCATGAACTAAAGCCATTTGAGCATTAAGTGCTGCTCTCATTAGTAATTCCACTCCCTTATAAATCAAATTGGGACTCCATATGCCACTTTGTGGATTCGACCACCAAACTGGGCAAGAATAAATACCTTGATCATAAAAATACCTAGCTGTGTTATAATAATTTTCTACTTCCCAATCTAAGGTTAAATCTATCTTATCTGCTAAGTTCATCAAATTATTAAGACTTTTCATAAGTTTCCAATAATATTTATGAACATTATTATCTGGATGTTTCCATAATGGATAAGGAATCCCTGCCTGAATATCTTCATAGGTAGTACTCCAACTTGATTCCCGGGGTATGATTTTTTTATCACTTATTGGAAAATGTTGATCAAGCTCTGAAATAAATAGCATGTTAATTTTTTCTTCCTCATAAATAAGATCTAACACTTTCTTTAGAAAGGTTTTTTCATAATTTTTAATATGATGTCCGAAAGTTTCTGCGTCCATTCCAGTAATTACATATCTATCAATTTGTGTGGTTGATTTACTCTTTTCTTTTTTTTCTGGCTGGAAAATTTCTTTAATTGTTTTTACAAATTCTTTGGGTTTTATACTCTTAAAAGCGATCTTATTACTGAGAATATCGTCTCTAAAGAAAAGCTGTAATCCATTAGGGGAGCAATAGATTTGATCATAAGGCCAATCGACTGGACAAGCGATACCGCTCATTATGACCCATTTGTATCCTAACTTCCGAATATATTTAGCAACGCCTCCAGAGATTGCCATTTCTGGTGGAAAAAAGCCTTTTCTCTCCCAACGACCAAATTCTCTTCTGTTTATCTCTTCATTCATCTGAATTTGATGCTGAGTTTCTTTTTCAGGAATTAAAGGGAGGATTGGATGATATTTTGCTGTTCCCATTATTTCGATCTTACTTTCAGACACTAAATTCTTCAGTAATTCCATAGTATCTGATAATCCAAATTTATAAAACAATTCAATTAGAACTCCGTTAATATTTACACAAAATTTAGCATTCTCGTATTCCTCAAGTAGAGAAAATAAAGGTTTGTAGCATTCATTATCGATTCTTCTTAAAATTGTAAAATCCTGAGTGGGGGGTTGGTAGATGTGGAGACAGAAGCAAAGATAAGTTGTCATATAACTTAATAACCTAGCTTAGAAATATATCTTTTTAATTATCAATAATATTAAATTAAAATTAGAATTATTCTAATAATATTTTTTCGTAAAATCTTACAGTTTTAATTTTAGTGATAAATAATGAGTGAAATAAAATTTGGTCATCAATTATATTATCTTCATTCTTATGATTTTTTCCGAAAGAAAGTTTTAGCGGCAAGTAAAGAAAATTGGGATTCCCTTTGGCTTCCTGATCATCTAACTGGTATGGGTGGCACATTAATCGACGATTATTTAAGCCCTTGGGCACTATTTGGTGCAATGGCAGAATTAGTTAAAGGAAAAACTTTTGGAACCGCGGTTTCAGATCCTCATAGAATTCATCCCGCAGTCCTTGCACAGATATGTACCTCAATTAATCACCTCACAGACGGAAATTTTATTTTAGGGATTGGAGCAGGTGAAGCGATGAATTTAAAGGCTTATGGTATTCCGTCTGATCATGCACTTTCAAAAATGAGGGAATCAATTAATTTTATGAAATTATTTTGGGAGAAAGGTAGAAATATTTCGTTTAAAGGACAACACTACAATGCAGAAAAAGCGATGCTAACCCCAAAACCCGTATCAGATATTCCTGTATGGATCGGAGCTAATAGTCCTAAAACATTAAATTTAACTGGAGAAATTGCGGATGGATGGATGCCTGTTGGAATTGATCACATTACTTATAAACGAAAAAAGGAAAAAATTGTTACAGTATTGAAAAAAAAGGGAAGAGATTTGGATAAATTCTCATTCGGGTTGTTTCATTTTATTTTTATAAATGATGATGAAAAAATAATCAACCAAAGAATACAAGGTAATAAATATGAATTATTGACGAATCCCCGAAGAATAAAGGAATTAGGATATTGGAAAGATGAATATGAGGAATTATATCAAGATGTAACAGGATATAGAAGTGATGAAGTGAACATTTTAAAGATTGATCGAAATGATGTCGCGAGTTTTGATATTAGAAAATTAGATCCTATAATAAATGAAATTCCAGATGAGTTAATTCGTGAAAGTTTGATGATTGGAACAAAAGATCAAATTATTGAAAGAATTCGGAATTATGTAGATGCTGGTGCTGATCATTTTATATTTTCATCTCTTAATGGAGCTTCGAGTAAAAACGCACCATTTACTTACTGGGACGCTTCAAGAATAATAAGTGAAGAAATTATACCACTATTTAAAAATTCTAATGTCTAAAAATCGTTAATTTTTTTACCTTATTTATTTTTCTATTATAGTTTCTTTTATTACTGTACCAAAATGAGTTGCCCCAGGTCCTATGTGAATTAAAACCTCATCTCCAACTTTAATATCGACGACAGGTTTAGCTTTACCATCTGCTCCTACTAGACGAATCGTTTCTGCATTTTGACAAATGCAACTTATCGGTATTATTTTATCTCCTTTTGAAACTTCCAATTCGAATCTCAACATTGGTCGAGTTTCAATTTTCACCCTTCCAATTGATACTATTCTAGCTTCACCTTTGTTAGTAACTGCTAAAACTTTATCTCCACCTTTCAACTCACTAAGATACTTTGTGCGATATAATTTTCCAGGATCATCATCAGGTACCAATATATAGGCAGAGACATCTCCTGCATTAACCCTAAATGGTCTAGATGATACAAACTGGGTTTCAAATGTTTCAGAATGAATTAAACAAAATCCTGCAGCTGTTGATCCTACCAGTAACCCTTCTCCAATATGTAGAAGTGAAGAGGTGTCAACACAGACTCTTTCTGCTTCAGGTATATTCTGAATGTTGAGTACTTTTGCTTTGATAAGTTCAATATGAAAGGTGGTATGTACCAGTTTTTTAAGCTCTACAATATCATTCACCTTCTTTGGTGTAAAAAGAATTCCATCTACTCCAATTTCTAAAGTTTTCAACATCAATTCAGCTTCTTTAGCATTATTTACTGTGGCAATTAATTCAGTATCGTTATCATGCATTTCTGCTATAAGATTTTCAAAAGGGATTATTTTCCAATCCTTAGCAGAGACAATAATAAAATCAACTTGTCTACTTTTTGAAAGCTCAACAATATCTTTCTCATCATCTTTTGACTGTAGTTCTTTATAATATCCGATGAAGCATTCTGAATATTTTTTATTAGATAGTAATTCTTTCAGTTTCTCTTTATTATCAATTATAAAATTATTAGCTGGAATATCCAGATATTTTGTAAATAGATTTATACGTTCAATTTGTTTAAACTCAGTATAAGTATCCGTTGAAACTAAAAAATTTAAAATATCTTTATTGAACGCTTCTTGAACTAATTCTTTTAAATTTACACTTTTATTCTCAAAATTTAAGATTATTTTTTTCATAACATCAAATTGCTAGATTTTGGACTATGAAAGTTTTTTTTTTAAGTAATTATTTTATTATTTTGTATTAGTTTATTATTAAATT
Organism: Promethearchaeota archaeon; assembly: GCA_016840085.1. Taxonomy (GTDB): domain Archaea; phylum Asgardarchaeota; class Lokiarchaeia; order Sigyniarchaeales; family SOKP01; genus Loki-b32. The sequence continues at coordinate 94,462 of JAEOTA010000018.1, forward strand.
TTTAAGTTAGTAAATTCATATTATTCATAATATAGGAAATTAAAATATAACTTCTAAGTAGAGTGGAGTTAAAATGGGTTTAAAAAAGAAGCTGTTCCCCAGAAAAGGAAAGGAAAAAGATGACTTAGTTGCTAAAGCAAAAGCTCATATTCACAAATTAAATGTAATGAATAGAAATTATACAAAACGCGCCGAGATAAGCCGAAAAAATGCAAAAATTGCTTTGAAACGGGGTGAAAAAGATCGAGCAAAGAATTATCTTATCCAGTACAAGTCATACAACGCAAAGGTTGATAGATCAAACAATATTAGAGGAAAAATAGAACGCCAAATTCAAGCAATTGAAGAAGGACAATTAATAAGTTCCACAGGGGATATCTTCGGGGGAATACGAGATGAATTAGAGTATATCGCTACAAAAGCGTCCCCCGCGAAAGTAGCGGAAATAGCGGAAGACTCTGAAGTATATGTTGCTGAAATTGAAGAAGCTGCAGATATTTTAGCAGGTGATCCTGAAATTGATCTTGCAATCGATGTTACAGAAGAATTGAATCAGTTAGAAACAGAAATGCTCCTTGATCAAGGAGGTGCAATGCCTGAAGTTCCTTCAGATGAGCTACAATATATACCTGACTACGAGATTGAAGAGGAACCTGAGGTTAAATCGAAGGAAAAACTCCAAGATGAAATTGAAAAGCTAAGAAAAGAATTAGAAGGTTAAACCTTTTTCAATGAATTTCTTTTTCTTTTACGATTAAATAATATTGATTTAGATACTTTAACTATTGTTTTAATTCATTTAGAGCTTTAACCATATTTTTTACTTTTTTAATAGCTATTTCATAACCACCTTTCTCTCCAAAAGAATCTTTTAAAGGTAGAAAGCCACAATCAGGTTTTATAATTAAATTTTCTCCACCATATTGTTCTATTGCTTCTTTTATGTAATTTTTAAGAAAATCAACTCCTTCGATATAGTCATTAATTTTTTTTCCATTTACAGGTAAAAACTTTGATTTAACAGTTCCAAGAGCTAAAAATTTATCATTTTTTTCGAAATGTTCTCTTTTGTAAATTTCAAAATTATCCTCATTTGTTGCAAATTCATGATCCAATATTTTTATATCTGTTTGGAGAAGTAGATCACGGCATTTAGGACTTATCCTTCCACATACATGAATTGAGGATAATGATTTTATTTCGGATACCGATTTATTCAGAATGTCTATAAGAAAATCTTCAGAATGGAATAATGGCTTTCTTCCTATTAGAAATCCTAATATTGGTTCATCGACGGAAATTATATTTATGCTCATATCATTATATGTTTTTGCCAATTGTTTTATGATTTCAGCAAGTTTTTCTACAATCCAATCCAACATTACTGCTCTAGGTTCAGAAAATACTCTGGGTTTGATACCTTTAGCGATTTCTCCTTTCAAAATTATTTCGCTAGCCAAAGTTAAAGGTCCTGTTATACAAGCTTTTGTTCCCTTGACTTGTTCTAAAAGATGAGGTCGTTCCATAAAAAAATTTTTGATAAAAGCTCCATATTGTAACGCAACTGACTTTTTTGGAATTTTAAAATCATCATTTAAATAAAATTTATTACCAGCTTCTTCTAATTGAGTAATTACTTTTGCTAATGGAGATAAAAATTGGTTGATCATTGATATTAACTGGGGATAACATGGATAATCAACGCCTATTTGAATTAAATCTTCAAAGATCCTTATCATATTTTCTTCATTGTTAGTTAGAGGCCAACTTCCAACAACAGTAGTGAATGGATTATCCATATATAGTAAAAAAGTTCAAAGAATATAAAACTAGATAATATAAATTAAAGTATGCTAAGCTAAAAATCTAGGTATAAAATCTTTTATTATTAAAATTTCTGTTATTTTGTTTAATAGATTCTAATTCTTCCAAATTATGTTGTAAAGTTTGAATCTTCTTATCGATAAGATAAATTTCCTTGTTTAGATTTCTAAAAGTCCTAAAATAATCACTTTCTGATATCAAACCTTGATCAAACTTCTTTTCAAGTTTTTTTAATGTAGTTTTAAGACCATATCGCTCTTTTTCTAATTCGTTCATCTTTTTTTGATTTTCTTTATCTAACTTATAAAGCTTTCTTTTATTTCGAAAAGATTTACCTGTTAAAACATTATCACGGCTGAACAAAGAGGATAAATGATTTCTATTAAATTCTTGGAATGTAGATTCGTCATTTGAGATAATTGGGTCTTCATTAAAACCGTGTGTTTCGTCCATCTTTCTCATTATATTATGTCGATTATTAATATTATTAAATTGGGGATTATAACGATTATTAGGTTGAGGATTATAATTCTGAAATCTGGTTGGATCGTAAAGATTTTGCATAAAGAATTTGCTTTGATATTGGTTTTGTGGTGAGTATTGATTTAAATGATTTCTATAATTGTGTAAAAGCGCAGGAGATTGAAATACTTCTGGAAAACTGTTTATATTTTCGGGAATATATTGATTGTTTGGATATGAAATCATAGGATTATTTGGAATTGGTTGCCTTAAATTTTGGTTATATTGTGAAGAGAATTGAGGATACATCTGAGAAGTAATATTTTGGATTTGGTTGGGTTGAAAATTATGAGAAAGAACTTTATTATAATTTTGAGGATTCCCATATCCTTTATTATATTGACATTTTAAACTGAAAAATGAATTAATACTTTCTTCTATGAAATCTATTAAAATGTTTAAATCAATATCGATTTCCCACAGTTCCTCTGCAGATTTTTTATCAAATATAGTAGTTTCATCAAAAGTTCTTGCCAAAAGAATATATTCAATTACTCTTTTAATTGCTTTTGGAGGGAGTGTAAATTCATATTTACCATATTCAAACTCAATATACAATTTTTTGAATAGTTTTCCTTTTTCCTTAATCCGAATTAAATCTTTAACTGGGGCTTTAAAGCTTAATTCTACTTTTTTTTTAAGTAAACCAAATTCATGAATAAATGATAAATCAAAATTAGTAATAAATAAGATACCCTTATCTTTCTTATATCTTTCTTCATTATTTAAACCATTAGCTAATTTAGCATGAATAGCATAAACAGGCTTCTCTTTCTCTGCTAAGTTTAGATGTTTTTTAAAATTAGTAAAATAATACCCTATTTTGTCAATAAATTTTAGATTTTTTTCAAAAGATTCTATGGTTTCATTAAAAGTATTAACATTATTTAATACAAAATCATTGATAGAATTATAGCTACGAATAAGATTATCAAAAATCCCTTCGATAATTGTAATGTTCGTGTTAGGTTGGGCATATATATCAAAATAATATTCTTTATAAAGAATTAATTGATGAAAATGAGCATTTATTTTATCATATAAGGTATTTTGCACATATATAAAGAGTTTAAAGAGAGCTAATAGATCTGATTCCATTTTTGGAAAATGGTAATATTTAATTGGAGGATCTCTTGCTGTTTTTATTTTTTGTTGATATTTATATAAAGTATTAAGAACATCTCTTAAAGGATTAACAAATAACCTTGAATTCTTGATTAATTCTAAAAAGGATTTTTCTAATTCTTCTTTTTTCTCATAAATATTAATAATTTTATGTGAGCTACATTTTGGGCATGATTTTAAAAGTTGGTGATCTTTTACAATATTTTCATTTCCGCAATCTTTACATCTTATTGTTTTTTCAGAATCAGTAACTTCAATGTTTTTGGAATTACAATCTTGACAGATATAACTATCAACTTTTTTCTCATGTAAACAGTCAGAACAACAATTAGCACCACATTCTTCACAATAGTAAGCTAACTTTACATATCGTTGACAAAAACGACAAATTTGCTCTGACATTTTTTTAATTTAAACCCAACCTAATAAGATAAAAATTCGTTTATAATCGCTTTATCAGAAGAATAACAAATTTCAAACCATAAAAAAAGTTATATTATTGTTATATTATCCAGATATGGTGAGTGAGAAAAATAAGTGTGAATCTTAAAAAAGTTATTTTATTATTTTTACTTTTTTTCCTAACGCTTGCCCAGGAACTCCTGCTTTTTTAAAATGAGCTCTTACAGCACCATTATTTCCATGCGCACGAGTTATTACACCTTTTAATTCCTTACCTGAAGGAGTATCCCAAACAACGGTCCTTCCAATAAGTCTGTTTGCCTCTTTTCTTGTCCTTATATTTGGAAAAACTAAAATACAGTGTTTCTGATGAACTGTGTGACGACCCCTTTTATAATTTGATATAACTCCTTCCATACCCAAAATATCTAATTTACTTAATGACATAGATGACTAATCAGCAGTTAAATTTAATTTTCTGTATTAATAGGAAAAATACTCCAAAACTATTAAGTTTTTTCGATTATATTGTTATTTCTTAAAAAATAGGATTGAAATTAAGATATTCATAGTATCTTAGTAAAAAACATTTTTGAACTTATCAAGTTTAATATAATTAAATGAGAGTAGCTTTTAGTAAAATTAAACTTACACCAAAAAATTATATTGGAAAATCCTTGGCAGGTTATACAAGAAAAGACCCTTGTTTGGGGAAATTAGATGATATCTATGCGTATGCTGTTTTAATTGATGGAACTTCAGAAGCTACTAAAAAAAGTATTTTATTATTGATTTCAATAGATACCTTAAAAATTCCGTTATCAATTTCAAAATATATTAAGAAAAAAATCAGTTCTAATCATCCCAAATTAGATTCTGAACATATTTTAATACATGCCACTCATACACATGCTTCTTTCGATCTTACTGGTGAGTTCTATAAACCAGGAGGTACTTTTAATGTGATGAAGGGCATAATGTTTGGGGCGAATAGAAATGATAGTTATATAGTATGGTTTGCTAGAAAGATTATTAAAATGGTCAAGGAATTATTTAATAAACTAAAACCATGTATCATTGCTTCTAAGAAAGAAAAATTTAATCCAGATATTGTAATCAATCGAAGACATCCTACAAGTAATACGAAACCACATTTAGGTGTTATTACTTTTAAAAGCTTAGATACAAAAGAATTGGTTGGAATTATTGTTAATTATGCTTGTCATCCTACAACTCTATCCTATAAAAATAATAAACTATCAGCTGATTATCCTGGACGAATAATTCATAAAATAGAAGAATTAACTAATGGTAGAATAAACACTATATATTTTAATGGTCCTTCGGGAGATTTAAATCCTATAACTACTTGTGGAATAGATTATCCAAAATTAGAAGTTGACAAATCTCTTATATACGATCAACTTGGAACTTATGAAGACACAATTAGAATTGGAAATTCTATAGCAGAAGCGGCATTAAAATTGGCTAATAGTATTTCAGAGGAGGATTATTTTGATAGTATTGAAATTCAGCCCAATACAAAATATATCTGGATTCCTATGAAAGATTATAAATATATTTCGAAATTATGGTTAAAAAACAAGCTTATTTTTGCACTCAAGAAATATTTCTTATTAATGGTTGCTAGAGTTAATATACTCAATTCAAATTTCCCAATCTTTATTTTAAATAAGAAAATTTTAGGGATAAAATGTAAGACTTTAATTCAAAATATTAAAATTAAAATCAGTAAAAAGTCTAAATCAAAGGAGTTTAGCATTTTGACCATTCCAGGTGAATTATTTGAAGATATTGGCAAATTTTTATATAGATATTCAATAACAGGAATAATGAATACATATATATTTCAAAATACTCAAGATTGGATTGCTTATTTATTTCCACTAAAAGAATACATTAATGAAGGAGGTTATGAGCCAATACCGAGTTTCAGTCCTATCTGTGGATATTATATAAAAAATGAGATGAGGAATCTTATAAATGATATAAAAAAAATATAGTTTTATTTCTACTCACTAAGATTTTCAGCTTTTATCCAAGCTTCTTGATTAATCTTATTTAATTCAGTGATAATATTTTCTTTAGTTAAATAGGGCTTCTCTTGTATTATTTTCTCTACTTTAGATAATAAATCAGATTCTAAACTTCTTAGTTTAGAAATGTTTATTCGTGATTTTGACATAGTATGTTTACACCAATACCATTCTAGATCAACGTTTTTATATGGCCCAGGTTCATAATATTTTTGTCCTTCTACAGGAAAAATATAAGGTTTATAGATGCTAAGACACGGTAACGTGGTCCCAGTGAACCAATGTATTGATTGTTTTCCTTTCCTTAGATGTGAAACTTGAGAACCTGTGGATTCAAAACCTCCATGCATACAAATTCCTGCATCATGTTCTCTAAGAAATTTCATCATCATTTCATGAGTTATATTCCCTTTATTTTCGTTCAAAAGTAGTGCTGATTTTCCACCTCGAGATAATGGAGATGGTTTGTCAGAGATATAAGATCCTGAAAAGGATACTGCGAAATCAAAATCATTATCATCTTTACAATAACCTTTTTCTATAGCATGCTGGATAATCCCATCGCTGCGAATATCTCCTTTACCTCTAATTGAAATGCCATTTGATATTGATCTTACATCCTTTACTTTTTCAGCGACCCACCACACGTCAGCAGTTTCTAATACAAACGCTTCATTAGGATCGGCAATTAAAAATGAATTATGATACATCCAATTCGGATCGTTATAAGCACATCCTCCACCTTGTCCATATTTTTCTAATAAAGCAACAATGATAGTTAATGCTTCTTTTGCCGTTTTCCCTCTTTCAAGGCCTAGTCTTAATACATCCATGCCTAATAATCCAATAGATCTTAACGATTCATGAGTATATACGGCTTCATTCCCAATCGCAACACCACATTCATTAACACCCATTTCTGCCCCCCACATCCACCATGGTTGGCTCAATAACACAGCATAAGTTTCAGAAACTTGAGGAATTGAGATATAAGTACATTTTAATTCTTCTCCCTTTGAATGCATAGCTCCTGGATTATATGTTATTAATTGGACCTCATTATAAGGTCTATCAGAATTTTTTCCAAATATAATGTTTCTATCTTTTGTAGAATTACCAAGTGCTACTAATGTGTCACACATAATCCTTTTTTCGGAATGTTTGTTTATTTGAGGTAATTTAAGGCCGTAAGCGCAAAAATTTTTGTTACATTTATAACATCTTCGATATAAACAAACTCATCAGTGGAGTGAATATTACTCTCCCCTCGAAAAGATCCTATTAATATTGTTTCTATTCCTTTTTGTTGAAAAAAATGGGCGTCTGTAGTAGGGAGAAGGGCTTTAAACTCTCTCTCTTCATTATATACTGTCTTGAATGCATTTTTAACTATTTTAGCAAAATTTGAGTTAATATCTGTTATTTGTGGTTCAATATAAACTGGAATTTGAACGATTATGTTTAAATCTGGATCTTTTCTCTTTAAATCCTCAACAAAATCTAGTATTCTTGTTTTTAAATCCTCCAAATTTTGTTCTGGTATAGTATTTATTAAGCAATTTAAAATGCATTTATCAGGTATTGAAGTAACTGAAACTCCTCCTTCTATTGATGTAAAATTAACACTACTAATTTTAGATGGCATATCCGGAGGAAGCGGATATTTTGTTTCCTTAAATTTTAATTCTTCTTGTATCTCCATTAGAAAATTCATAATTAGAAGCATTTTATTAATTGCATTTATCCCGGAATATTTATTACGATTAGGGGAGAGTAAATCGGGCCATCCTTGTGCATGTCTACGTATTCCTTTAATATTAAAACTTATTTGAAACGTTCCTCCTCGAAAAGCCACTGGATAATCACTAATGGAATCACCCAATAAACAAGCATCTCCTTTTACAATCTCCTCATTAACAAGATATTTAGCTCCTAGGAAACCTCCAATCTCCTCATTTATTACTGCCGTTATGATTAATTTTCCATTTAAATCAAATCCAGCATCTAATAAAGCTTTGGTTGCAAAAATTTCGGCAGCTATACAAGATTTATCATCAGCAGTTCCACGACCATATATCCTATCTCCTATTTTTTCAGCCCCATGCGGTTTTTTTGTCCAACCGTTATAAGTAGCAACTGTATCAAGATGGGCATTAAATATTAAAGTGGGACCTTTATCATTGCCTATTTCACCTATAACATTATGCCTTTTCCTTTGAGTATTTATTCCAAGCTCGCTTATTTTAGAAGCGATAAATTTAGATATTTCTTTATATTTGCCGGGAGGAACTTCTGAAGGGATTTTTATAAGTTCTTGAAGAAATTCAATAATTTCTCCTTTCATATTGTCAATTTTTTCTAGAACTATTTTTTCTATACCATTCATATTCTCTAAATTTTTTTTAATTTAAGGATATAAGTAATAATATTACATATTATCAATATTAGAAAATAAAAAACTTTTATGAGTAAATTTTAAGATATTACTATTTCTGTCATAATTTCTCATACAAATCCAAATTTAATTAAGTTTTAATAAAATTCTTATTTTAAAGAATTAAATAATACTATACTTAGATTAATAGATTTATTATTTTTATTCCGCTAATAAGAGTCTTTTTAAAAGAATTGAAATATGTTGAAAGAGACTAAAGAAAATATTTGGATATTTACATTTGAATATGCAGGAATAGCTAAAGTGGGGGGTCTTGGAGAAGTTCCTGCAAATCAAGCCAAACACCTTGCTAATGATTTTAATATCACTGTATTTATTCCCTCTCACGGGCAAATTGATCGGTTAAGAAAAAAGCATATCCTTGAAAAATTACCCTTTAATTGTGTGGGACAAATTAACCCTTTAATTTTTGGAATTAATGAACCAGAAGAAAATTACAATATATCTTTTTTTAAATTAAGAATAAATAATGTTAACATCATTTTATTATCTGGTGAAAACATATTTACACGTAGGTTTTTGGATGATTCTATTGTTTACAACCCAGATACGCTTGATGGGAAAATATGTCTTTTTAGCATTGGAATGCGATGTTTTATTGATTTTCTAATTGATGCTCATAAATCTGATTTACCAAACGCAATACATCTACATGATTATCATGCTGTTATACCATTTATAGGAATAAAGCAAAGATTAATTAAAAATGGTTTAGATGTACCTTCAATTATTACAATCCATTTATTGACTTGGCCAAGGTATAATATTGATTTTTATTACGCTTGTGGAATTGATCAAACACCAATAACCATCCTTTTCAAAGATGGAATTAAATCTTTAACTTTAAATGAAATTTTTAAAATTCATCAAAATTCAGATCATTACAACGATGTATATCAAAATCCTACAGTTGAACAAATTGGGGCACTTATTTGTGATATAATCACTACAGTAAGCCAATCCTATTTGATCTCCCATATTATTCCTAACTGTGGAAAATATTTAATTGAATTTAAATCCGATTTTGTCTGGGATGGTTGTGATTGGGATTTTGAAGAGATTTATCAAAATGTCAATCAAGTTATGGGATATGAAGTGCGGGAGGTGCTTAAAATCCCATATCAACAAAAGCTAACTAAATCTAATTTAAAAGAATATTTACTTACCTACAAAATTAGCCATTTAAGCCAAAGTCCATTAATCAATTCAGCTAAAGTATTAGCAACTATTAATGAAATTTCAAATGGAAATCCTTTTAAAAAAAATGGAATGGTAAAACCCTTTTCTGATTCAGGACCATTAGTTATCACTACAGGAAGAATATCTCCTCAAAAGGGTTTTGATATTGTATTTAAGGCAGTCCCAGAGGTCTTGGATGTGGTATCTAATGCGAAATTTCTTTTTCTTATATTACCTACTGATTATAGCTTGAATGAAATTAGAGAGTATTCTTATTATGTAAAAAAATATCCCCGCAATATTAGAATCATTTTTGGGGTTGCTTCTGAAATTTTTAATTTAGCACATTTGGCTGCAGATGTCTATTGTGCGTTATCAAGATGGGAACCCTTTGGTATTATGGCCTTAGAAGCTATGGCGTCGAAGCTTCCAATAATAGCGACAAAGGTTGGAGGGCTCCAAGAAACTATTATAGATATGAGAATATATCCTGAAATTGGCACGGGTATTTTAATAGAAAAAGATAATCCCTCGCAATTTTCTGATGCATTAATTTCACTTTTTAAAGCATTAGAAGTTGCTGATAGAGTAGAAGTTTCTGAAACTCATACGGTTTATGATGCTGATACATTTAAAATTGTAAATCAAATTCCAGATGATATTATTAAATCTCGCGTTTTGATTGATGCTAACTATTTTTATCAGATAAGAGAGAATTGTATCAAGAGAGTGATAAATAATTTCACATGGAAAAATGTTTCACAAAAATTAATTGAGTTATATTCCAAAATACAGAAGATTCATAATCTAACATAAATCGAGGGATGAGCTTATTTTATTTATTTTTAATGTCTTTAAACTTCACATTGTATCAAGAATTGACAATATATAATTATAAATATTTCACCTTTTACAATGTAATAACTGTTGTAGGTTGGTTTCTTGGCTATAACCAAAACACGAGCAAAAGACCTATAAGAGGGATTAAAGCGGCAAAAGGCAAAACCAAAGTAGGAGAATAAATAATCCAAATAAATGCAAATACTTGGTAAGAAATAATTTTAGCTACTTGAAGATCTGTAATCCAAATACCCATATAAAATGCTCTATCCATAGGAGCTCGGTTTATTATATATTTCACAGCTCCTGTATATATACATCCCCAACCAAAACCAAGGCAAATCTGACCAATTATGAAATAGATTAGAAGACCCGTAGCAGAACCGCCCGCATAACAAAGTAAGGTTAATGCTGACAAGCTAAATCCAACAGCGAGCATTAATTTTTCTGAGACTTTTGGATTATCTACGATTCTTCCCATAATCACCATAGCTAGCACTTGTAAAATAGGGTTAAGAGCAATAACAACACCAATTAACCCTATAGAAATACCTGCGTCAGTTAGTATAAGGCTTATTATCTGAAGGAAAGGTATAACACCGAATTGGCGAAAAAAGACACTAATAAAGAGAAGGAATTTGACCTTTGCTCTTTTTCTTGTGTTTTTCAATTTTCCCTGTACCGACTCTTGTATTAATAATTCTTCTTTAATAATTTCAGTCTCACTGTCATTAATTGTCATTTCTTCCTTCTTTATATCTCGCACGGGTATAGCAAATAATAGGGCTATCATTGTTGCTATTATCAAGAAGAGGACTAACGATCCTACTCCAAAAATTGAAATAATGAAACTTGAACTTAAAACTCCAATAGCCCAACCAGTGCTTTTAGTTGCATTAAGAAGTGATAGCTGAGCTCCACTAACTTCAATTGTATCTAAATTTGCATCAAATTCATTTTTTTTATTTGCTTTTTCCACAATATCAGCAAATAAAGCATTCGATGCAGGCATTCTCATCCCTAATAGAGAACCCCTAAAAAAATTTAATATACTATAAAATATAATATGATTAATCAGATTTAACAATAAAAATACAATAATTTGAGAAAATAAGGCAAAAATGAAAAATAATTTTCTACGACCTGTTCTGTCGCTTATTCTTCCAAATAACCATGAAAAGATGGCCATACCGACGCCCATCCAAGTCAAAATAAATATTATTTCTCCAGCAGAGAAACCTTTTGAATCTAAAAATAACGGTAAGAATGCAAAATAAGCATAACCAGCTATACCTGCAAAAAACACAGCAATTGTAAGGGAAATCTTGTTTATAGTGAATTTTTGTTCATCAGATTCAATCTGAATCTTCAGTAGCTTCATGTTAATTGAAATTATTATTTAATTATTAATTTAATTGATGATGAAAGTATTATTGATTTTTTTTATAAATACAGTATCGCTTCTTAAGATAGGAATTTTACAATTTAATAAATCTTTAAGACAGTAAACATTAAAAAAGATTATTAACGATTTTTCTATTATTATCCACTCTAAGTATCTTTATAAAATTTCAACCAAAACAAAAAATACTCACGAATTCCAAAAAGGATTTAGATTCTTAAATATAGCATCAGGTCTATCAGGGATTATTTCCAATTCTTTTCTTATCCACTCTGATATCCATTTATATTTTGTTTTAAATCTACTGTCCATAAAAATTATTGCTCCTTTATCAGCAATTTTTCTTATTGGTCTTCCGGAAGCTTGATTTGCTCGTTGAATAGCTGGATATAAATATGCAAAATTCCAGCCTTGTCTATTAAATACCTTGTCGTAATATTTTATTTTTGCCTCAACTCGAGGAGTTGGTAGATGATACGGGAAACCTGCTATTATAACAGAATTCATAAAATTCCCCGGATAGTCTTCTCCTTCTGAATTTCTCCCACCACAAACTCCTAATAAGACTGCACCTCCATTTGAAGCCATGTTTTTGAAGTCATCCACTAATAAAGCATTTTCAGAGGCTGACAAACCAGATTCCTCAAAAAATAATTTTTTATTATTTTTTTCTATTACAAATTCTATCCCATTCCTTATGAGTCCTCTAAGAATTTGATAAGAAGCACAAAAAATTCCAATATTTGCAGGAGTTGTACATATCACTTCATTAATTTTATCAATCATTTTTTTAAACATGATTGGTGTTCTATTAACTCTTTTAGTATTTACTCCTTCAGTTATAATAGCCTTAATATTTTTCTTACTAAATGGGGAATCTGCGATTATTCCTTTATAACTCTTTCCACAATCATTTAATCCCATTAAATTATTATAAACATATGGATTAACAGTTCCAGAGAGATTTAAAGAGGTATAACCTCTTTTCAAGATGGGAATAACAATTTCTCTAGGATCCAATGCTACAATTTCAAGTGAGATTGATTTTCTTCCTTTAACTTCTTTAACATTATAACAGAAAAAATAGTTATCTAAGGAATATGTGTTCAACCATTTCAACCAAAATTCTGCCAAGTAACCAACAAAATCTCTTGAAATTTCACCATTTGCTAGTTTTTCCTCATGTATTGAAAGGCCAAAATCATTAAAATCTTCAATAAAATTCTTAAATCTGTTTAGATCATTAAAACCTAATTTTTTATAAATTATTTCTAAAAACTTATCAGGTTTAATTGCCTTTTCTTCAATTCTTAGATCTTCTTTTTGCGTGTTTAATTGATCTATTAATATTTTAGCAAAACTCTGCATTAGAATAGGAGATCTATACATTTCTAGATCTTTCAAACATAACCTTAATGAATATGGTGTAATTTTTTTTGAACTTACTTCTGTAGCAACGTCTATTACATTATGACATTCATCTATTACTAAAATACAACTTTGAAGTTCTTTACCAATAAATTCTAAAAAAGATTCACGAATAAATGGATTAAAAATCCATTGATAATTGCATATAATAACTTTCATTTTCTCAAGTAAGAACTTACTTAAAAAATAAGGACAAAATTTTTTTTCCTTACAGAACATTATGAGTTCTTCGGCATCTATAGGTTTATTAAACAATTCTGGTGCAATTAATAAGGGATTTTCAGTTTGTCCTTTTTTTTTTAATAAGTTGATAAAATGTCTGCAACTCCTATTTTTCCGTAAATCGCTACAAACTGACATTGCTTCTCTTGGATTTAACTTAAGAGATAATAAAGTTTCATTTAGGCACATCTCATTTCTACCTCTTATCGAAAGCCCATTAATCTTAACTCCAAGATGGGCATCGTTTATTTTTTGTGAGATCTTTATCAATTCTTTGATTATCCGCCGATTTTGAGAATGTGTTCTGCACATATAAATAATTTTAAGATCTTTTTCAAAAGCTAAAGGTAGAAGTCCACAGAGAGCAATTATTGTCTTTCCTGTTCCATTAGGGGCTGATAATAAAGTGATCTTTTTTGATCTTGAACTCAATTCGATCTGCTTAGTAATATTCTCTTGATTTTCTCTGAATTGCTTGTATGGAAAAAAAGATAAATAATCTATCCTAGTACACCAAATTCTAATATATAAAATTGATACGATTTTAACCCTTATATTACCATAGACTATAAAAATTTATTTATTAAGAATAGGCAGTAAAGTTAATCATGTAATACAGGTTTTCTCGCAGCAAGAACAGCATCTAAACGTTTAACAGGCATGCGATAGGGGGCATTTTTTAAAAGTTCTGGATTATCTTTTGCTTCTTCTTTAATTTTATTCATTATTTCAACAAAAGAATCTAGAGATTTTTTTGATTCAGTTTCAGTAGGCTCTATCATTAAAGCACCTTGAACTATTAATGGAAAATAAATGGTTGGTGCGTATATTCCATAATCTAAAATACGTTTAGCAATATCTTCTGTAGTGATATCATTTGCCATATCTCTATCTGAAAGTATAAATTCATGTTTACAGATTCTGTTGTATGGAAGATTATAATTCTGCTGTAATAAAACTCTTAAATAATTTGCATTTAAAACCGCAATCTGACCAACTTTTTTCAGTCCGTCAGCGCCTAGTGCTAAAATATATGCATAAGCTCTTATAATTACTCCGAAATTGCCCCAAAATGCTTTAATTCTTCCAATTGATTTGTCATTGCTTTCTCGACATATTATCCCGTCCTTAGTTGAGATTAAAAAGGGTTCAGGAAGAAAATCAATTAATTCATTTACAACGCCAATAGGTCCAGATCCTGGTCCACCCCCACCATGTGGTGTAGAAAAAGTCTTATGTAGATTTAGATGAACAATATCAAATCCCATATCCTTAGGACGGCATATTCCTAACATTGGATTTAGGTTTGCTCCATCATAATAACATAATCCACCATTATCATGTACAATTCGTGTGATCTCCTTTATTTGTCTATCAAAAACTCCTAAAGTATTAGGATTAGTAAGCATAATTCCAGCAACATCGCCTTCTAGCATAGCAAATTCCAATTGATCCAATGGAACCTCTCCATTTTCATCTGACTTTAATTCTATAATCGAGAATCCTGCCATTTTTGCAGAAGCAGGATTAGTGCCATGTGCAGAATCGGGAATTATTATTTTTCCTTTTTTGAGGTTTTTATTCTCAAAATACTTTTTTATAATTAATAATCCGACTAATTCTCCATGAGCTCCCGCTGCTGGTTGTAAAGTGAACCCTTCCATCCCAGTTATTTCTTCTAATGATTCTGATAATCTATGCATAATTTCCAGAGCACCATGATTTTTTTCTTGTAATGGATGAATTTGGGAAAATTCTGGCAAACGGGCAATAATTTCATTAATTTTTGGATTATATTTCATAGTGCAGGATCCTAAGGGATAAATTCCTGTATCAACACCATAATTTTTTTGGCTTAAGTTGATGAAATGACGAACTATCTCTACTTCTGGAACATTAGGAATGGAAATGTCTTTCCTTTGAAGCGTTTTAGGAATAATTTCGTCCAGATTAATGGTCCTAATATCCATAGCTGGTATAAAATTGCATAGTTCATTCTCATTTCCTTTTTCAAAAATTGACGTTGGTTTTGAGTTTATATTCTTTCACCATCCTCGTTATTTTTTAAAGCTATTTTAGCTGCCTTTATAAAATTATCTATAGATTTTTTTGAATTCATTTCAGTGACGCAAACTAATGCAGTACCTTTCATTTCGGGGTAAAATTTTGTAATTTTCAGAGGTGGAAGTAAATTCATCTTATAGCAATGCTCAATGAAAGCATCTAAATTAGGACATTGGATTAAAAATTCATTGTACGTTGGTTTAACATTTAAAATTTTATAACCTGGAACTTTACTAAGCTCTCTTTTTACGTAATTGGATTTTTGAATATTCTGAATCGCAACTTTCCGAAGACCAGTTCTACCTAAAGCTAAAAGGTACGTCAGTGCTGCTAACGAGCATAATGCTTGGTTAGTACAGATATTCGAAGATGCTTTCTCTCGTCGAATATGTTGTTCACGTGCTTGTAATGTTAAAAGAAATCCTTCTTTTTCACCGTTAATTTCTTTAGTCTTTCCTATCAATCTTCCGGGAATTTTTCTCAAAAATTTCTGTTTTGTAGCAAAAATTCCTAAACCAGGCCCACCGAAAGATGGATTTATTCCAAAAGATTGCCCTTCTGCTACAAAAATATCTATATTTGTTTCTCCTGGAGGTTTCAAAATTCCTAGACATGTAGGATCAGTCATGACTTGAATTAATAAACAGTTAGGGAACTTTTGCTTTACATCCTTTGCTAACTGTGAAATATCATTAATATCTCCGAAAAAATTAGGATTTTGAAATAGTACTGCTGCATCATCATTATCTAATTTATTTAATAGATTATCTTCTGTTGCTGATTTTATTAAAATATTTTGACCCCAACAATATGTTTTTACAACCTCTAAATATTCTGGGTGAATTCCTTCAAGCATCATTATAGATTTTTTGTTAGTAATGATTGTAGCCATAATTGCAGCTTCTGCAAGAGCCGTGGATCCATCATACATACTTGCATTGGCTACATCCATTTGAGTAAGTCGTGAAATAATTGTTTGATATTCATAAATAGCTTGTAAATATCCCTGACTTGCTTCAGCTTGATATGGTGTATAAGATGTATAAAATTCCGATCTAGAAATAACAAAATCTACTAATGAAGGAATATAATGATAATAACATCCTGCTCCTAAAAAAGCACTTGAATATAATTTATTTTTATTTGCTATTTCTTCTAATTTTCGTAAAAGATCTGGTTCTGAAAGAGATGAAGGTAAATCTAACTTTTCCAAATGCAAATCTTTTGGAATGTCGTGAAATAAATCATCTAATTTACTAACACCTATTATTTTTAACATTTCTTTTACACTTAAATCATCATGAGGTACAAAATCCATCCAAGACACCTCAAACATAAAAATTATGAGTAGTTAATTTAAAAAAGAAGAAAAAAAACATTAATGATCCTCTTGTTCGATCAATTCTTTATATTGTTCGAGTGACAGAAGATCTCCTATTTCATCATTATGATTAACTTTTATTTTTATTATCCAACCATCTTCATATGGAGATTTATTTATTAATTCTGGGTTATTGGTAAGGTTTTCATTGGTTTCAATAATTTCTCCTGACAGTGGCATTAAAACATCACCTACAGCTTTTACAGACTCAATTTCTGCAGTGTTACTGCCCTTTTCAAATACCATACCAACATCAGGGAGCTCAATGAAAACAATATCTCCTAGTTGATGTTGTGCATAGTCAGTAATCCCTACTGTACCAATATTATCTTTGATTTTTATCCATTCGTGAGTAGAGGTATAATTTATATCATTAGGTAATTTGTAATCCATAATTTTCACTTATTTTCTAAAACTTTAATTATTTGTCCTTACACATTTCTATAAAAAGGCGTTTGTACGATGATTCCTCTTAAAAGTTTGTTTCTAATTTCAATTTCCAATTCTGTACCAACTTCCTTATATTGAGTTTTTATTAGACCTAAACCAATAGTCTTCTCTAGAGTTGGTGAATAACCACCAGAAGTTACATACCCAATTTCATTTTCATCTTTAAAAATTTTATAGTTTTCTCTTATAATACCCTTATCTATTAAGTTTAGTCCAACTAATGTTCTTTCTGTTCCTTCTGATTTCTGTTTCATTAATACTTCTTTACCAAGATAATCTATTGCTTCTTTTGGTTTGGCTAACCAATTAAGCCCAGCTTCAATAGGAGTAATTGAATCACTAATCTCATGACCATATAATGAATAACATGCCTCTAATCTCAAGGAGTCTCTTGCACCTAATCCAGCAGGAGTTGCACCTATTTCTATTAAAATGTTCCAGATTTTCACAGCATATTTATTCTCAAGTGAAAGTTCAAACCCACGTTCCCCTGTGTATCCTGTTCTTGTAATAAAAATAGGTATGTTATTTAACTTACAATGTGCAAAATAGAATCTATTTATCTTTGCTAAATCAACATCTACTAATGGTTGTAAGAGAGTATCGCTTTCTGGACCCTGAAAGGCTAACCTAGATCGTTCATTTGAAAGGTTTGATATCTTTACATCTTGATTCTTAATATGTTTATTTAACCATTGCTGATCCTTTTCAATATTAACAGCATTCACAATCATTCTAAAAAAGTCTTCATTTTCCTCATAGTAAACTAAGTCATCAACAACTGTACCATTCTCATAGCACATACAAGAATATTGCCCTTTTGATTTCTCTAATAAATTCAAATCATTTATCATTATATATTGAAGAAAAGGGATAATATCTCTACCTTTTAGAATAAATTCTCCCATATGTGAGATATCAAACACTCCAGCTTTAGATCTAACTGCGTTATGCTCCTTTATGATACTCTCGTATTGTACTGGCATAAAAAAGTTAGCAAACTCAACCATTCTTGCGCCAAGTTTTATATGTTCCTCATAAAGTGGAGTTTTTTTCAATATCTTGTGTTCTTCATTCATTTTTACTACACTCTTTTAATAGCATTAATGTGTAAATCATTAATATAAATTAATGATTAAATTAAATTTTTAGGGTTAAATGTAATCCTTTATTTAAGATTAATACTGAAAAATCAATATCAATAATCATAAAAGTTTAATTATTAAGCTTATTTTTATAAAAAAATGAATGATGATAAAAATAATAAGAATTATTTCTTATCTTTTATAGATATAATAAATGAGAGCTTAATAAGAGACTTCATTTTATTCAGCTTCCTTTTTGTATTAGTATTAACTCAAGTATGGGACAATATTTTTTTATTGTTATTTCCTTTAATTACATTTTCATTTTCATTATTTTTTAGAGTAATTAACACAAATAAATGGAGAACTGAATTTGATAATAGTCCTATTATTTACAATCCTTTAGGATTAGAAAAAAAACATGCGAATCGATTATTTTTTTCAGCTTTAATCCAATTGCTCTTAATATTTTGGATGGGGAGTGAGTCTTTATATCATCCACATTTGATTACAGAATATATTCCGTACTTTACGATTTTATTTATTTTCTCATATACTTTTGGATTTTTTTGGATTTTTCTTGATTTTTGGAAATATTCTAAAATAGAGATAACTACCAGATCAAATGATCTAAAATCTTCTCAAGAGAGTGAGAAAGCTTTTTCTCATGATTTAAGCAAAGTCATATCTTTCTTAAAAATGAAAGAGTTTATAATAATTTCTATTGTTAATTTTTCGGTATTTGTTGTTTTAAATCTTATAAATTTGATATCTATGATACTTATACAAAATAATTTCCCTTTGAGATTAGAGCTTAATTTACCAGGAACAAGAAGCCAAGGGTCAAATCCAATAACCTTACCATTAAGTTTCTACGGTTTCCTTATTATTTCACCTGTATTAACAATTATTTTTCTAATTTTTAATTATAGATTTATTAACAATATTAATATAGAAAAACTACATGAGATTCTTGAGTCCTTACCAAGAACCATTCAAATAAAAGTAATTGAAAACCTTAAAACATTGAATAACAAAATAGAAGAAGATTTGAAAATTGAATAAAATTTAATTAAATCAAGTTTAATATTAATAATAATAGTGTTTAGATTAAATTTGGATCTTGATTATGGCTCAGCAAAAGCTATTATTCAAAGTCGTCGTTGTAGGTGATGGCGGAATTGGTAAAAGCACTATGGTTCAGAGATTGACAACGGGTCAATTCATTCCGCAAAAGATTACAATAGGAACAGATCTAGCGGTAGAAGAGATCCAAGTTAATGAGAGGATTACAGTGCGACTTCAAATATGGGATTTTGCAGGAGAACGACGGTTTAGACTCTTTTTACCTAATTATTCAAGAGGTGCTACTGGTTGTTTATTATGTTATGATATAACCCGGCGAAGTAGCTTTGATAACTTGATTGAATGGTATGATATTGTAAGTAATAATGCTGATAATCCCGTAATTATTTTAGTTGGAGAAAAACTTGATTTAGTAGATGTTAGAAGGAGTGTTGACTATGAACAAGCCGAAGAGTTTAAAGAAAAATATAATTTAGATTATTTTTTTGAAACATCTTCCAAGAGTGGTGAAAATAATAATGCAGTTTTTACAACATTAACAAGCTCTATTTTGAAAAAACGGGGATATATATAATGATTTAAATTTAGTTGTGACGAAAATCAACTAAGATTTAATTAAAATAAATATAAAAAAAATATTAGTAAAAATAGTATTTATTATTTCTATTACTCTTCAAGTATATCTTTTAATTCATCAACATTAAAATTAAGATACTTAGCTGTTATTAAATCTTTCCCAAGAAGAGTTAAAAAATTTTTCTTTCGCTTTTTATTTAGGAATTTTTTCATCTCAGATAAATCTGGATTTGGATCAGTGATTTCAAGCAATTTCTTCTTAAGCGCAGTATCAACAACTTTTTGCCCTATATCTGTTCTAATAATAAGAAAAGCTTCCCCAGATCCTTTTGGAGCGCCCCAGGGGGAGTAAGATATGTCTGAAAATTCTCCAGAAAAGTCAGTACAATATTTGCATCCTGTCATACCACCTGAAGAGCAGGCAAACGCAATCTTTAGGCTTGTTCGCTCAGCTCCCGTGTTAAAGTCTGAAGTAAGAATTTTCGCAAGACCTTGGAGATGACATGGATTACCTATGATTCCAATATCACGTTTATAATCTTTGTAAGCCTGTCCTATACCAGTAATTAATGGTCCTGCATTATCCATTGTCTTCTTTGGGATGTATTTTTTCGCATCTTTAACATTATCAACTACAACTGGGAAAGCAACTGGAGGTTTTTTGCTTTTAGGTTCACTTAAAACCATATGTTTTACAATACCCGCATCAAATGCAGCAACTACAAGATTATACAAGATATCATTCTTATTACTTGATTTAACTTGAATTATATCATTGTAAACGCCAACACCTAAATCAACACGTGTTTTACCATATAATTTTTGTTCCATTTCTGATATTCGTAAAAAACTCCTTGGACACGCATTATAACATAAACCTATCGTTTCAGCACATTCATCTACAACAAAAGCTTCTCCCGTTTCTTGGTTAAAATCCATATGTGGGCAAAAGGCATTACAACTTCCACAATGAATGCATAGTCCAGCATATATTACCTCATTTTCGAGATCTTGACTTGATTTTTCGACTTTCATTTAATTATAACACATACTTCATTATTTCTGTTTGTGTGAAACTTCACACTATAATAGAAATAATAGAACACAAAATATAAAGTTTAAACTTTCCTTTTAACAGACTAAAAATATAAGATAATTGCTTTTTTCATTATATTCAAAAAAATCAAATAAATTATATAGTTAAAAATGAATAAAGAAATAAAGGAAGCGTATGATCTAGCTTCTAAAAAGTATGAAAATCTTGGAATTAATACAGAAAAAATATTGGAACACCTAAAGGAAATTCCAATCTCAATTCATGCTTGGCAGGGTGATGATGTTGGAGGTTTTGAAAGACCTAATGCAGAACTAACCGGAGGAGGAATTATAGCTACAGGAAATTATTTCGGAAAAGCAAGAAATATACAAGAACTTAAGTTAGACTTAGAAAAAGCACTTTCTTTAATTCCAGGGAATCATCGCATAAACTTACATTCTTTTCATGGTGATTTTGGAGGAAAATTTGTTGATCGTAATCAATATAAGATTGAGTATTTTCACTCTTGGATTGACTGGGCTGATGAAAAAGAAGTAAAATTAGATCTTAATAGTACTCTCTTTTCGCATCCGAAAGCCGATGATGGATTTACTTTGAGTAGTAAAGTAAAAGAAATTCGTCAATTCTGGATGGAACATGTTTGTAGATGTCGAGAAATAAGTGCTGAAATTGGAAGACAATTAAAAAGCCCTTGTATTCATAATATCTGGATACCTGACGGTTTAAAAGACATCCCTATCGATAGAAAGGGATATAGAGAATTATTAAAAGACTCTTTAGATGAGATTCTAAGAGATAAATATCCTTCTTCTATAATGAAAGATTCTCTTGAGGGCAAGCTTTTTGGCATTGGTAGTGAAGCGTTTGTAGTTGGAAGCAATGAATTCTATTTATGTTATGCTATCGCCAACCAAAAAATGTTAACTCTTGATACGGGACATTTTCATCCCACTGAATCTGTAGGAGATAAAATATCTGCAATTCTCCCATTTATCCCAGAATTAATGCTTCATATAAGCCGTGGTGTAAGATGGGACAGCGATCATGTTGTAATTTTGAGTGATGATCTAATTCAACTAGCTGAAGAAATAGTAAAAAGTCAGGCTATGGATAAAATACATATAGCATTAGATTATTTTGACGCATCAATTAATCGTATTAGTGCCTGGGTGATCGGCACACGAGCAGTTCAAAAAAGCCTATTATATGCTCTGCTTCAACCATGGGATATGTTAAGAGAGTATGAAGAGAATGGACAATATTTTCAAAGACTTGCCTTTTTAGAAGAATTAAAAACACTTCCATTTGGTGCTGTATGGGACTTTTTTTGTTTAAAAAATGATGTTCCAGTAGGATATTCTTGGATTAAAGAAATCGAGAAATATGAAATGACCGTATTACGAGAGAGAAGTTAATTATAAGAGATTAACTCTCCTCATCAGAGTCCTCTAAAAAACGAGAACAGGTATCATCCAGTTTTTTAATTAAGTGGTCTCGATCTTTCCAAGAAATCCAAGTATTTCCTGATTTTTCAAAATTAAAACCCTCGTATTCTTCATTTATCTTAGCTAAAGTTTTTTTAATAAAACTCCAAGAAAAACCTGTGTCTTCCACTATTTTTGCTATAGCAATAGGATGATTAATTTCAAGATGATTATTAAAATAATCGATTATTTTTTCAAATCCAGATTTAGGAGATGTATTTGTTTCAGACATCTTAATTAGATATTAATAAGTATTCAAATAATTAAATTCCTTGTATTATTAAAAGTAATATAAAAAAAGTGTTATTAAAGAAGTTTATTTCGATTTTTTCCCTTCTTTATGGAAGAAAATAGCGTAGAGCCCAAATAATAATGTACAAATTAAAAATATACCTAATAACCAAAGATGAAGGTTTATAATAACTTCAGTAGGAGTAGGAGATCCTGTAATAATTGGTATGATTTTTGTTAATTGAGCATATAATTTCATTATTATAACAAATAATGCTATTGTATCTGCTCTAAATATTATAAGTTTGCTTTTTAAATATTGTACTTTATCGAATATGGAGCCAACAATAAAGAGAAAAAGGAATAAGTCGATTAAAAATGAAATCCAAGCATATGATGGAGTAATTGGAAATAATAGTTCGGCAATAGTGTCAATAATTATGAACAGGATATACAGAAAGGTTAATATGTAAAATAAAGGGATGAAAGCTGCTAGTTTTTGAACAAATAGCAGTCTTATTAAAACAAAAGCCAATAGAATTAGATCAACAAAAAACATTGTGCGGAATATATTAGCACTTACAGTATCAATAGGGGAGGGCATAGTTTGGAAAAATTTCCAAAAATACCAAAAAGCTAATAATCCAAAAATACCAAAAACTACAAATTCTAGTGGTCGTGTAATTTTTCTCGATTTTTTTTTATTATACAAATAATCATCAATTTTAGTAGAGGAATCAATGCACAATTTAAAGGCAAAGCCAGCAGTTAGTATTTGGTTTGATATTAAGAAAAAATTCCTAAAAAACTCCGTTTTCATTATATTTTCGAATACGAAAATTATTGTTAATGATAATAAAAATAAAATAAGAATTATCACATTACTTAATTTATCAATGGGTCTTAGGAATGAAATTATTAACAATAGAAAAGCAAAAAACCCTAAAACACCAATAAATTGTAAAATAAAGAAGTTATACCCATAAGCGGGAATATACGCATATCCAATTAATAGCAGAAACCAGGCTGTGATAAATAATATTATTATAATAGCAAAAATGGGTTTTTTAAATAGATTTTTTAATCCCGCTATAAATGACATTTTAATAGTCTCTTATTAATGATTTTGAATTTTGTATATTAAATACAATATAAGTTTTTTGATAAAATAACATTTTCTCGATAAGAATTGACAAAAAGTTAAAAATACTATAAATTAATCCTTATTACAATTAAATATTTATTTAATTTCCAGTTTATTAATTCTAATACATATCTGATTTCAGTTTAATTAATTTTGAATGTTTCATCAACACCAGAAGAAATCGAGCAGTATTTTACAGATAATTTAATGAGTAAAGAAGAAGCTCACTCAATATTTAGCACATTTATTGAAAACTGTGATTCTGATAGAATTAGAGCCAAATTCCTTGAAACATTTACAAAAATGGCTCCTAAAAATGAAAATACTTTTAAAATTCTTGAAAATTGTTTAATTTCAGATGAAAGTCCTTTAGTAAGAAGCACTGCTGCTCGCTACATTTTACGTGAGTTCCCCAAATTTAGCTTAATACCATTACGTTATATGATTCACAATGACAGATCCATTATTGTATTAAAGATCTTTTTAGATCTTTTAGAATACCCAAATAATCAATATTCTTATGAGTTGAAAAAGGAATTATTTAACAAATTAGCAAAATCATATCAAGTTGTTCTTGAAGAATCAAAATTTATGTTAGAAATAGAAAGTATGATAAATAGAAATTCGGATATTAATTTTTCTAAACCAATAATAAGCAAAAATCATGTTACAGCTTTAGATTTTGCAGGACAAAAATTAAAAAAGATTCCTGACTCCATTGGTTCTGTTTCAAAATTACAGTATTTAAATTTATGGGATAATAATTTAACTACACTACCAAAATCAATTGAACTTCTATCAAACCTTAAGTATCTCTTCTTAGATTGGAATAGATTCACTAAATTTCCAGATTTAAGATGGGATAAATTAATATCATTAGAAAAAATGAGTATCACAAATAATTTTAAATTGAGGGAATTTCCCAACTCGTTATTTTTACTTATTAAACAAAACCTCATTAAAAAATATATTAACGAAGGAGTTCATTCGAATGACGCATTTGTTTTGGGATTATTAGAGATTCTGACTGGTATGAAATTAAGAAAATTAACAAAAAACAAATTACCTAGATTATATACGTGTAGTTATAAAGTTGATTTAGATGGGCATATCATTGGAATATATTTATATGGTTACCACAGTTTTCAAATTAATTTAATACCAATCCAGATATGCAGATTGAAGCACCTTGAAGAACTTATATTACGAGGTCAAAATATTCAAATTATTCCAGAATGCATTAAAAGCTTAAAATCATTAAAGCATTTAGATTTATTCCAAAATGATATTAGATTTGTTCCTGATTATCTTAAAGAATTGCATGCATTAGAATTATTAGATTTAGGAGAAAATAAAATTAGAGAGATTCCTGAATCATTAACACAATTAAAACTAGAATTTTGGGTATAAATTGACTTAAAATACTTAAAATTTATTATTATTCTTTCATATTAATAAACGCACCAGATTTCATTAAATTACAAGGTTTTAAATATTCTAAACCTGATCTATGTGCAAAATCATCTAATAGTTTTGTCCATTCCTTATAATTTCTCTTCCCTGCTCCAAATGGTCCAGGCATATCCATCCCAGCTATCATAGAATCGTCTATTACTTTATAACCACTAACAATGCCTTCCTCCAAAAGTTTACAACCTTCATTTAATTGAATTGCATAATATAATTCTAAGTTGAAAAGATTTGCTTTTTCGTCGCTATTAATGATGTGTTTACCTTCTTTCCACTCATAAAGTCCTTTTCCTGTCTTTTTTCCTAATTTTTCCTCTTTTAATAAAGTTCTAAGAGTTTTTCCTGGAGTAAATTCAGGAGATAATTCTTTAGCGAAATAATTATGAGTATCACATACTACATCAATACCGAAATAATCCCATTTTGCAAATGGTCCTATAGCGGGATAAGAGACAACGTCATTATCAATAGTTTCTACCGGAATGCCTTTTTCCATAGCCATATCAAGAAGCCAATTTAGATATAAACTAGTACCTATAGTTAATCTATTAACTATGAATCCAGGACTCTCTTTTTCAATTTTTGCTATGTATCTTTTACCTTTTAACGCCGGAAATTTCTTACCTAGTGTAATACTAGTATCAAATGTTTCTTGGGAAGTATGAGCCCCTTTAATAACTTCAATCAATCTAAGAACTACGATAGGGGTAAGAAAATGCATACCAATAACCTTATCTGCTCTTCCAGAAGCCTCTGCTATCTTTGTTATACTCATGGTTGATGTATTAGTTGCTAGAATAGCATGCTTAGGAGCGAAGTTCCCTAATTTTTTAAAAATCTCTTGTTTGAGATTCATATTTTCTGGAACAGATTCGATTACGAAATCAGCATTCTCAACAGTTTTTTCTATATCCCTATTTAAAATGAGATTTTTCATTAGTAACTCTGGAGTAACTCCCTCATCAAGAGCACCTTTTGATTTAAGTTTTTTTAAACCATTTTCAATAAAATTTTTTGCTTTAGTAATTGTTTCTATCGATCTACTATATAAAAAAACCTTCTCAAAACCCGCCATAAGTGCAACCTGAGCAATTTCGCGTCCCATTGTTCCAGCTCCTACTACTGCGATTTTTTTGATATAACTTATATCAGCCATAATATTCAACTGTTTTTCTTATCTATATTATTTTTAGAAGTTTGTTATTTAATAAATTAAATATAAATTAAACTTTAAAGTTTTAAATTCATAATATTGAGAATAAATACCAAGATAATAACATCGTTCCAATACCAAGAAAGATAGAAATAGGCAAACCAGGTAAAATTTTATTACGTTTCAATCCTGTAATCGTTATTCCTGTCCCAATAATTATAGCAATTGAAGTTAAAACCATAACGAGTAAATTATTTGTCTGAACTAGTGCACTAGAAGTAAGCATGCTATAAAAAGCCAAATCTCCAATTCCAATCTCTAATTTAGAGGTATCATAGGCATATTCACCACTTTTAATTTTTCCTTTTATTTCCTCTCCCGATAATACCTCTTCATCATTTGATTGCGACGCAATATCAATTAATTGCTTAATAGGTCCATGTTTATAAAACACAGCAAAAATATCCCAACATGAAATCCCAATTAAGATAGCTAATGTAGTCCAGAGGGGCATTAACACACCCATGGATGCTCCAATTAATAATCCTATATATAATACGATAAAATTTTTAGTGTTAATTGATTTTGAAGTAAAATACCTATAAATCATAACAATAGTGAAAATAGCTGTAAAGAAAATTAATTCAATATCTAATAAATAAAACAAATTAGCATTATTATAAAAAATTAAATACAATATAATTTCACCAAAAAACCAAGTTTGGAAAAAGGCTACTAACCCAAAACCCACTCCAAAAATATACATTAAGATGCCTATTCCTTTTCTCTTTATTAAAAAGATTATAATAAATGCTGTAAATGCTGCTATAGTTGTATAAATTAAACCGTTTAGAAGTCCACCAACGGCACCAAGTTCACTTTCAGAAAAATATCCACCATCAATTTGTACCCCTGCTTCTATATAAGTTAAATAAGCTAAAATACCCGCTATTACCACAACAACTACTATAGGAAAGGGATATAACTTCCTTTTAATTCTATAAGTCGGAAAGAAATGAGGAATAAAATCTTTTTGAATAACTTTGTCATCTGATTTATTTTCCTCATAAGAATCTTTAATTCTTTCTGTCTTTAACTCTATATCCTCTGAACTTTCAGAATTCTCTGCCATACTCTTGAATTTAATTAATAATGTAAATAAATTAATTTATTTTATAATATTATTACTGATTTAAATACCTAATAATTATGAAATTAAATATTTCATAATAGTTTTATATTTAATGAAATAGAATTAATTCAAATCCAATTATTCTTATAATGAAGAAATTTCGGAAATCTGAACAAAAATTATCTAAATATATTAAAAAATTATCAAAATTAAGATTTAAAGAAAAAGCAAGAAAGTTTGTTTTTAGGATAGGAATATATCATGCTGCTGATTTTGAATTAATTAAAGAAACTCCAAGTCAAAAAATATTTCCTTGTCATGCAGGAGTTTTATATACAGGGGATTTTAGCAATAATCTTTTTGAAAAAATTAAGTTGTATTTGGATCAAATTTTTAATTCGTTCTTCTATAGTGTTAGAAATTTAGGGGAATACACCTTTTCTAAAGTGCTTTTTTTTAAAGGTATAAAAAAAGAATTTAAAGAAAAAAGAAAAAATAATAAAAAATTAAAATTACATCCTACAAATAAATTTTATAAGATTCTCATAGAAAAGAAAAAAGAAGAGGATCTTGATATGATATGCGTTATTACTGAGCTTCCAATATTTTCAAGTAAAGATGATAAAATTATTTTTTTATTTGGAGAAGCTCAACTACAACATCAGTGTTGTATAGTATCGACATTAACACTAAAGGAAACGTTCTATAACAGGATTGAAGACCAAAATTTATTTGAACAGAGGATAATTAAAGAAATTACACATGAAATCGGTCATTTAATTCTTGGTCCGAACCATTGTCAAAATAATTCTTGTGTTATGAGATTTTCCAAAGAGGTTGAAGAAATTGATCAGAAATCCTATAAGTTATGTGAAAATTGTAGAAATAACCTAAACGAGATTAGAGAACGATTTAATTTCTAATAAATCGCAAAACAAAAATTAGAAACTAACAATAGGTAATTTTTGAATGAATTCCTTAACCAAATTTACTCTTTCTTTCCTTTCCTTTTTGTAATATCTAAGCGGGTAAAGTTCATTAATCAGAAATTTATATATTTTTATCCAAATTTTCGCAATATTACTTATTCTATAATTCTCAGCCATTTTTTGTGCATTATTTCCCATTTCCATTCGAAGATCATCATCTTTAAAAAGTCTTACAGTGTTCTCTTTAAACTCATCCAAATTATTTGCTAAATAGCCAGTTTTTCCATGTTTAATTACGTCTGAAATGCCACAACTATTTGCACCCACGCATGGAGTGCCTTGTGCCATGCTTTCTAAAAGAACTAATCCCTCAGCCTCTATCCAAGACCAAAGGCAAGAGAGATCAGCGGTATTATACAATTTTAATAAATCTGTAAAAGGTACTCTACCCAAATAGGAAACATAATCTCTATACTGCTTCTTTTTAATTAATTTTAGAATATGTGATGTTGATGGGCCATCGCTTCCTACAAGAACTAAATGTGAATCTGGTACCTCTTTATGGATTTTCTTGAACGTTTTTATAATGTTTAATTGATGTTTCTCAGGAGAAAGTCTTGAAGCGTAAAGCATAATTTTATTACTATCTAAGTCGTACTTATCTCTTATACCATTTTCCTTTATGTCTGTATAATATAAATCTGATATGCCATTGGATAAGCAAATAATGGGTTCTTTGAATCTCTGTTTTCTTAATAAATCTTTTTTAGACATAGTTGGAACTGAAACAAGATCATATTTGTCTAAAACATGTCTTTCATATCGCCACACCCAATCCATCCTCGACAACAATTTCCCTACAATAGGAATATATTGGGAAGTATAGTATGAAAGTGGAGAATTATGAGTACCACACATTGGAATTCCAATATATTTTGCCCAATTTATCGCCATTGAACCAAAACTGGCATGTGTGTGAATATGGGCGATATCCAGATAATCATGTTGACAGAAGAAGTATTTATGTAACGGTAAACTCAGAACAAAACCAGTTTTAGGTGAAATTTTTGCTCCAAAAAAATTATGAAGACATAGATTTTTAGGTCCATTTTTTGGTTTTTGAATACCAGGGGCATACACATGAACAGTATGGTCAGTATATTTTGCGATTGCTTCGGCTAGGTTTCTACAAGCAATAGCTGTTCCGTTGAGTTGTGAGTACATGCTTGTAAAAAATCCAATATCGAGCATTTGTTTTGCCAAGGCGGACGTCCCTAAAAATTTAGTTAAGTATTTGTTATTTTATCTAGATAAGTATTTGAATATTTAATTGATTTAACAACAAAAATCAATAATTCCTTTTAAGTTATTTCTTTTAATAAAAAAAAATCAAATTTTTAATAAGAAGTAGAAATCTTAAAACAATGGATTATTACGATGTTATATGTTATAATTCATTTAATGAAGGATATTCAATTTAAGGTAAAAATTATCTATAGTTATCAATTTATCTCCCATCTTTTTATCATTTTCATTTAATTATAAGTAACAGGTAGAAATTGAAGAAAAGTCGTTGAATTTCTTCAAGCGACTTTAATATTGTATTATATGTAAGAATAATAGAATAATGAGTTATTTATGTTTTTGAAATTCAGCTTTCTTGGAGGTTTCGTTAGATTTACAATTTTTTTGAACCATCAACTTATTAGCTTAATTAATAAAATTTTTTTGATATAAATAATATCTCCTATTTATGGACCCAGTAGAAGAAAAAATGATAATTATAGATATTTTGAAAAAGCGAAGATTATCTTATTCGATTGAAATTTTAGATGTGCAAGGAGATAGATATACTGTTCGTAATAATTTTGGATCAACTATAGTATATATAAAGAAAAATAACGATTATTTCTTAGAATCAGAATTTTAATGAAAAATTACTAATTTTTCAGTGTTTTAATAGATATATTAAACGAAATAGAAAAAGAAATTAATTCTTTTAAGATTTTATTTTTTCAAACTAATATAATAAAGGTATTAATATTTATTATTAGATAAGAATTTAAGATAAAAATATTATAAATAAATTAACTAATAGTAAAATTATAAAAATAATTAGTTGATTTAATATTCGACGTAGAAGAGTAGGTTCAGAAAATACTGAAAGTAAGTTCATTGAAAAGTTTAGAGCAGTTATTGATGACCATACATCTCTTTCGATATATAATAAAAAAAAAAGATCTGTTTGTGTTATTCGAAAAGATTTAGCCAAATCTTATGAAATTGAAGTAGATGCTTCTGAAGCTCCTGTGTTGAATAAAATATTAAGTGATCCAGAACCATATGAGATTTCTATTGCTGATTTGAAAATCTTAGAGGAAGAAATATTCCCTATAAATGAAGCTTTACAGAAAGTGTTTGGATCAGAAAAAGACCTGAAATTAAATGCGATAAAATTAGCTATTGGGAGTACTTATACAGATTATGTTACCATTGGAGAGAATGATTTAATTAGATTCGATGTTAAGCCTACCCTTAATGGGTTAAATGAATTTATTAAAGAAAATAAAGAGAGTATTTTAGGATTTTTAGATTGTGAGTATATTAGCGAAGAGGGTAATGTTATATATTTGAATTGTAGCAAAAAAAATGTGTCTGAAAATATCTACTCAATAAAGTTATTAATTCTGGCATCTATGCAACAAAGAGGATTTTTCCTTCAACAAGAGCATAAATATTATGGGCTCCAACTCTATATTATAATTGAATCTAGAAAGCCTAATGAAAATAAATTGTTGGAATTTTTAAAAGAACTTAATATTGATTGGGAAGTTATATTTTTCAGAAGAAAACTAGCGATCCATGATTGGACAGAGATAGAGTGTGAAAGAAATAGTGAAAATCTAAAAAGTTTTCTCCGTGGAAAATATGATACATTAAATTATTTTGACGTAAACAATATAATTCGTCTAATAGTGAAGAACCAATTACCTTTTAAAGTAGCTGATAAAATGGCATCTCTTTTATATAAAATGAAAAGTGAAAGAGCAAGTCGCTTTCATGATAGAAAATATAATGAAATCGCTTATCAGGATGATCAGTTACAACAAGATGAATATTCAGTAACACTAAAAAAAGCAGAAGTTGCCGCAGCTGCTAAACTCGCATGTGCTTATTTAGGAATACATAATAAAATTAATTTTGATAGAGATATTTCTATAGATGAAATTCTAAAATATCAAGAAGAATTATCAAATATCTAGATATTTCTATTATATTAATATAAAAAAATAAATTTATAAAAAATATCCCAATTTTAATCTTGTTTTTTTTAAATTAATCCATAGGATTGTTTTAATAATTCATGATTTGCATTCCCTACTGTTATACTTTTACCTGTCTTAATATTTGTGATCGTATAGATTGCTGGTGCAAATAATCCTGGATCAATATCATAGAAATTATAATCTGCTGCTTTAAATGTGTCAATGAAAGGTTTTCCATAACTAGAAGAAGTGTTTGCTGGTGCCTTATTAACGATTTCAAATAATTCTGCTTCTTTTTCTTTCTCGACATTTATTGTATAATAAGTTATTCCCCCAGCAATTATTGAGTCATTAGTACGTCCCATAGCACCAAGATCATCTTTAGCAATTGGTGCAATAGTAGTTGTTCCAAAACCATCATGGATTACTTCAATTGGAAAATTGATTTCATGTAATTTATGAATACCTGTTTCAACAATTCTTGCAGCTACTTGGATTGATCCTATAAGACAGGCAGTTGGAGCACAAATTGCGTATGTATTCTTCACTTCTATTCCACATTTATTTGCTACAATTTCCATAACTTCTTCATTCGGTAATCTTGGAGTCTCAAAAACGATGATTGCACAATCGGAATTATCTGTATAATTAATTTCTTCAAATAATTTTTCAACTTTACTTTTAGCTCGAGCTGGTCCTGAACCCAGTGATTGAAAAATAACTTTCTTCTTTTTTACTCCCTCTTTTTCTACTTCTTTTTTTAATTTAATATTCCAACCAGCTAATTGAGAAGCCATGCAAGCAATTATGGGATCTGAAGTATAAACATTAACACTTGGTATAATTTGTCCATCTAAGTCGTAATATGAAAAATCTACGGTACCTAAACCCCCCATACAAATTTCTCCAACTAATTTACCTCCTAACCAAGAAGAATTTGACATGTCTAGAATTATGGCATCATTATCTAATTTGTGAATTTCAGCCTTATAGATTTCGTTATGATCTATTATTTTATCAACGATATTCCTTGCAAGTTCATTTATTTTTATATGATGCACTTATTTTCACCTTATTAAAATTTCTTTTTTTAATTGAGTATTTAATATTAATTTGATATATAATTATAATATATTTTTAATTTTGAATATATGATAATCAAACTCTCTATAATATGAAAAACGCCGAAGAAAAATTAAGTAAGCTAAATAAAGATCTTGCGAAAGCTAAAACTTTTTTCTTAGATAATATAAAAGATATAGATTCTCCAATTCATATTTATACTCATTTAGATGCTGATGGTTTAAGTTCAGGAGCTATCCTTGGAAAAGCTCTGTATCGAGAAAGATTACCATTTCAAATTACTGTGCTTAGACAATTAGAAAAAAGCGAAATTCAGAGTCTTTCTAATAAAATTAAAGATAATAATGGTTTTCTTTTCTTTTGCGACCTTGGAAGTGGGCAATATTTAGAATTACAAAAAAACTTAATAATTAATAAAAAATTCACTTCCTTTTTAATTCTGGACCATCATCTTCCTCAAGATATATCTAATAAAGAAGAAATTGATTCAATTAACGAAATTCATAGAAATACAAGTCCTTGGCATATTAATCCCTATTTTTTTGATATAGATGGAAGTAAAGAGATTTCCGCAGCAGGATTATGTTATTATTTTTCAAAATGCTTAAATAGCCAAAATTTAGATCTTTCTCCTATAGCTATTGTAGGAGCAATTGGAGATATTCAAAATCAATATACAAATAAATCTTTTCAAGGTTTGAATTCCTTAATATTAGAAGATGCGAAAAATTCAGGATTAATAGAAGTTGTTAATGACTTGAATTTTTCTGCCTTAAGACCTATAAATGAAGCTATTGCTTATTCTAATGAAATTAAATTGCCAGGATTGACTAATAATGCCGCTAAAACTTTAGTATTCTTAAAAACATTAGGAATATTAATTGAGAATACAGAAGGAAGTGTAAAAACTTTAAACGAATTAAATCAAGATGAAAAACAAAAGATTTCCTCAGCAATAATTGAATATGCATCATTAAAACTTGATCTAGAACCAAGTAATATAATTAACAAATTAATAATCAATAGATATATCTTAAGAGAGGAAATAACTCATTCTGAACTTCATGATGCTAGAGAATTTTCTTATCTCCTTAATGCGTGTGGTAGAACTTATAATGCATCATTAGGTATTGCGATTGCCATGGGAGATAGAAAAAAAATTTATAAGCAATCAAAGGAGGTCAGACAAAACTATAGAAAACTTTTACATGAAAGTCTTTTTTG
Organism: Promethearchaeota archaeon; assembly: GCA_016840085.1. GTDB lineage: Archaea > Asgardarchaeota > Lokiarchaeia > Sigyniarchaeales > SOKP01 > Loki-b32. Next base: position 128,733 of record JAEOTA010000018.1, read on the forward strand.
GATTGAAAATAAAGAAAAAATCCAGCAAAAAGAATATATCCAATACTTTTTTGGGGAAAACGTAATTCCTGAAAATATAATAGGAACAATAACATCGATATTGATTTTTCAGAATATTCAAGGGATCGATAAGTCTAAACCAATATTTGGTTTAGCAAAAAGAAAAGATGAGAATGTCTATAAAGTATCAGGAAGAGCGCACGAAAAAATTGTAAAAAAAGGAGTAAATCTTTCAGAAGCAATAAGAGAAGCTTGTATACATTTAAATTTAGATGTATTAGGAGGGGGACATCCTCCTGCGGCGGGAACAAAAATTCCTGTAGATACAGTTGAAAGTTTTCTTGAAAATTGTAATTTGGCTATTCAAAATCAATTAAAGCACATAAAAAGTTAGATTAATAGTATTAAATTTGATATACTTCTCCTATTTCAGGAGCTATTGAATTATATCCCTTTTTAGTTAACTCGCTTGCTAATTTAGTTGTTGATTTATTGTCACCATGAATACAAAATACATTATTATTGGAATGCTCTTGAAAATTCAAATTTGCTATATAATCATGAATATGCACATTGTCAGAATGGCTTGAAAAATCAAAATAATCATAATCACACGTTGCTTTTATCCTTAATTCATTTGAAATATGCCTTTTTCTTCCTGAATCTTTGAATTCAAAAATTCCATTATCTATTAGGCCTCTCCCCGGAGTTCCTTCTACTTGATATCCTACTAAATAGATTGCAGAGGTAGGATCTTGTAAAATAGTCTCAATATACTCAATTGCAGCACCCCCCTTAAGCATACCTGAAGGTGCAATTATGACACCTTCAGATTTTTTTACAATTGATCTTGTTTTTGGTCTGGTCACAAAGTGGGCTTTTTTTAAAGCTTTTCTAAACGATATTATGTTTCTGATGAAATCTGGATAATCTAAGTAAATCCTAGACATTTTTCTTGCTAAGCCATCAATGAATATTTTACCCCTATAGTTATATTTTTCTAATATTAATAAGACTTCTTGAGAGCGTGCAACTCCAAAAGCAGGAATTAAGACTTTCCCACCATTATTAGTAATATGATTAATTCTTTCTACTAAATCCTTCTCTAGTTGCTGTCTTGGTGGGTGTTCTCTAAGAGCATATGTTGATTCTATTATTAACGTATCCAATTTCGGAACATCTTGAGAATTTGCTGGATTGATTAAATTTGTTGTAAGCGTATTAATATCTCCTGAATATAAAACAATTTTATTGTCAACCTCGATTAAAATAGATACACTTCCAGGAATATGACCCGCATCAATAAATGTAATATAAAAATTATCATCAATTTTTTGACGTGTTCCATTTTTAAGAAAATATGTATTTTGTTTTAATAGATCTAATTCTCTAAATCCAAAGGGATAAGGGTATTTTGAAATTCTTATCATATCTTTTATAAGAACTTCAGTTGTAGCAAGAGAAACGGGATTAGTAAAGAAAGGAATCTTTGTAGTTTTATATAATAGAGGTAAAGCACCTGAATGATCAATATGGCTATGAGTTAATGCTATTGCTTTTAGGTTATTTATATCAGTTTTATAGGGTAATCTATCATCGCTATTGAATCCTATTCCGTAATCCAAAATACATTGTGTTCCATTTTTTGACTCTACTAGAATTCCAGAACGACCTATTTCTCTACAGCTTCCTAAAAATGTGATTTTCATTAGTAATGAAAAGATTTTTAAAAATTTCTAAAAATTTATTATTTCTAAAAAAGAATATCAGTTTTTTTAAAATTTCTATTTAGACTAAAAAATGTATTAATTCTTTTTGTACTTTTTTTTTATAGAGCCAAATAAAAAAAAGAAGCTACGAAGAAATAGAAAGATTATTTTAATTTTTTTATCGTATTAGTCAATAAAGCAATAACATTATCAACATTTTTAGCAAAGATTTCTAAGATTTCTTCCCAAGTAACAGGAGCTTCATCAGCTTTCCAGCAATCATAATCCGTAGACATAGCTACAGCAGCATATGGGATGCTTGCTTCATTTGCTAAAATTGTTTCAGGAGCTATGCTCATATTTATCACATCAGCACCCCATATCCTAAACATCTCTGATTCTGCCCTTGTTGAAAATCTTGGTCCTTCAATAGTGACTACCGTTCCTTTTTCATGGAATTTAAGATTAAGTTCTTTCGCTGTTTCAATAAGGATATTTCTTATCTCTTCTGAATAAGGATCAGCCATGGGTGTATGTTTCATATCACCTGGAGCAAATTCTTCAAAAAAAGATATTTTCCTAAGTCGGGTGAAGTCTATAAATTGGTCAAGAATAACGAGATCACCTCTGTCTATTTTTTCTCTCAAGCTACCACAAGCTGTAGTTGCAAGGATATGAGAACACCCTTGATCTTTTAATGCTTGTATGTTAGCCCTATAATTTATTTGCGTGGGAGGAATTTTATGCTCTCTTCCATGTCTAGCAATAAGAACTACATCAACATCATGAATTTTCCCTAATTTTAAAGGAGAAGACGGTTTTCCATATGATGTATTAACATCGATATCTTTTGCATCCTTTAAAATTTCCGGATTGTCTAATCCCGAACCGCCAATTATTCCTATTTTTACCATAATATTCAACATATAGTTTTTTTAAATTATAAAATTTTAAATTTTATAAATTATTTGTTAAAAAACTTACCCACTGCTGCCAAATTCTATAAAGTTTTAACATAATATTGATTAGTGTAAAATATATTTCTAAAATTTATTTTTATAATTAATGCTAAAAAACAAAGTTCTTGTTCTTGGGTCATTGGCTTTTGATTATATAATGGGTTTTAAAGAGAGTTTTATTAAAGCGGTATCTATAAATCAAGATAAAGGGGAATATCAAAGTACTGTTACTGCAGATAGTCGTCATCAATTTTTTGGGGGAACAGCCGGTAATATTGCTTACAACTTAGGGCTTTTGAATATTGCGAAAGTATCTTTATTTGGTTCAGTAGGCGATGATTTCGAGAGATTAGGATATAAGGATCATATAAACCAATTTTCAAATATAGAATTACTAGTTGATATATATGATGATCTTTTCACTGCAGCTTGTTATATAGTTAATGATATTAAATCTAATCAAATGATCATTTTTCATGGAGGTGCTTTAGACAAGTGTAAGGAAATTAATTTAATAAAAAAAGTTCCAAATCCGGAAGAGTTTATTTATGCAATAAATTCAACACAAAGTGTCGAAGCTATGACTAATTTTGCTATTCAATTAGATGATTTGAAAATACCCTCTATATTTGATCCTGGTCAAGTAACTCCACTTTTCCAGAAAGAACGTTTAATAGATATAATCAAAAAATCAGAAATTTTAATCGGCAATAGCCATGAGATAATGCAAATAAAAGAGAAATCTGAGTTAACTGAAGAGAAGATTCTTGAATATGTCAGAGCAATTATAATAACACGAGGATCTGGAGGCTCTGAATTGATTTATAAAGATGAAAACAAAAAAATCTTTAAATATAATATCCCTATTGCTACTCCTGCGAAGGTTTTGGATACAACTGGGGCGGGAGATGGTTATCGTGCGGGAATACTAACGGGCTTAATGTTAAATATGACTATATTAGATTCTTGTCGATTAGGTGCAATAATTAGTTCATTTGTAGTTGAAACTAGTGGAGCTCAGACGCATCTTTTTGATATAAAACAAGTAAGGAAGAGATTTTTCAACACGTTTGGCTACTTCCCTCCTGAAATAGAAAGGATATAAAAAAATAATATTCTTAAATTAAAATTTTTATTTAAACAAAACGTATATATCATTCTACTATGGGGATTTCTAATAATGAGAGAACATCATATCCTTTTAATTTATCTCTACCATGTAAACTTCCAGTAAGTTCAATAACAAAAGCTACACCTATAACATCTCCATTAACTTTTTCTACTAAGTGGCATGCCGCTTTAGCAGTTCCCCCAGTTGCTAATAAATCATCAAAAACTAAGACTTTATCACCTTTTATAATGGCATCTTTATGCATTTCAATAGAATCAGTACCATATTCAAGATCGTAAGTTACACTAATTGTCTCGGCAGGTAATTTTCCAGGTTTTCTCATTAATACAAAACCAGCACCCAAATGATAAGCAATAACGCCTCCCCATACATATCCACGGGCTTCGATTGCTGCTACTTTAGTAATACCTTTACCTTTGTAATGATTTATGATTCTATCACACGATTCTTTAAAAGGTTCATAAGCTTTACATAAAGTGGTAATATCCTTAAATTGTATTCCTGGTTTGGGCCAATCTGGTACATTTCTTATATATTTCAGAAGTGGATCTTCCATATTTTTATCAAATCCATTTATACTTCATTATTTTTTAAAATTTTTTAATTAAAAATTATATTTAATTATATTTAATCGTCATAGGAATAGATTACTAAAAAACTAAATTCTCTTTTTAATAATTAGAAAAAATTAAATAAAGATAAAATTATAAAATTTATATAAAAGCAATTAAAATCAACGGTGAAATAAAAATTAAGGTACTTCTCTTCGGACCTGCTGGGGCGGGTAAAACATCACTTATGAGAACTACTTGCTTAGGATATAATTTCATGAAAGTTTTAAATCTAAAACCAACAAAAGGAGTTTCAAGAGAAAATTTCATATTTAGAGGGATTTTAGAATTATCGATATGGGATCTTGGAGGTCAAGAACGGTATTTAGAACGTTATTTCTCTGAATCACGACGCGAATTAATATTTTCAGAAGTTGCTACTGCTGTTTTTATGGTTGATTCTGCTTCTGTGAACCCAGAAGTACGAGATGTTTTTGATAATTTTTTGAATTTTTTGTTTGAATTTTCTCCTAAAATAGATCAAGTTTATGTGTTATTAAATAAAGTAGATTTACAAGAGTCAAAAGAAGATGATTTTTACCAAATTCTAACGAAAGATTCAAGTGGAGAATTGATGGAAAAAATTTCCTTTACTCCTGTGTCAGTAAAAGAGGGAAGTGCTCAGCATAGACTAATTGAAATTTTAGATTATGAGATCCAAAAAAATACTCTTTCAATGCAACGCTTAGGGAAAATTAGGCATTTATTAGATGAATTGAAAGTAAATACAATATCAGAATATCTTTTATTTAATCAACCTGATGGGTTATTAATTTCATCTACTTTTGGAAAGTTTGATTCTAAACCGCTTCAATTTATGAAATTTGAGATTGGGACTTTAGATTCAAATATTTATAGTATTTATCAGCAAATTATGGAACTCCAAAACGTATCCGACCTTTCACCATTATCTTTGTCAACTGTTGTTTATGAATCTGAAAATTGTTGGATTCTAGTAAAAGAAGTTAGTAATGGAGCTGTTTTAATGGTTGTTACACGAAGTAAAGATCCTGAAGTTTTCTCAAGTGTAATGAATGCATTAACTGGAGAAACGTTTGAAAATTTAAAATTTTATTTAAAATCTTCTGAGTTTTGAATATTTTACAAAAAATATCAAAAATAAAAAATAAAATTCTTTAAATTATTTTATTATTTGATTATTGCTCTTTATCGTATAATCCTAATTTTGTTAAAAGATGCTGTTTAGTATGATGAGGTCTTCTTATAACAGTGTCATTGGATTTTTCAAGTTCCCGTGCTTCATCACACATTAAAGCTGCAGTTCTCATCATCTCATGTGCTGCGGCTAATAAAGGCATATACTCGGATTTTTCTTGTAGTTTAAAGCAAGCGGTTGCGGTAAGATTGGATACTGATGCTGCTAATTCAAAAGCGGCTATAGCTTTAGCTCTCGCATAAGGATTTGAGAATTTTGCAGCTTCAGTTGCTATAGTTGAGTTAATAAATATTTGAGGTAGAGTCAGCATTTTTCCCTCTAAAATATCTAAGATAACTTTATTCAATTCCTCTGCTATAACTTGTAATGCCCCAGTAATCGCAAGAACTTTTAATAAATCTGAATTATATATGCTCATTTCAATTGGATCGAGGAATGGTCTACGTGCTCCTATCATACTATCACAATTCACTAAAATATAACCCATATTCTTTTCTTTAATTTCTTCAGTAGCTTTTTTTGCTGGAGCATCAGAAATTATAATGGTTGGAATATTGCCTGCTAAAGTACGTGCTTCTTTTGGACCTGGTAAAGCAGCATTCGGACTTGACATTAATATTAATTCAGGTTCAAATTCAAGTAATTTTTTCATAGTTTCTAAACATTCTTCAGGTGGATGCATTTTTGCACCAGAGGTGACTTCTCTTACACTAATTCTCTTAGATTCCGCTCTTTCATCCATAAGAAAAGCAAGTAATAAAGATGATCCTATTGTCCCGTTCTTAAGGATACCAATACGTAAAATTTTATCTTCGCTCATTATTTATCACTTGATTTATAATTTCAATTTTAAAATTAATAATATAATCCATACAATTTTACAATATTTTTAATTTTTTTTCAAACTTTTATATTAAATAGAACTCTATTAGTTAATACTTCAATTAAAAATTATATTAAAAAAAGATAAGAAGAGTTATAAAGAAAATGGAATTAAATGGTGTTGAGATTGAAGATACATTCTGTGAAGCTTTTGGGGCATTTTTTACAAGAATAGTAGTAACAGCAAAAAATGAGAAATGGGCTACCATAGTTGCCCAGGAAGCAACGGGTTATGGTACATCAACAATAGGCTGCGATGCTGAAGCTGGAATTGATATGTTTTTACCTTCGCAAAATACCCCTGATAACCGTCCAGGTGTAGTTTTAATGTTTTTTAAAAACAAAAAAGATGAGATGAGTCTAGTTTTAACCCATCGAATTGGTGAATGTATTCTAACTTGTCCTACAACTGCATGTTTTGATGCTTTAAGTGATTCTCTTGATTCTTCCAAGGAATTTGAAATAAAAACTGGTAATAATTTAAAATTTTTTGGTGATGGATTCCAAGAAAAAATTGAGGGGGCTTATCAGTTTCCAAGTTGGAAAATTCCTATTATGAGTGGAGAATTTATAATACAAGATTCATTCAAAGTTGGGAAAGGAATAGCCGGGGGTAATTTTTTAATAATTGGAAAAGACCACGATTCTACCCTAGAAGCTGCTGAGAAAGCAATTGAGGCAATAAAAGAGATAGAGAACGTTATTACTCCTTTTCCTGGAGGAATTGTATCATCAGGATCTAAAGTTGGTTCAAAATATGATTTTATGCGGGCTTCTACCAATCAAGCATATTGTCCAACATTGAAAACTAAAGTAGAAGATTCTGAATTAAGAGATGGAGATAATTGCGTTTATGAAATTGTACTTGATGGGGCTACTGAAGAGGCTATTAAGAAAGCAATGAAATTAGGGATTCAAGCAGCTGTAAAAGTCCCAGGCGTAAATCGAATCACAGCAGGTAATTATGGGGGAAACCTAGGTAAATATCAATACAAACTTTATGATATTCTAGGATAAATATTGAATTATTGGAATTAACATTAAAGAAAAAGATATCTATTTCTCTTTTATTACAATTTCCTTTTTATTTTTCGCTTAGGAATTTTTTCTTTTTCCTCTTTTTCTTCCAACTCTTTAGTTTCTTCTTTCTCAATTTCTTCTTTAACTTGTTTTTGCTTTTCTTTTTTCTTAATTGTAGACTTTTTAGTAGTTTCTTTTGTCTTTTTGGGCTTGATTTCTTCAGATTTTATGAATTTCGACTTGAAATATTTATATATTATCCCTATGCTAGCAACAATTCCTAAAAGTAATCCTATTGAAAAAGTAATCCAAGGTGTATAAGGGCTTATAACATCTGGGATAATCCTTATCGCTTGAGGTGCCATATCATAATCATCAATAAGACTTGTGATAGCGCCATCAGAATCAATGACATATATATAAACATACCAAATCCCAGATATTAAATCAACAGTCCGTATTGTAATTTTTGTATCATTAACATTATAGGCGCGTGTAATGTTAAACCATTTATTCTTTGCTCCTAGAAGCGCAACTTTAATGAATGCTATTCCTTCTATATCAGATACGTTAAAAGTGAATATTAAATCTTTACCGTACAATAATGAGATACTTTCATTCCTAGAAAGCCCATTGATTTTATAACTATGTATCTTAGGCATATTATTTTTTACTGTAAGAAACGTTAAAAATGAACTAGATCCTCCCTTTGGATCTTCTGCGCTAATATTGACATTATGTCTCCCTAAGGCAAAATCCGCAGGGATTGAAAAAGTACCTTTATATGTTTCATTCTCTCGATGACTTAATGATACTAAAGGAAGAGTTCTACCAGTTGGATCTTCAATAGTAGTGGATATTGATAAACTTTCAGGTTTACTTTCAATATCAGTTACATTTAGTGAAATAGTACACTCTTCAGTTCTATAGACTATTTCTGGAGAGAACTCAATCGACTCTCTTATTATATTAGGATTGGAGTTAAAAATCTTAAAAGGAAAGTATGTTGCATATTTTTTTCCAGAAATGTCTGAAATATTTACTTTTATATAATAAATCTCATTTACTTGGCCGAAAGTCTCATTATTAATCTCAAAAGCAAATTGGAAAAGATTTCTTTCAAGATTAAAAAGATTTTTCTGTGTTGATTCATTCACGCTGTCTACAATAGTTATATTCCACCAGCGAAAATCATCATGACCACTGATATTAAGTAATACTAATTCTGCATATAAAGTATCCCCGATATAATATTCTGTGCTATTAAAATTCATCATATAATTTGAACGAATAGTAAAATTAGAATAAGTTGTATGAGCATTTAAAAGTATATTGGTTTCATTAAAAATATAGAAACTTACATTTTGTAATCCTAAGGGAGCATTATATTCTGGTGTATATTCAACGTAGAATATATCATTACCAGCAGAAACCGTAGTGAAATTTTTAACAGTTCCATTAGTAAAAGAGATTTCCGTAAATGTGTAATTTGCATCTTTATATCCTGATGCATTAACCGTGATATTAATTGCTTCAAACAAACGATATACCTTGGATCTAGTTAGAATTATGGATGAATAATTTAAAGAAGGTTCAGCTAATTTTGGGGTTTTATAATTCTCATTTTCTATATTATAATTTTCTTTATGAAGATCACTAGGTGTTTCAGTCATAATTGATAGAACACTCGAGAAAATGCTAAATATTAAAAAAAAAGTAATAATTAACCTTATATATTGCCTATTCTTCATCATCTCTCATCTTGTCAATTTTTTATGCTTTATTTCTTTATTTACAAAATATAATATGATACCAATTGGTATTATGCTAGGAAGTAAATAAAAGATGATTAAATTAAAAATAGATAACTCCAAGTCTACTTCAAAATAAAATTGGGCAATAACTCCTTCAGAGCTATCTTTTAATTCAACTTTATATATTTTTGTCCCAAATTCATAAGGATTGATGGTAGGTGTAATTTTTTTTACAAGTCTATTTTCTCCATAAACAAATTCGTCTATATTGGTCTCTACTGGTTTACTATTGATATATAATGAAAAATTTTCAGGACTTTCTTTATTATATTGTACTAAAATGATTAGATAAGCTGAAGCTCCTTGAGAAATTGCATTCGGAAATGAAACACTTATTATTTCGAATTTAGGTATTAGTTCTATAGTGAGAATTTCACTGTAATATACTGTTACGTTCTGTAAAATATTCATTTCAATTTCGAATGTATCATTTTTTACATTTTCAAGTGTTTTAAGAAAGAAAGATACTGTTTTAATTTCGTTCTCTAGTAAAGTCTCTTCCTTAATATAGGGCTCAATTACACCAGGTTTTGTACCTGAAAAACTCACGTTTAATGACTGAGTAGCATTTGGTAAAAAGTTAATTAAATCAAATGAAACATAAATATTATCTCCACTAACAACTCTACTTTCATATACTAAATTTTCGTAATCAAATGAATAACCAATTTCTATAACTTTCCTAACATTTAGATAAAGTACATTTCCTTTCTTGATCTTAAAAAATATTTCACTAGAGCCTGGAATAGCTCCCACTTTAGCAGTTAGATTGAAATAGATTGTAATTTCTTCTAAAGAAGTGAAATAAATTTCTTGTGAAGGGGACGTTATTATATCTTCCCCCTCTAAATATGCTGTTAAGGTGAGATTATCTTTTCGTGTATAATTTACCGTAAGAGACACATTTACTTCTGGTCCTTGGTATATAATACTGCCTAAGCCCTCAATTGTTTTATTTATAACTCCAGATATGACATTGAAGCGTTTTAAGTTTTCAGCCATACCAAAATATGATTTGTTAGCCCAAATATATAGAGAATAACCATCTCCTATTGGTAAAGTTTCCTCAATATCATAAATGAATGTATGATTAGTAGCAGGACTAGTTATTTGATGCTCAAACATATTTAAATAAGTTCCATTTGGATATTTCAAAATGTAATTTATGGAAGCATCTGTTATATTATAACTTACTGTAAACGGTACATAAGAATTATCAGAACGATTGAAATAATAATCTCTATTTATGAATGAATAAGTTGATGTTAAATTCAGAACATCTTGATTAAATATATAATTTGGAATTTCCTTAGATATATTATATTCTGAGATGAGAACCATACTACTATAAATTTCAGCAGCTTTTAAGAATGTTTCGCATAATTTCAAATTTGAATTAAAGTTTTTATTACCATCAGTTTGGGAAAAGTTATATGCCCCATTTATACTATCGAAAAAATGATTATCAATTGATTTTGAAACATTAATAGCTCTCTCATAATAAGTAAAATTACCTGTAACCTCGAATAGTTTTAAAGATGCACTCATCATCATTGCATTTGCTTTAAGGTCAAAATCCTTATCGATTAAATCCTGATCAATCCAATCAGGGTCTGAAGAATAATTATAATATAATTTCACAGTATCATTCCACAAATAAGTATCAAGAGTATTATATATTTCAACTGCTTTGTCATAATAAGTAGAAGTTTCATTCATACCTGTTTCGATCCAATATTCTAATAATGTAATTATTCCTAAAGCATTTACACTTAAATGATATTCTTTTTGTCCACTTCCATCTGTAGTCCAATCTTCATCAGCATTATGATAAAAAGCTCCACTACCCCACATATTGTAGGGTGTTCCCAATAATAGGGCGTCCATTGTTTGATTTGCTAATTCATATACTCTTTCTTTTATATTGTTATCATCATCCAAATCGAATTGTTCATAAACTCTATGAATTAGCAAATTTGCTAAAATACTATACAAATTGCTTTCTGTATATTTTTGGGTAGTTGAATTATGGTGATAAAATCCTTTATAATGAGTGGGGAACCTATCATCCCAAAACTCAGATGAGTTTATTAACGAGAACATCTCTTCAATTGAAATCTTTGGCGTTGTATTATTTATTGAGATATCTTCAATATTATCACCAATATTTTCAATCAATAAGAAAATTGGTAGTAGATTGTCAATAAGATATCTATTATTATCTTTTACTTCACCTGTGCTATTATCAATTGATCTTACAAATCCATATTTGAATTGAGCAATATCATCTTTATACCATAAAGGAGTTGATTTTAAATCTAAATATATATCAAATGTTTCAGTTTGGCTAATTTCTGTTTTCATCAATGTTTTATAGAGAAGTAGATTATCTTCGGCATAAATTGTATCATCTGTTATGGTTCCATTAACATCCCCATATCTATAATATGTGAAAATATTAAGATCTAAACTAGATTTATAATTATCATCAAAAAATTGACGCATCAGATCTATATTCTTAGTAAAAGGGATTTGAAGCATTGATGTATCTGTTGAAGGGATAGGATTATTCTGATTAAATTCAGACGTATTTTCGTTTTCATTATTTAACTGGTCATTAGAATCATTTATTTGGTTAAAAGAATCACTAATATAGAGAAAATTCAGAAAAATTATTAGAATGAAAAATAAACATAGTAAAATCTTTAAGTATTGGCTTTTTTGCCTTTTTTTTTCCCCAAGAGCTGCAAAATTAAAAAATCTCATTTTAGCTTGAATAAGACTATTAATATATTGTATCAAAAGTTTTATTTTAGAATTATATTTTTAAAAAATCCTTCTCTTTAAAATTTTTTTAGAAGGTAGCTCAAAAAACATATTATTTAGTAAAATTGATATTATTATGTTCTTCTTGCTTCTTTTTAATAATTTCAGAAAGATCTGAGATTTTTACTCTCATCTGTTCCATTGAATCACGGTCTCTAATTGTTACCGTATTATCTTCTATAGAATCATAATCGATTGTAATGCAATATGGAGTTCCCAGTTCGTCTTGCCTTCGATATCGTTTTCCTATAGAACCTGTTGCATCAAAGAAGGAACCAATACGATTTTCCAATAATTCTCGATGCACCTTTAAAGCTAATTTTCTTATGTTTTCTTTATTTCTAACGAGGGGAAATACTGCCACAGTATTTGGTGCTAAATTTGGATTTATCTTTAGAATTAATCTTCCCTCTTCAACATTAAAAGTAGATTCGAGTAAAGTATAAATAATTCTATCGATCCCAAACGCGATTTCAAGAACTTGGGGTATTTCCTTTACGGTCGGGTCGACACCCATACTTACTTCAAAATTTTGTTTTGAATATTCGGCATGTCTTTTCAAGTCATAATCAGTCCTATCATGTATCCCACATATCTCAACCCATCCATATTGCATTGTTTTAATTTCTAAATCCCACGCATCATCAGCATAATGAGCTCGTTCATTAAGAGAATGCTGCCTAAATCGAATTAATTCTTCAGGAATACCTAAAATTTTTGTAAGATAATAAGACACATAAAGACAATATGCATAAGCAGGTTTTTTAAGAATTTTATCTATGATAGCTTTTTCAAGAGAAATAAGATTTGGCTTGTTAATACCATTTTCTTGGAGTTTCCAATCTAAAAGTGGTAATGCATTATTCTTTACTTCTTCGTAATCTTCATATTCCATTTCTTGTTCTCTACTGATAAATATTTGAAGTTCGAATTGATCAAATGACCTCATTCGGAGAACTCCTTGTCTAGGTGAGATTTCATTTCTATAAGCTTTACCATATTGGTAAATTTTGATAGGATATTGCCTACGCGCATCTTGATCCAAGCGATTGAAAAGTAAATATGTAGTTGTTGCTGTTTCAGGGCGTAAATAAGCAATAACATTATTTCCCACAGAGGTTTTCAACATCAAATTATATTCTTCAATTTTTTGCATACTATTTCCGCATTTGGGGCAAATTAATTTATGTTTTTTAATTAGTTTCTCCATTTCCTCAAATGACAAACCATCAACCATAAGATCAGGAAGATTTTCTTGAAGAAATTTATCTGCTCGATATAATGTATTGCATTTAATACACCTCATTACTGGATCAATAAATCTTTCTAAGTGCCCTGAAGCTTCCCAAACGATACTTGGCATGATTGTAGGGCACTCAACCTCTCCAAATCCAAAATATCGACATTCTTTTCTAAATAGAGCTAAGATATTATTTTTAAGTGCCATCCCTGCTGGACCATAGGAATAGAAACCTGCAAATCCTCCATAAATCTCTGGAGAAGGTCCCCACACGAATCCTCGGCGTTTTAGTAATGAATTAAACGTATCAATGCTATTCTCGATTTTCATATAGATTTTAAAAGTAATTGATAATATTTGTATTTTAAGAATTACTCAAATTGAAATAAATTTTTATACAACTAAAAGATAATAATATTATATTTTTTTAAAGTTAAAAAAAAAATTGATGAGATATGTTATTCCAAGAAACTCCATTTAGCCAATTTAACGTATGGGATTTAATAGAATCTGGTCTATACTTCATCATTGCTGGATATTTCGCTTTATTGTTTTTCTATTTCCTTTTCATAAGATTTCGAACTTCTAAAAAGCTATATTGGTTATATTTTAGTGTGTTATTTTTATGTTTAGGAATTGGACGCGTATTTTTCATTGTATATTACTTTTATGCTCCAGAATTATACACTGGTACAAATGATGTTGAAGTCGTATCTTTCCTGATGTTTAACTATCGCATGGCTACATTTTTTACGTGGATTGGAATTGCATGTGCTGTGGGAGTTTTAGGGATATTACTTTTTCCTCCTGATACAGAAATAGAAAAAACTGGTAAATCACTTAAAGAATGGTTTAGAAATAAAAATAATATTAAATTATTAATTCGATTAGGACTTATAACGATTCCAGTAATTATTGGAATACTTGCATTAACATTGTCAGATGGTTATTTCATTGATCCTGATTTCTTGGAGACTTACAATATTACTATAGAACCAATAACAGTAAGAATTGGAGGATGGGAATATCCTATTGGTAGGCTTCTTTTGAATTTTGTATTTTTACCAATATTTGTGGCAATTATTCCTTTTATCTTTATTTACCTTGCCTGGAAAACTTTCGGTGTTTTAAGAAAATCTTATGCCTTGAATGCTATTGGATTCTTTCTCTATTTTATAGGCAGAATATCCCAAGGGGTTCTTGATATTGCGGGATTGCCACATTTTGATGCTATACTACCTCCACTGTTAATCTTATTGGCTCTCCTCCTTATGGTAATTGCCAATAACTATGAACAACTAAAATAGCGACAATTTCATTTTACTTTTTCATATTTTTGGGAAAACTCTTTTTTATTATTTACATAAATTTATTAGACAAAGATTTAGTATAGAATTCAATTTCAAAAAGATTAAAATTTTAAAACTGAATCTCTTTAAATTTAATATATTTAAATTAATATAAAATAAATAGAAAAAAAATAAAAGATAATTCATGACAGTCCATGGGAACCAATATTTATTACCTTTTTTTATTAATAAAGTCACAGGGCGCCCAACAATTCAAGGAAATGATGAACTATCTCTTTCATTTTATCTTTTAACAAAAGATTTAGGGAAAAATCATAAAATTATTTCTTTTTCAAGACTTCTTTGGCCAATCTTAAGCATCCAAGGAGTAATTAGTACTCATATAATGTTAGATGGATTAAATTTACTAAACAAAAAAGATAGACTCTCAAATCCACCACGACAACCTATGGTAGGTCATATTCTTAGAAATATTGAAAATAGGAATAAAATTGAACAATTGAATAAATTGATAGATGTATTAACATATAAAGACACTAAAGCTGAAGAAATAGGAGAAGGGGAAGAATCAGAATTTCAAACATTACAAATCAATGGTTTAATTTATCCTGGATTTCTTCAAGCATTAGTTAAGATAATTCCTTTAATTGAATATAACCCAATTTCTGATTATACTGTATTAGATACATCCATTACTACTGAAATTGCTTTAAATATATCAGAAAGGTATCGCGAAATAATAAATACAATGAAAGGCAATGCATTAAGATGGAAAACTCAAATAGATTTAATAGAAAAAGAGGTATCAAAATGGCTAATAGATCTAAACGTTCAATTAAAAGATGTTGACTCTAGATATTCAAGTCAAATTACAAAAACTTCTTCAACAATAGTTCCAAGTCAGGTTGATCAGCAATTAAAATTAGAACAAGATAAGGTTGATCAATGGAATGTTAATGAGAAAAAGATTATAATTGAGAACATAACAACTCTATTTAAGACTTCTGAAAGGCATCTTGAAGAAATTATAAAAAAAAATAAATTTTTTACATCGGGGGATTCATTAAAAAGTAGAGTTTATGAAGATATTATACCACATTTTGAAAATCATTTTGTTTATTTAAAAGAAGAAGTAATGAAGTTTTTAGAGTCTCTGGAATCATTAAATCAAAGATTCCTAGAATTAAAAGAGCGCGGATTGCAAATTGATGATGATACTAAAAGAAAATTGGAACAATATAGAGAATCTATTAAAGTGAAGCTACAGGACAGAGATAAATTATTAACTGAATTTGAAAGTGAAAAAAAATTACAAATCTCTGAATTATATTCTTTAAAAGAGCATATTGAAAGTTTATTTAATGAAATCAAAAATATCGTCCAAATAAAGCATAATACGTGTTTACAAGAAGCTCAACAGTTAATAGCATGGTCTCTAAATGATAATCAATCAGATTTATTTTCTAGACCTATACAATGGATTTATATACCTGTTTATGCGATATTTTTTGAAGATGAGAATAATTCTGAAGAATATATGCACGTGCTATTTCCTGGATACATTAATAATGACCCGAATGCGATATATGAAGAAATTTCGGATCAATTCGTAGCTTTGAAAAATATGGTATATGAAAAACTTGAAAGTGATATGGCCACCAGGTCAAACTTTGAATTTTCTTGTGAAAGGAAAAATTTAATTAAAGATCCAAACTTTGCAAAGAGAATTCAAATAGGGCTTTCAAAATTAAGAGAAAATGCAATTTTAACTGATGACATTGAAAAAAAGGTAAGAGAATATATTAATTTATAATCTTAATCATTGTTTTGTTGCTTCTAAGTATGCCAAGTTCTAAAATAGAACGGAGAAAAAAGTTAGATATTAAAAAAAGGAAAATAAGAACTTTTTTTCTATCTATAGAAACTAAAAAGAAAAAAAAAGAAGTAATAGATAAAGCAACAGAAGAACTCTACCAGGATGGGATGATCTATTACCAAATGAGATTACCTGTTGAAAAAATTACTAAAGAATTTGAAAACAAATTGAAAGAAAAAATCGAACATAATATAATTCAAGCGAAAATCAGAGAAGCTACTATAAAAGATCTCGACACTCTTAAAAATATATATAATAGGGCTTGGCTCACCAGTAACACCCCCTTCAGACCAATTAGTAAAACTGATCTTCAAAAAATCTTAGAATATTCTGATACCATTTTTTTAATAGCGAAAGTATATGGTGTAGATGCTGCATTTGTGCTCCTAGATTTTGAAGGCGAGAATAGAGAATATGCAATAATAGCTGCTTTAGCTGTTATTCCTAGATTCCAGAGGCGTGGAGTAGGAACAATTTTAGGGGTAAATATATGGAATTATTTAAAACAAAATTATAATAATGTTAAGGAAATTAGATGTGAAGTTTATAAAGACAATAATGTTTCATATGCTTTTATTAAAGGTATTGGTTTTGAAGAATATGATAAAAAGGTCTATAAGGTAGAAGATTTTGAGATAGAAAATAATCACTAATATGTAAATAAGATTTTAAGATATATTATTTTTAAAGAAGATAATTATTCTTATTATTTGTTATAGATTTTATTTTTTCCTCTAATAAATTTACATTATACTCATCATTTAATTCTAAATAATGAGTTCTTGCATTATCGAAATTTCTCAAGGCTAAATCTTTCAAACCTCTATTTAGGTAAATATCACCCATTTTATGTAGAACTATAGCTGCCTCTTTAATATAGCCTTTATGCTCGTAAATATTTAATGCTTCGTCAAAATGATTTATCGCTTCTACATTATTTTCTATAAATTCTAAAAAAATTTTACCAACTTTAAATTTTAGTTCAGCTTTTTTATAATCATCTCCAAATTTATGAAATATCTCACTTGACAGATTATAATATTCAATTGCCCTTTCAATTTCTCCTTTTGTCATATATAATTCTGCTAAATTTTCTAAAATCTCACCTTCATTAATATTATCACCGATTTCAAATATACGAACAGCCTCAAGACTTTTAAGTAAAAAAGTTTCTGCTTTAGTCGAATTATTCCATAACATATCTAATTTTCCTAGATAAAAATAACATTCCCATTCCAGTTTAGATTTCAGGTAAATAGATATTTTTTCTTTTACTCTACTAATCAACTCTATAGCGTTATTTAAATGTTCATATGCTAGATCATAATCTTCACCAATAAGATAATATAATTTCCCATACTTAATATCTGACTGAATTATACCATAATAATCATCATGTTCTTTGAAGAATTTGATATTTCTCGTTAAAATTCTTTTTATTCGTTCATAATCTTTTAGTAAATAAAGAACCTCTATTAGATTACTAGACGATTTTATTTCCTCATAAAGTAGATTTTCTTGCTTAGATAATTTAATAGCTTCTTGGTAATATTCATAAGAATGCTCTAAATCTTTGATAACAAAATATACGTTTCCTAGATTATTCAAAATTTTATTCACTTTTTCAGTTTCATCGAGATCTTTAAGAATTTCAAGAGATCTATTAAAATGATATATTGCTTGATCGAAAAATCCAATATCTTCCTGAATCAGACCTATTTCATTATGACAGATTGCTATATTAAGCAGTTCATTTTCTTCTTTGAAATTTTTTAGTGCTAACTCAAGGTTCTTCATTGCATTAGTAAAATCTCTTTTTTTATAATAGAGACTTGATTTTTCTATCAATAATGCGCCAGGTATAGGTTCCCCTAATTCTTCTTTACTTGATAACTTATCATCAACTTCTTGTATCATTCGGTCAATTTCCTTATCTTCTATAATAGAATTATCATAAAATTCTTCTTCTGCTTCTAATTCAATATAAGGAACGTCTGGTTTATCATAAGAATCTTTTAAACTTCTGTGTAGTACATCTTGTAGATTTGATATTAAAGGTTTTTCACAAGATTTACAATAAAACCAATTATCTTCGACAGGTGAGTGACAATATGGGCATTTTTTCATAGACTGGAGAAAACCTAATTTATAATTTAAATTTCTGAATTAAAAATGGGAATATCTTTATTTATAATTATTTAATTCAATCTTTTAATAATTTCAATTGATTCAGAAATCCTCTTAATTTTATAATCGGGTTTAATTTCTTCTGATTGTAGGTAGGAAGAATCATTAATCCATATCGCTTTCATATCACATTGTTTAGCTCCTTTAACATCTGTTTCTAAGATATCTCCAATATGGATTATATTAGAAGGTTTGCAATTAAATTTTTTTATCACAGTTTTAAACAAAATTGAGCAAGGTTTATAGAACCCAATTTCATCAGAAAAAACCAATATTTGAAAAAAATTAAGAATATTATATTCTTTAAAGACTTTTTTTATAAAACTACCTGGAGTAATTCCTGTATTAGAAATGAGACCAATTTTATAGTTGGAAGATAGTTCTTCTAATGTTTGTTTAACGCCTGTTTTTAAAGATGGTGGTTCTGTTAACATTACTCTTTCAAATTCATCTGTGATCAATCTTTTGTCTGAATTTGTTAATCTAACGTTCAAAATATTAAGAACCTCAGAAACTCGTTCTTCTGTATAAATATGGCGATAATTAATATCTTCCAAATTAATATTAGATAATTTTAATCCCATATTAAATGCACTTCTTACATCCTCAAAGGAACAAGATATTTTCCTCTCTTTTAAAAATTTAGTAAATATTTTTAATCGAATATCTGAATAAAATTTATTTTCAAATAAAGTATTCCATAAATCAAATGAAATTGCTTCTATCATTGCATTCTAAGTGAATACTATTGTATATTATATCTTAATTCAATGAATTTTTTAATATTGTTGGTTAAAGAGAATATTCTTCTTTAAATTGAACTTTTCAAGAAAATATGACACATATGTTATTTCAACAAAATAAATAAAAAAGACCAATTTTTTAGATCCTAATATAAAAAATATATTAATTTGTGAAAAGAATTGGATAATAAACTGTTCAAAAAGACTTATCCTTACATTTGTAATGAATGTCATAATTTTACTCATACAGAATATCAGTATTGTGATAAGTGTGGTTCAGAAAACTCCCTAAGAAAAGCTGAAAAAGAAGATTATAAAAATTATCATAAATAAACTATTAGAAATAACAGGGTTTATTAGAATTTTAATTCTATCTTAAAAAACTGGACATAATTTGGAGTTTAAATAAGTAATATAAGAACTATAATAACTGGATAATTTTTTCTGTAAAATTTTATAATTTTTATAATATTGAGTTATTCATATTTAAATTAAATTATAAAAATGCTCGAAAGTGAGTAAAAATATGAATGAACAAATAATGTACAAAACTGAAAAAGGAGTTTTTCACATTATTTTGAACCGGCCAGAGAAAAGGAATGCACTTACAAAAATAATGTATACAGGAATTGCTAAGGGGATAGAAAAGGCTGAAAATAATCCAAAAATCAGAATTATCTTGATTTACGGTAATGGAAAATGTTTTTGTGCAGGAAATGACCTAAAAGACTTTCAGGATCTGGATTGGGGATCTGGAACTAGACCCGGAAGAAGTTGGACAGAAGAGATTCTCAAAGCTAAGAAGCCAATAATAGCAGCTGTACATGGTTACGCTATTGGTGTTGGGGTAACTATGTTATTACAATTCGATTTAGTCTATGCGGGAAAAGGGTGCAGATTCCAGTTTCCATTTGTGAGTCTTGGTTTAGTACCCGAGTTTGGTTCTACGTTTCGGTTACCTCAATTAATAGGTTATCAACGCGCAGCAGAATTGTTTTTCTTTGGAGATTGGTTTACTGCTGAAGAAGCTGAAAAAATGGGGATAATAAATAAAATCTTCTCTGAAGAAAAATTGATTACTGAGGTAACCCTTTTAGCTGAAAATTTAGCTGAAAAACCTCCAGTAGCCTTACGAAAAACTAAAGAGTTAATTAAAAAACATTATATGGAATTATTACAAAAATTAATGCCGGAAGAAGGAGCAGAATTCGTAAGAAGACAAAGATCTCCCGAAGCCCAGGAAGCATTTAGAGCTTTCTTTGAGCGTAGAAAACCAGAATTCTCAAAATTTTCATAAATAAACTACTTTCTGCTTTTCTCATACTTTTTTAATTCTTCTAAAATGTGTTTATCCTGTAAGCCAAGTGAATTTAGCAGCACGCATAATTGAACTTTTGCATTTTCTGCTTTAATTTTATTTGCTAAATATAACGCTTTAATATATTGATCTTTTGCTTCTTTGATTTCCCCTAAATAAAACAGTGTTTCACCAACATAGCTTAATCCTCTAATGATTAATTCAGTAAAGTTTGCATCAATCGCTACGTTAGTCCCTTTCTTAAAGTATCTGAGAGCTCGCTCAAAATGATTGTTTTTCTTCTGAAGGATTCCTAAGTTAAAATAGGAAGTAATAATACCCTTACTATCGTTAATCTCTTTAAACGCTTTTAAAGATTTCTTGTACAATTCAAAAACAATGTCCCATCTCTCCATTTTTTCATGAATGAGAATTAGATTTCCTAAGCAATCTAATAAATTATATATATCGTTGCTATCCGAACATAGCGCACTGCAATTTAAGAAAGTGTCACAAGCTTCGTCTAATTTATTTAATTTGATATAATTATTTCCGATTCCTTTTAAACAAGTAATTTGTTCTTGGACTTGTTTTAATTCTTCATAAATATTATACGCGTTTTCATAAGATTCAATAGATCTTTGATATTCACCCTCTTTAAAAAATAAAATGCTTAATACACCATAAACTGCTGCTTGACCTAATCGATCTTTTTGTTTTTTAAAATGCTTTAGACAGATTATGTAATTTTTTTCTGAGTCTCTAAATTTCTCCAATTGTGATTGGATTAGAGCAATATCACTTAATTCTTTAATATAATTTGAATTTTTACCAAATTCTTCTAACTCTTTTAAGTTTTCCAACTTTTTATTTAATAATTGCTGTAATTCCTCTTTTTTAAATTCAGTTTCATTCTCTGTCATAAAAATTAAATATAAATTGTATTTCCTTTATTTAATCCCTCTATAATATTTCTTCTAAAATCTTTGCAGAATCTTTTACATATTGAAAGCACTTCTTTTCAAAAAAATCATTTCGATCGTAGTAGGCTTTTCCTTCAGGTGTATTAATATCACAACCAAGCAATTCCTTACAGACTATTGAGTCATGAATTTCTTGAAATCGATTTGAAAATTCTCTTATAACCTGATACGTCTTTTCTCTCGCTTCTGTATCGTCATTTATCCCCATACCATATCTTAAACCAATAACCATAAAAGCCCCAGACACTGCACCACATGTATTTTGCAAATGTCCCATTCCACCTCCAAATCCTGTAGCTAATCTTAGAGCCGTATCTTTATCTAATCCATATTGAGCGGCATAAGAACTTAATATTGATTGAGCACAATTAAAATCTCCTCTAAAGGAAGAAATAGCTTTTTCTATTCCGGACATTTTGAATAACTCCTTTTTTTTATGAATTTTGCATTTTAAAGGTGTAAGAAATATAAAATTTCATGTCTATTATATATCTAGTGATACAATAAGCAAATAATCAATGAACAAAGGTAATAGTATGAAATTAAAAGCGAAATTATTTGATAAATTAGATGATAAGAAAGTTAAATGTCATGTATGTGCTAATGAATGTAAAATCCTTCCCGATAAAGTTGGGATATGTAGAACAAGAAAGAATTTTGATGGAGAATTATACACGTTAATTTATGGTTCAATGATATCATCTGGTAGTTTAGATCCCATTGAGAAGAAGCCACTTTATAATTTCTGGCCTGGTGCTACAGCATATTCGATTGCATCAATTGGATGTTCTTTTAAGTGCCAGAATTGCCAGAATTGGTCGATAAGTCAAGCTAATCCTACAGATAACGGAAAAAAAGGTTTTTACGATTTAGAAGAATATAAAGGAAGAGGTATGTCTTTAGTTGAAATGACTCCTCAGCAATTGGAAAAGAGAGTGGTAAAAAGTGGAGCAAAAACACTTGCTTATACCTATAATGAACCTTTAATATGGCATGAATGGATTCTAGATACTGTTCCTCTTCTAAAAAAGCATGATATTAAAACTATTTTAGTAACAAATGGATATTCAACGCCAGAGGCTTCAAAAGAGTTGGTTGAAGTAGGAATTGATGCTGCTAATATTGATATTAAGGCAATGTCAGATGAGTTTTATAAAAGAATTTGTGGGGTTCCATCTGTTCAACCTGTTTTAGATACAGCTAAATATTTTAAATCCAATGGCATGCATATTGAAATTACTAATTTAATCATCCCTGATTTGAATGATAGTAAAGAAGATATTAAAAAATTATGTAGTTGGATTGTAGATAATTTAGGAAATAACACTCCTACTCATTTTTCTGCATACCATCCTGATTTTAAAATGCCTTCTACTAAAAGAACTCCATATGAAACTTTAAATATGGCATATAAAATTGCTAAAGATGCTGGGATTTATTTTCCTTATGTAGGAAATATTGCTCATGAGGAGGGAGGTAACACTTATTGTCCTAATTGCCACTATTTATTATTTGAAAGAAGAGGATATAGCTTCAAAAAAATAGATATTACTCATGAGAAAAAATGTCCTAACTGTAATTATGAATTAGATAATGATATAATTGGCGAAATAAATAAAAATTCTTCCCATCGATTTGCTTTCCTTTAAAATTTTAAAGAAAAAAAATAAAACTTTATTTTATGATAATTAGAATAGTCCTGTAATAGATATTCCAACTACTAAAAGTAAAAATCCTTGAATTAAACAGAGAACTGCAACAATAAAAGCAAAAGGAGGCCACGAGATTATTTTTGAAGCAGTCATTAATCCTCCAATATAGAATTTCACCAAGATTGCTACTACTGCAAAAACTATGATAAATAATATTATGAAAAACCATTTTGGATCAAAATGAATTGCAATATGTTGGACAAGCACATCAGGAATTACTGAGGCTACTATTATTGCCACTGCGCTGGCAGCTAAAATTCCAACCACGCTAGCTATAGGTAAGTCATTTAAAGGTTTTAAAAATGTGAATACACCAATCACAATTAGAAAAATTGATGTAAAAATACTTCTACCATCTCCTATAAAAGCTACACTTGGTTTTACATCTAGAATTAAACCTCCTACACCAGAAAGAATACCAAAAATACCCACAATAAATCCTAAATAAGTTAATCCTTTCAAAAATTTAGTAACTTTAAGATCATAGTCTTCGGTTTTTCTTTTCTTGAAACCCCCTCTTCTTTTTGCTTCATATAATGCAAAGATAATCCAAATAACCCCAAGAACCAAAATAATAAAAGCAGCAAATTTAGCTAATGGTTCCAAAAAATTATCAGTAAAATCGAATTGAAAAATCATATGTTTTCACTCCTTAATTTAGAAATTATTATATTATTATGTTGAAGATTATTTAATAAATATATTAAATTAATGAAGTCCAGTTTTTAATATTAACAAATACAGTATTAGAGAATTATATTTTATTTTATAAATGACACAGTCTTAGAAACATAATCCAAATAATCTTGGATTTCATTTTTTATTTTATCTTCTCTCCAAGAATATTCTTTTGCTATAATGTCTGCTACATTTTTGGCAGCTTTAGAGGCTTTTTTATGACTTATCCAAAGAGACATTTCAGTTCTTCGACAAAACATATCAATTAAATGTGGAGTCATTTCATAACGTAAACAATAAATAATTTCTGCATGAATAAAATTATTTTCATCTATAATTCTCTCTTTAAGGGTTTCATCTTCTTTTATAAGTTCAAGGATCTTTATTGCTCCCCTACCATATTGTTGATATAAATGGTCAGCAATATCTCCATCTAAGCTTATACCAGAATTTTTAAATAATGAAAGCCATTCTTCTTTTTCAAGTCCTATTACAAATTTTTGTCTTGAAAAATGTTTTTCTCTTTTAATATTAGGAAATATATTCTTTTCGTCTATTTTATTAAATAAATCTTCAGCCATGGCTCTCCATTCTGTTAACTTACCACCTGAAATGGTTAAGAGTCCATCATCAGAGAAAAAGATAGTATGAATTCGAGAAACATCACTCTCAGATTTACCTTTTTGCATTACTAATGGTCTGATTCCCGCATAAGTAGAAAGAATATTATTATAACTTAATTCTGCATTTGGAAAGAAATATTTAGTAGATTTAATTAAATAATCCGCATCTTCCTTCGTGCAAAAAGGATTAGCTAAATCACCCTGATAATCAGTGTCAGTTGTTCCAATTATGGTATAATCTCTATCACGAGGTAAAACAAAAAAAATCCTTCGATCTATGATAGAGTACAATGCATCAGCCATTCTGTTATTTATATGCTCTCGTTTATATTGTAAATGAACACCTTTTGTGGGTCGTATTAAAGGTCTGGGGATATCTTCAGGATATTGATCCAATAATTCATCTGTCCAAATTCCTGTTGCATTTACAACTAAAGTTCCGCTAATTTCAAAATGGTTATTATTTTCAAGATCTTTGCACTTGACACCTGTGATTTTACCATCATCTTTAACATACCCAATAACTTTACAATAATTAATAGCATCAGTACCTCTTATTACTGCTTCTTTCAATATTTCAATTGTTAGTCTAGCGTCATCAATATTCGTATCATAGTATACAGTACCTCCTAAATTCCCTTCTCTTAAAAATTCAGGTTCCATTTCGAAAATTTCTTCGGGAGAATGCCATTTATATTTTTTAAAATTTTTGAATTCTGATTTATCATCACTTAAAAAGTCATAGATCTTAACTGCCGATATTAATTCTCTCTTTTTATACTTTCCTCCTTCAAAATAAGGTAGATAGAATGGAATAGGTCTAACTAAGTGAGGAATATGATGCCGCATCCAATTTCTTTCTCTAGTAGCTTCTCTAACTAAATCCATTTCTCCATAAGTTAGATATCTCAAGCCACCATGAGCCATTTTTGAACTTCGTGAAGAAGTACCTGAAGCAAAATCTTGCATATCAACAATAGCACCTTTTAGACCTCTCATAGCAGCTTCTCTTGCTATGCCTGCTCCTGTGATTCCCACTCCTATTACTATAATGTCATAATGAGATTTTTTTAATCTTTCAATTATATTATTACGATTTTTATAGGTCCATGTTTGATCAAATAATTTTTCAACTAAATCAGCCATTGCAATCAAATTTTAAAGTGAATATTATGTAATTAAAGTTACTTAGAATGCATAACTAGTAAAAAATGAGAGAATTATACATCTCGACAATAATTCTTTTCATAAAGTAAAGAGATGTTATATTTATAATAACGAAATTTGGCACTTATAATAAAGTTTATAATAAAGTTCTTTTATAACAATAGAAGTTATAACAACCATTTTTTTCTATCTATAGAAAGTTGATAAAACCTATGAAAGAAAAGGGAGTCCTTATTGTGGATGATGCTCGATTTGTAAGAAATAAGCTTAAACAGATTATTGAAAAACTTCCTTCTGTTAAAGTAGTCGGAGAAGCTTCAAATGGGGAGGAAGCAGTATCTTTATATAAAGATTTAAAACCAGATTTAGTTACAATGGATTTAGTTATGCCGAACATAGATGGTATAAAAGCAATAGAAAAAATAATGAATTTTGATGAAAAAGCTAATATTCTAGTTGTTTCAGCAATGGGACAAGAAGCTTCGGTCCTTGAAGCTACAGAAAAAGGCGCAAAAGATTTTATTAAAAAACCTTTTAAAGGTGATCAAGTTTCTAAGGTAATAGAAAGATTATTAAGAAATTAATTAATTATTTTAAAGAATTTTTTTCTAAACTTCTTAAAGATTAATGAAATTATAAGATTTTAGCATTTTTTCATTATTTTCAGGACACTAAATCTCTAAAAGCTTCTTTAAAATTAAGGGCATTGAATAAACATCATAGTAATTATGTTCAATACATTCTTTTACTAATCCGATATATCTTTCAGGCTTTTTTAGATATTTTTTATAGCATAAAGGTACCATACTTCCAGGAAGCTCATTTTCCCGTTTCAGATTTAATAATTGTTCTTCTATGTTTGTAAGTGTATACCTATTAATAATTCCTCTAATCCTTCGACGACAAATATGATAAAGATCAATATGATGATATTTTGAGTTACTAATCATGTAAGGAATATCTCTTTCAGAAATCATAGGATTTTCATCAAAATAATAGAGAAATCGAGAAGAAAGAACGGGAATATCAAATGATTTGCCATTATATGACACAAAACATTTGAAATTGGGAAGAATCTTATTTTTAAAATGCTCACATATTGCAATTTCCTCTTCTAAATTTCGGGCAAAAAAAAGATGAACTTCATATTTCTGATTTTTAAAAAATCCAATCCCTAAAATTATTATAGTGTTATCATATATTCCTAGAGTTTCAATATCTAAAAATAGTAAATCTTCAACATGGAAGCAAAAACTTACATCTAAATCATCAATATATCTATTTTTCTTAAGAGCTCTAAAATCTTTTTTGTTTATTAAGTCTAATATGCGATTAGCACTAAGCCCAAACCTTAAATTTAAAAACTTTAAATCTTTAAGAGTTTTAATTCCTCGTCTTTTTAAACGATCCTCAACATATTCTCCAATGTCATGTACAATTTTAAGATTATAAAAGAGCTTTTTCTTTGTTATATACAGATTTAAATAACAAGGATAACTATCTTCCTGCCAAATTAATTCTACAAATTCACCATAAGAGTTTTTGATAATTTGATGATTTTGAAATATTTCTTCGATTTTTTTACCTCGATATCGGTTTATTACTTCTGTAATATCAAAATCTTGAATGCCATAATAATTCATTGTCAATAATATTAGTTCAAAGTATTTAATAACCTATTCTCTTGAGATTTATAATAATACAAATGAGATTTTTAAAAGAAGTAGTAGAAAATATAATTTTTTAGTAGAGAAATATCAATCAATTAATAGTCAATTCTAGGAATTGTATCTTCTGTTTCTCTTCGAGTTGGTTTATATTTGAAAAATCTTCTAGATTCACTATCCTCCAATACATAATTCGACCCTCCACCATGCAGCATGCAATAGGGGTCTAATAAACCTATTTCATTTGCATACTGTCGGGTAAATCCACGTCCACCTAAAGTTCTGAAACAATGGATTGCACTTTCAAAGCCAAGTTCTGTAGAACTAATTTTCAAACCCATTGCATTAGCTGCCATTAATTTTGAACTTCCTGACTCTGGATATTCATCCATTTTTCTTGCATATTGAATCAATGCCGAAAATAACAAGTTTAATTCTCGAATTTTTTTAGAAATAGGAAAACGAATCACTTGATATTGATGAAGTCTTTTATCAAATTGCATTCGTTGAAGAGCATAAGCATGAGAATATAGTAATTTTTTCATAGCATCTCCAAGAGCTTCGGCACTAATAACCAATCGTTCTTCAGTAAGTTGGTGAAAAGCGATATCCAGTCCATGACCATGAAGTAAGTTTTCTTTTGGTATTTCTACTCTATCAAAGATTAAACGACTCACAAAAGCATCCGTCATACCGTAAGTTCTTACTCTAGCACTTCTAAAATTCTTTAATTGCTGATTTTCAGTATCAACTACCGTTGCACCCAATTGTCCATTATCCAATCTCCCATATAAAACTATGAAATCAGCAATCATTCCATTTGTAATGAATAACTTCTTACCTTTTGCAATTAATTTATTATCCTTTTCATATAATCTTAGTTCCATACTAAAGATATCAGAGCCAGCATTAAATTCTGTCATTCCTGAAGCTCCAATTTGACCATCTTTGGCAACAGGGACTAAAAATTTCTCTTTTTGCATATTATCAGAAGCATAATTAACGGGATTACAATAAAGCGTTCCGCCAGATAATCTTCCCATCTCAATACTATAATTTCCCGCTATATATCTTTCACTATATTCACTCCATCGTCCTCCACAAAGAGCATATGCAATAAGAGCATTTCTTGTAATTCTACCAATTTCATATTCCTCTGTATTAAGTACTGTAGAGTAATATCCCTTATCAGCTAATTTTTTCATTATTGCAATAACAATTTCTTTTTTCTTCTCCTGAGTTGGTTCCTCTACAAAATAATTTAAACTCTCTAATTTTCTTAACTCAGGATCTAGTTCTTTTTCCATAAAATCATATAATTCGGCCAAAAACTCTTTTTCTTTATCATTCAGAACTGGATTATTTAATAAATCTAATTCGGGAACGTATCTTTGGATTCGGATGGGTTCAAACTCAGAAATTCTCGTGTCCATTTTATTTCATCAAACTCATTTTAAAAAATAAGAATTTTTACAATATTATTTAAATCTGAATTTAAAATAAAACTTTACCTTAATTATCAATTCGTTTAGTTAAGCTACAAATTTAATAAAAAACATTCATGAAGTTCATTTCGAAATTCTCTTTTAATTTAAAATAGGATTATTTTCCCATTCCTAATCATTAATCTTAATTAGAAATCTTTTAATCAAAATAAAACATAAGAATAAAATATCAAATTTAGTAGAAAACTAAATTCTAAATATAAATTAAATTTAAAATTTTAAAAAGTGAAAGCAATATGATTAAATTTAGCGATAAACAATTAAAAATCCCCAAATTAATGCGACCAGTATATTTAGTAACAGTGGGAATGTCAAAGTTTGATCGTGCATTTCCTGAAACTCGAACAGAAGAATTATGTATTCAAGCATTAACGGCCGCAGCAGATTTCGTCAAAATGACCCCTAGCGAGTTAAAACAATATATTCATACTTGTTATTATGGTCATTTTGCTGATCACTTCGGGGATCAATTACTAGGAGAAGCTGTAATTCATGATAGACTGGGTCTAGATCCACTAGGAAACATCGGAATAAAGACAGGTGGAGCTACAGGTGGTTCTGCTATGTGGGAAGCTGTTAAAGCTGTTGCTTCTGGATATAGCGATTGTGCTCTTGCTCTAGGGTGGGAGAGAATGGATGAAGTGCCTACAGATGAAGGTAATCACCTCATTTCCTGTGCTGCAGATAAAGATTGGGAAACACCGCTTGGACATATGTATACAGGTTATTATGCTGTCATGGCTCAGAGATACTGGAAAATTTTTGGAAAAGAAGAAGATTCATTTAGAAATACTATGGCAGAAATAGCAGTTAAAAATCGAGGGTATGCTAGAATGAATCCTTATGCCCACGGACCGATGAAGATAACTGTAGAAGATGTGATTAACTCTCCCATAGTCGCATATCCTCTTCGTGCTTTAGATTGTTGTTTAATGAGCGTTGGATCGGCGTGTGGAATAGTATGTGATGAAAAAACAGCATATGAAATCACAGATAAACCACTTAGGATTTATATAGCAGCTGGGAGTCATACTTTGAGAGTCGCAGATCGTCGTGATATGAAGATACCTCTATTGCCTAATGAAACAAATAACTATTACGAAGACTTGGGGAAAAGATTTCCTGGTGGAGATCGCTATCCCGGGTTCACAAGCTTTTTAGCAGCAAGGATATCTGCTTATTATGCGTATCATATGTCTGGTGTTGTTGATCCTAGTGAAGATCTTGATTTAGTTGAACTTCATGATGCATTTACTATTAGCGATATTCAAACATATGAAGACATTGGAATAAGACCTTACGGTGAGGGAAGAACTTATATTGAGAGTGGAGATGCATATGTTATTAATCCAAATACTAAAAAACCAGGAAAATTAGCTAGCAATCCAAGTGGTGGTTTAATAGGGTGTATGCATGCTGTAGGAGCAACGGGACTTATGCAGATTGCTGAGATTGGATACCATATTTGGAAACGATGGGATGAAATCCATGAGCCTGAGGAGAAATGGAAAACTTTTGGAAGGAAAAAACCAAAAGATTGGGAGAGTTTACAAGTTAAAGGAGCAAAAAGAGGATTAGCTATAAGCCATGCAGGTGTAGGATCTCATGTAACTTGTACTATTTTGATGGATCCAAATAATTTAATAAAGGAGGATTAATAATGGTAAAAAAAGATGATGAAAAGGGTTTTGTTGATATAATCAATGGTAGATATAAACCAAGGGGTATTTTCCACATTTCAGAGGCAAATCAGCCAATTTTCAATAAAGATATAGGAAAACTAGCAGGTGTAACAAATCCTAGAGATATGACCTATATTCACTCTTATGGTGGTGAAGCTATATTTTTTGAATCTCTTGGGAAGGGTAAACTCATGGCTTCAAGATGTGATAACGATAAGTGCGACTCAAAAGGTTCTATCTTTGAACCTTTCAGAATTTTTTGTCCTGACTGCTTAAGAAAAGCTACTCCAATTGATATAACCGAAAAAGCTCGAAAAATTGCAAGAATCCATTCCTTTATTGTGACTCATCGATCTGGGGCTTTTAATACACTTCCCAAACCAATAAAATTCATTAATGTCGAATTTGATGAAGAAGTGGTCACAATTCTTATGAGCATTCTAGCAGTTGGAGAACCGGAAATTGGGAAAAAAGTTATTCCGATTTTTCGAACGAAAAGTCCAACTTACACGATTATGGACCTAATGTTTGTCTTAGAAGGAACAAAGGAATTAGAATTACCTGAAGGATTTACTTTTTAATTTTGAAAACTTTTTTTTTCTATTCTATTATATTTCTCTAACTTTATAGTTTTTAGAGACAATGTGATTTTACTTTAAAATAATAAAGGGTAAAAAAAGATTAAATTATGAATTAATATATCTTACTGAAGCAGATTGAAGAGCTTACGGGCTTCTTCTGGAGTTGCTACTTCCCTTCCAGCTAGTGCTGCAACTTTTGCAGCCCATTCTACCTGTTCCCATGATCCTTTAGCTAGACAACCATCAGGAACGCGAATATTATCTTCCAAACCAACTCGAATGTGTCCTTCCATTGCTGCTGCGCATAATCCAGCTCTAAATTGATCTTTAGCTACTCCACATACACTCCATGAGGATTCAGGAGGGCTCAGATTGAGTAAACCTGCTAAATTTTGGTAAGAAAAAGGAATACCACCCAACACACCGAAAACAAATTGAAAATGAAGAGGTCGGTCAAATAAGTCTTGTTTTTTATTAAGAAATAATATGTTATACAATCCTCCAAAATCATATACCTCAATCTCAGGTTTGGTTTTAGCTTTTTTCATTTCTTTTAAAAGAACTTGAATTGTTTGAAAAGTATTTCTAAAAATTCCATCAGGGTTTGCCATTATTTCCCCTGTTTTAAAATTACCTATACTATAATTCATTGAATTAGTATTTAATGAGGAAATCAATGGTTTAAAAGTCTTGGTAGGAGCAACTCTTTGCTCAAGTGTGATTCCTGTCGAGCTGGTAATATTTATTATAATCTCAGGAGCTTTTTCATGAATGTTGTCTATCACTGCTTTTATTTTATCCAAATCAGCAGTAGGGAATCCTGTTTCAGGATCTCTTGCATGGATATGTACAACTGCAGCTCCAGCATCATAACATTTTTTTGCCTCATCTCCAAACTCTTCAGGAGTATAAGGAACAGCAGGATTTTGTTCTTTCCTAGTGAAAGCTCCCGCAAGAGCAGCACTTATTACTAATTTATTTGATAAATCTTCTGACATTATTCAATCACACTAACATTTGGTTTGTATTGCTAAATTTAATATTTAAAAATTAAAATACTATTTCTTACTAAAATTTAACTATTAAAAAATGGAGAGAGACGAGAAAATGATTGGAAACAAGTTGTAACATCGGAAATAATTAAGTTGTTTACTCTAGCCCCACTCATTGCGCATAGTGAGAAATTAAGACTTCCCAAGGTTATAGCATTAATTGATATTGAAGAAACAACCAGCATAATGTTAGGAATAGTAAAAACTAAAGATTATAAAAAAGGTTTCACTTGTGTAAAAGTAAAAGTAGTTCTTAGATCTAAGGACAAAAGAGAAAGAATTTAAAAATATATACTATTTTGAGAATAAATTAAATCATATTTTATTTTTATATTGAACTACTCTTTTAAAATTAAAAAATAAAAAAAAGTAAGTAATTTATACACATTTTCTATTATTCTAATTCTATATCATCTTTTAAGCAATTAAAAATCTTTCGTGCTTCGGCACCTTGAGCTATTTCCCTACCAGAAATTTCAGTTACTCTTTTAGCCCACGCAACTTGTTCCCAGCTACCCTTAGCTAATTCTCCATTTGGCATTCTGATATTATCTTCTAAACCTACTCTAATATGCCCACTCCAAGCAGCAGCACACATCCCCGCTTGAAATTGTTGTTTAGCAACACCGCATACGCTCCATGTAGCTCTAGGTGGTTTTAGATTAAGTAAAGTCTCAAGATTTCCTGGAGAAAATGGAATCCCCCCAAGGACTCCAAAAACAAATTGAAAGTGTAAGGGTTGTTCAAATATACCTTCTTGTTTATTAAGGAAAAGCATGTTATACATTCCACCAAAATCATATATTTCCATTTCTGGTTTAGTACGAGATTTTCTCATATACTTAGCAAAAGTTTGAATAGTTGAAAATGTATTTGAAAAGATATTGCCTGCTCCCATAGTTACTTTTCCCGTTTTAAAATCACCAATCGAAAAATTCATTGAGTTAGTATTTAAAGAGGCGAGTGGGGGTTTATACTTTCTAACAGGCATTATCCTTTCTCTATCACTTGCTACTGCACTGATAGCGGTACTTAAGTTTATAATAACATCTGGCGCTTTTTCTTTTATGTTTTCAACTGTAGCTTTAATAATATCCAAATTAGGAGTTGCAATACCTCCTTTAGAGGCATCTCTGGCATGAATATGAACTACAGCAGCTCCAGCATCATAACATTTTTTTGCTTCATCTCCAAACTCTTCTGGTGTATAAGGTACAGCGGGATTTTGTTCTTTTCTCGTAGCTGCCCCTGCTAACGCGGCTGAAATTACTAATTTATTTTCTGGATTATTTTCATATATTTCTGCCATTTTTAACACTTTTTGTTTACTTTTTTTGGATTTAAATAAATTATTAATTATTAATTCTTGAATAAAATATTAATTTCCTAAATATTTAAAGTTTAAAACTTAAATAATTAATGATTAAAACTTTTAAAATTAAGTAGAAGATTCTTAATCAACTATTTTCTTATACGAGTTATTCTTTTTCACAATATCGCAAAAATATTTTAATTTTCTTTAAATTCCTTAAAAATTCTCTTTAAAAAGTTTTTTTTAATACAAATCATAAGATTAATCATAATAAAATTATAAATAAAAAATATAGAATGAAAAATTATGACCAATAAAGTGATTGTGGCTAATAAGGGTTTAATTCGGGCGGAATTTAATTTCTGGGTTGGTCAATATATGGATAAATTCTATGATGGTCTTGAAAATAAAAAAATAATTGGAAATGAATGCCCCGAATGTGGAGACATTTTCGTTCCGCCAAGGAAAATATGTGGAAAATGTAATTTTTTAATTCCTTTGGATCAGAACTGGGTAGATTTGCCAGATACAGGAACTCTAAAAAATTATACAATAACACATTATAAAGTTAATGATAGATCGAGTCGTAAAGTAAAGAAACCTCAAATTATAGGAATGGTGCAGATTGATGGGAGTAATACAGCAATAATTTATAGACTTTTAGGTCTAGAGTCAGAGGAAGTCAAGATAGGAATGAAATTAAAAGTTCAATGGGAGGAAAAAACAAAGGGAGACCCTTCAGATATTAAGGGTTTCATGAAAGCATGAGGGGTGATAACATAAATGCAAAGAGTTGGAATTGTAGGATTTAATCAAGTAAAATTATATTCAGATGCTAATTATGGTAGGTATGAGATGATCTTTGAGGCTGTGCGAGGAGTTTTAGACAGCGCAGGTCTGAAAAAGAAAGATATATCAACTGTGGTCTCGGCTACTAATGACTATTATGATGGTCGAACAATTTCAAATGCGCTAACTGTAGAGCCTGGAGGGGGATACTTAACAGATGAGTCTAAGGTTGAAATGGATGGTGCTCATGCTGTATTATACGGATTAATGCGGATTTTATCTGGTAATCATAAATTAGCAGTTGTGTGGGGTGGGAGTATGGCATCATGTTTTCCATACCATTCTGCTCGATTATATGAGACAGATCCCACATGGGAGCGTCCACTTGCATATGTAAATGATATAACCTCTGCTGGATTTCAGATGAGAGCTTATATGGAAAAGTTTGGAGTAAGTGCTGAAGATATTGCTAAAATCGCTGTTAAAAATAGAAAAAACGCTGAAAAAAACCCTTTAGCTTTAGCAGAAGCTCAAAATCCAAACTTAACAGTTAAAGACGTTTTAGATTCTGAGATTTATGCAAATCCAGTAACAGAATTAATGGTAGCTCAACCCTGTGATGGTATAGCTGCTTTATTATTAGCACCAGAAAAGCAAGCACTAAAGATCACAGATAATCCAGTCTGGATTACAGGTGTGGGTTATAGTCAAGAAACATATTATCTTGGAGATAGAGACTTATCCATTAGTAAATCCATGGAATTGGCAAGTAACATGGCATTTAATACTGCTGGAGTTAAAGATCCTATAAATGAAATTGATGTAGCTGAATTATTTGAAGCTTATGCTCATGAAGAATTAATTTTTAGCGAAGCTTTAGGATTTGCTGAAAGAGGTAAAGGAACAAGTCTAAACTCTGAAATTGGTGGTGATCTACCGATCAATCCTTCTGGAGGTGCTCTTGGGGGGAATCCCCCTTGTGCAACGGGTTTGATAAGAATTATTGAAGCTGTTAAACAACTAAGAGGAGAGGCAAATGGTTATCAAGTTAAGAGTGCTAAAAAAGCCATTGCTTCGGGCCAGATAGGAATGTGTGCCCAAAATAACATATTATATGTATTAGAAGGAGGTAATTAAAAATGGGAAGACAAGTATGTGTTGCAAGTGCAGGTTTTAGTGAGCATGCTTCGAAGCGTTCAGATGTAAGCATGCCGGAATTAGTAAATGAGGCAATAGAAGATTGCTTAAAAAAAATTCCAAGTATTGATCTTAAAGATATTGATGCTTTTGTAAATGGAAATATGCCTGCGTTTGAAGGTTCAAATATTCCTGAACTATGGATGACAGATTGGATGGGTGCCAGAAATAAACCTTTATTGAGAGTCACTACAGGAGGTACTACAGGTGGTTCAGTAGCTATTGCAGGATATTATTCTGTCGCTGCTGGATTACCGGGTGTAGATACTGTATTAGCTATCGCTTTTGAGCAACAATCTCAAGGTGATACAAGTGTTGGACTTGCTAGCGTAGCTTATGGAGAAATATCTGTTATGAACTCATTAGGTATTCCTTATGATCAATTAACACTTCTTTTATCTGGTGGTGCTGCTATAGGAATTGCTTCGTATCAAGCTACTAATTATATGCGTAAAAGTAAAATTACAGAAGAAGATTTAGCTAGAGTTGTTGTTCAGAATAGACATAATGCAGCAAAAACATGGTGGGCTCATCTTAAAATGCCTGATCTTACAATTGAGGAAGTTTTAGATACACCCTACATTTCATATCCTTTAAGGTATGGAATGGTCTGCCCAGCATCTGATGGAGCATGCGCAATGCTATTTACAACCGAGGAAAAAGCAAAAAATATGTGTGATATTCCCGTATATGTAAATGGGGTAGGTAGTATAGCAACTGAAACTGCTCTTATTGGATTTGATGGGAGTGGATCAGGACAACTAGATCTTTCTGAACAATTAGGTGCCCAAAAAACTTCTGAATTAGCCTTTAAACAAGCAGGCATTTCATTTCCAAGGAAAGAAGTTGACTATGCAGAAGTTTATTCTCCTTTTCCTAATCAAGAACTTATGTGGGTTGAGAAATTGGGTCTATTTGAAGAAAATACTGCTCCAAAAATGTATGAAACAGGAGTAACTGCTTTAAATGGTGAATTACCTATAAATTGTTCAGGAGGGGTTAATTCTACGAATGCAATTGGAGCATCAGCATTGGAAAGACCTGCTGTAGCAGCTTTACAAATCATGGGAAAAGCTAGTAATCAAGTTCCAAAAACAGTACACACGTCATTGGGGCATGGATGGGGGGGATATGTTAATTTAGTTACAATGATGGCTATGGCTGATGAACCAGCTAGAAAATTTAAATAAAAAATTGAGGTAATATAAATTGTCTAAAAGAACGTTAAGAAAATCAATGGATTATATTAAAGAAGAATATGTAAGAACAAGGACTATGCCAGCAAGTTGGTATTTATCCAGTTATCAATTTAAATTTAATATTACTCATATGAAACCATTTCTTGATAAATTAAAGCAGAAAAAGCTAATTGGTTTACAATGTTCAAGTTGTAATAGAATTTATTTCCCTCCACGCCAAATTTGCGGTAAATGCCTCGTTAAACCTGATAGGTGGGTTGATTTGCGTGAAACTGGGAGGGTAGCCTCGTACACCGTAACTTATTTAAAAGATCCCGAAACTGATGAAGTTTTAGAACGACCTATTGTTTGTGCGCAATTAGATGGGGCAGATACTTCATACCCAGCACAGTTAGATCCTGATGTTGAATTTAAGGATACTTATATAGGAATGCCAATAAAAGTTCACTGGGCTGAAAATATTAAGGGTGGAATGATGGATATTGAATATTACGATCCAATTGAAGATGATGCTAAAGATTTAGGTTTACGTAAAGAGTAAAAATTAATTTTCTACAAACTTTTTTTTTTTAATAAATAGCACTTCAATTTAAAATTATTATATAAATTTAGTCAAAACTTTTCCTATTTTCTCACTAGCAAATTCGATATCGTTCTCATTTAGTCCGTAATGAGTCACAAATCTGATTTTATCTTTACTTATACTAAAAGCTAAAACTCCTTCTTTTCCAAATTCAGTTATTATTTTTGATATTTCTATTTTTTTCATAAGTTCAACAATAACAATATTGGTATCAGGTGTATGAATTTTAACCGGTAAATTATAAGTCTTAATACATTCAGCAAGTAATTTAGCATTTTTATGATCTTCTTCAAGCCGTTGTATCCACTTCGGTTCAAGTGCGATTAATCCAAAAACGGCTATTATTCCTGCTTGTCGCATACCACCTCCTAACATTTTTCGATATCTTCTAGCTTTTGAAATAAAATCTTTTGAACCTGCTACAATTGACCCTACAGGGCATGATAATCCTTTAGATAAACAAAACATAACACTATCCACATGTTTAGTAAATTCTGTGACTGGAACATTTAAACCTATTGCAGCGTTGAATATTCTTGCTCCATCCATATGAAATTTCAATTTATTTATATCAGCAAAATTTTTCATTTTTTGTAAATCTTCGGGGTTTATTATAACTCCACCATGATAATTATGCGTATTTTCTTGACTTATCAGAGTTGTGGGTGGTTGATGAATATCTTCTCGATTACGAATCATATCCTGAAGATTATCTAAATTGGGAACACCTTTATCAGAAGAGAACGTACATATCATTAATCCGCCTAATCTAGCAGTACTCCCAACTTCATGTCCATAAATATGACTTCGTTTCTCAATCATTATTTCATCTCCAGGATTAGTTTGAGACAGCAAGGAAATAAGGTTGCCTTGTGTTCCTGAAGTAACTAATAATGCTGCTTCTTTACCAACAACTTTAGCTGCTTTTTCTTCCAAGTCATTAACAGTTGGATCTTCTCCTTCAACATCATCGCCCAATTTGGAATTACCTAATGATCTTAATGCTTCCCACATTTCTGGTGATGGTTTTGTTACAGTATCAGAACGTAAATCAACAATCCTCAATTTAATCAAGATTTATTCAATAATTTATTAAATCTGTATAATGCTTCATAGCACTAAAATTGTATGATAAAAACAAAAAGCACTAGATGGTTATTTTCTAGAGTTAAAACTTATGATAAACTTCGCTTATCTGTTTTCCTATTATTTCAATATCATTTATATTTGCCGTACCAAGTTGTTTTTCTTCTCCATATTTTAAATATTTCACTTTATCCGGACCAAATCCCATAATTGCACTCCCAACTCTATCAACAGCTACAGGATCTTCTCCAGCAATGATCAGATCCATTTGAATAGGTTTTCCTCCTAGTTCCCAACCATTTGACCCAACAATCCCATCAATGATTTGGAATTTCATTTTAGATCGCAACACTGAAACTAAATCAGCTATCTTTTTATGAAGGTTTGAATGCATTATACTTTTAGGTGAAATAGTTCCCATCATATTTTTCATGCTTAACGTAGTTCTGGCCATGTTATGTGTTTTTAAAGAAGGAACTGAAATAATAAAACTCGCGTCCATGGCTGTTTTTGCTATGTTAACAGTTTTCAGTGCTAAGGGATTAAGTATTTCAATATTATTTATAATCTCATCATTATTTAAATTCATAATCTTAATTCCATATTCCTCTAACCGAAAGATCTCATTTAACCTAAAAAATTTTTCTGATGTTCCAAAGGAACCACCATCAGCAACGATTATTTTTTTTGGATTGATTTTCGCCTCTTGAATGAGATACATAACGATTCCTTCCAAAGTATCTGTTGAGGTTACATTTCCAGTACTAAAATGATCCGAGGTTACCCAATTAGGATTTACTAAGACTTTTTTTTCTACTCTTGTTATAAAGTTCTTTAAAGGAATCATTTTAAGAGTTCTTAAAACAACATCTTGAGTAGTTTCATGCGATTTTCTTTTGATTGTATAGACTTTTGTTTTCATCTTTACTATAATTCTCTCGAATAAAAGGAATAAGCTTTTAAACAATAAATAGTAAAAAAAAAAAAAAAATTTTTGTTTAAACATTCATTATTTCAATATTTCAAATTCTTGTTTTTACTATAAACCTGGAATAGCGGTCCGTTTGTGGACAGAATCTAACAACTTGGAAATAATTGTGATTAGAACTAGAAATATGAGAGCAACAAGGCTGTACGTAGCAAGTGTGAGAAATACCTCTGAAATAATATGATGTGCTTTAGCAAAAAGTTCCGTTACTCCAATATAAAAGACAACAACAGTGTATTTCGGAAGATAAGCAGCTTCATTAGACCATGCAGGAATAACACGGCGTAGAGCCTGTGGTAAGATAACATGAAAAATACCCGCTCGACGAGACATACCAAGCGATTGGGCTGCTTCTAACTGTCCGGTGCCAACAGATGTAATGGCTCCACGAAAATATTCAGCTTGATAAGCTGCACTATTAAGACCTAACGTGAGAATACCAATTAGAGTTGGGTGATCTAGGAGGACAATCGTTATATCCCTGTCAAAGATTTGAGTGCTGACGTAGAAACGCCACCTTACAATGGGGATATAGGGAAGTCCCTCCGCTTCTAGGATAGCAATTATACTATAGGGGAGAAAGTAGAAGAGGAACAATTGTGCAAGCAAAGGTGTGCCACGCATAAGTTCGATATATCCTGTAGCAATCCGTGAAAAAATCTTTCCTCCGTATTGGCGGAGACCAGCGAGCAAGAGGCCAAGGAAAAAACCTATTATAAGAGCCCACATATATAACCACATAGTCTTTGTTAAGCCTTCGAGGATGTGATCCCAGAACTCTAATACGCGAAGAAATTCCTCTATCTGTTCAGGAAGAGCTTGAAATATCATTTAGTTCCCTCCTCGTCCGGCAACTTTAAAAGTTCTTCATGACGTCCATATAAAATATCGATCTGTTCTATGAAGTTCTTTACTCGATCTGATTTGGGAGATGTTAAGATATTTTTAGGAGATCCTTGTTCTATAATAACTCCTCCATCGAGAAAGATCATTTCTGATGCAACTGCACTAGCAAATCCCATTTCATGAGTAACTACTACCATTGTTGTGCCCGCTTTAGCAATTTCCAGCATCACTTGAAGCACTTCTCCAATTAGTTCAGGATCCAAGGCAGAGGTCGGCTCATCAAATAATAATACATCAGGCTCCATAGCCAAGGCACGTGCAATACCCACTCTTTGTTGTTGGCCACCTGACAGTTCTGCAGGATAATGATCAGCCCATTCCACCATTTTAACACGCTTTAAAGTCTCTAATGCCTTTGATTGAGCTTCCTCCTTTTCCAATCCCTTCACTCGGCGCAGTCCGAGACTAACGTTATCAATCGCTTTGAGATGAGCAAATAAGTTAAAATGTTGGAATACCATCCCGATCTTCGATCGTATTATATTGAGATCGACTCCAGGTGCCATCAAATTCTGTCCAGAAAGAAACACCTTACCTTTATCAGGGGGACTCAACATATTGATGCAGCGAAGTAGTGTACTTTTACCACCGCCACTCGGTCCAAAAATGACTTTAACCTCTCGTTCCGCTAACTCGAATGATACTCCCTTAAGGACTTGCAAATCCTCATATGATTTCCACACATTAATTATACGCAGTACAGGTTCAACTATATCTAACCACCCCCCATTCCTAACTTTCCAAGTTTCTTGGTTTGTCGTTCACCAAAGATTCTAGTTACTGGATATGTAAACAAAAAGTATAGAATTGCGACCACTCCCATTGTAAGGGCCCAAAGTTGAGGGAAGTTTCCAGAGATATCTAAACCTGCTTTCGTCATCTCAACAATTCCAACCGCATATGCGAAAGATGAATCTTTGATGACTACCGCATACTCATTAGACCAACTAGGAACAGATAGTCGTAATGCTTGAGGAAAAACAACATGTCGGAAAGCTTGGAATCGGTTCATCCCCAGCGCACGAGCAGCCTCCATCTGCCCTGGATTCACTGATAAAATAGCCCCACGAAAAATTTGAGACTGGTAGGCCCCACTACGAAGACCAAGTGCTAAGAATACACCAGCAAGAGGTCTAATTCCGCGTTCCATATACCAAAACAAACCCGGTATTCCGAATGCAAATATGAAGATCAGGACTAGGACTGGGATACCGCGGAATAGCTTTTCATAACCACTCGCTAACCAACCGAGTTCCTTACCGCCATAAACTCGCATAAGTGCTAGCGATAGACCTAAAGCAAATCCCAATAATAAGCCTACGGCGGTAAGTATTAATGTTGCGGGTAAACCAGTTGTAAGAATATAAAAAAAAATTGTGGGGAAATCGGGATTATCACTCATTCAAACCACTTTGCGAGTAATTCATCCATCGTTCCATCGGCATAGGCTTCAAGGATGACTTTGTTGATCACTTCTAGCAATTCTGGTTCTTCCCAACGGCACCATAGCGCTGTAGGTTCAGCTGGTACTGTGAATACAGTCTTAAGGTTATGTATTTTGGAATAGACAGTAAAAACAGGCTCATCTACAAAGGCAGCATCGATAGCTCCACCCAATAGATCCTGAATTAGCGTGTCAGCTTTAGGGTATACTTTAAATTCCGTATCCTCAGTTAAACCAAGACCGCCATCTGCCACTGGATCACTTAACGTATAATATTGTGTTGTACCTGCTTGGCAGCCAACAAAATAATCTGCAAGATCCTCTACTTCAGTAATAGTAATGGTAGACGCTTCCTTGACCATGACCACTTCGTTTACACGAATGTAAGGAACAGAATGTGCGAGTTCTTTTGAGCGATCTGTTGTGACCATCATTGCGGCAGCTATCATGTCAATTGTACCTGATTGACAAGCACCAATCAGTTCAGCAAACGCTATGTTTGTCATCGTAAGCTCAACACCAAGTTCATCTGCAATCATTTGTGATAATTCAACATCGAAACCACTCCACTTCTCTGTAGTTGTGTTATATAGTTCAAAGGGTGGCCAAGGTGCATCAGTTCCAACAATTAGTTCATCAGCATCTTGAATCTTCTCGACTGCCGTTTTACCTGGCGTTGGGGCAAATAATCCAGGTATAAACCATCCAACAACAAACCCTACTGCTAAGCAAGCTATCATCCCAATTATTGCCATTTCTCTTTTCATAAACTAATAACCTCTTTATTTTATTTTTAATAAATTCTATATTCCATTTTTAGTTTGATTTCTGATGTGGATATATTTCATAAGTTAATATATAAAGCTTTCTATTCTTGAGTTGAAGATATGATTTATCATTATTACTCAGAAAGATATATATACCTATTTCTACTTATGAGATAAGCTT
Organism: Promethearchaeota archaeon; assembly: GCA_016840085.1. Classification (GTDB taxonomy): domain Archaea; phylum Asgardarchaeota; class Lokiarchaeia; order Sigyniarchaeales; family SOKP01; genus Loki-b32. The sequence continues at coordinate 171,618 of JAEOTA010000018.1, forward strand.
TATTCGTGCATATGAATTTTATACAGTTATTTTATTTAATATTCTCGCAAAAAACTCTCTGAAAGATAATTATTTCATATAAAATGTTTCAATATTATTTGTTTTTCATCACTAACGTTTTAAAATGGAGGAGTTGCTAAAAATTCATATAAGACATCCTCTTCTAAATTTAAGAGTAATGCAGGGGTGATTTCTTTAAATTTTATACCTTCTGTTTTTTTGATTAAAATTTCTTCATTTACTAGTCCTGTATTATACCAATGCTTTAGTAATCCTATTCTTTTTATTTTTGCCATGTTTAGAAGAGTATGCAAGAAATTCATCCAGTTATCTATCTCTTGATGAATCTCCATAGGAGTTTTTCTTAGAGCATTTTTATGTTGTTTTGAGCTAATTTTCCTCTTTATCCAATTATGTATCTGTTCTTCAGACCACTTCTTTTTTTTAAGCGTCCTAATTTTTTTTGATTTAAGTAATTTCTTATATTCTTGCGAACAGTTTTGAGATCCTAAAACCGTATCACAGTCGCAATAGCTTTTTGTTGCTCTAAGATACAATTCATTGGTCCTCAATTGAGATTTTACATTAACATTGTTAATAGGCGAAAAATCCATATCGAATTTGTTAAAATAAGATTTTAATTCTTCTAAATTAACTTCATTTGGTAAGGTCGCTGTAATGTAATAACACATTTTAATCGCAGTACATTTGCCAAATTTTGTATTTCCTGAAAATATTAATATTAATTAAAAATAAGAAATGAAATAATAATTTTATTTTGTTTTTAGAACAAGAGTTATTGCTCTTGTAAGTCGGATGACATCCATAACTTTCCCCTTTTCTACAGTTATTTGTTCTCTACTAATTGCATGTGTAAAATCCCCCTTTCCTTCGCATATTCTTACGATGGCAAGGTTATCGCCAGACATAACGATCTCTGGTGAAGAAAATGTTCCTTGATTGACTTTTGCTTTCAGATCTTGTATCTCTACATAAAATGGATCTTCGTTATCTAAATTAAATTGAAATGTCATATCCCAATGTACTGGTTTACCGCCTATATCTGTTACAAATACTTGCTGAGCCTTAGGAAGCGTATTCATTTTTTCAACGATCCTTGTTAAATTTTCATATGCTATTCCCAATTTTATTCTCCTCCCTCATATTCAGGTTTATTTATCCAATTTTCATATTCATCTTCAGGAACAAAGAAAAAATCAGTCATTTTTCCTTCTCTTTCTTTTTGAAACACAGCTCTCACTCTTTTTCCTTTTTTAATCTTTGAAGGCACTAAATTTTCTGAAAAAATTCCTTGTAATATAGCAGTATCTGCTCCTTCTAATTTAATGTATCCTACTGCATATGGAATATTTTTGATAAAAGCAGATGTTGTAAACCAAACTATCGTACTAACTTCAATTATTCCCGTTTTTTTCACTTCAATCCATTCGGCTGGTACATAGCAATCAGAGCAATTTATTCTCGGGGGCATCCATACTTTCCCGCAATTAGAACATTTTGTCCCCAATAACCTTTTACTTTTTATTAGCTCTTTGAAAAATTTGGATTGCCCACCCATTGTATATTTATAATTAATTCTGATAACATCTCTTATTTCATGTGCTTGAAAGTTTTCTGTCATTTTTTCAATCCCTCCTCATTAGACATTACAATTATAGCAGCATAAGCTGCCCCTGGACCTCCAATTGAATGTGAGATCGCTCTACCATTTTCGATTGTTTCAATTTGATGTTTACCAGCATCTTCACGTATTTGTAAAGCTGCTTCTCCCGTAGACATAATACCAGTTGCACCTACAGCGTGTCCACAACCTATTAAACCACCACATGGACAACATGGTAATTCTCCAGCCATCATTGGGCCTCCTTCTTCAATCCATTTCCCACCTTCTCCGAATGGAACAAAACCAAGTTCTTCGTATGAAATCACCTCCTGTCCACTAAAGGCATCATGAAGTTCAGCTACATCGATTTGTGATTTTATTTTTTTATAGTCCAATCCTGCCATCTTATAAGCAGCTTTTGCTGCATAAATATTCGAATATAATCTTCCCATATCTTCTCTATTTCCTATAAAACAATCAGTATTCGCTGCGCCAACCCCCGTTATCCAAATTGGTTTTTCAACTTTTAATTCCTTTACTTTTTCTTCACTTGCTAAAATTAATGCAGCAGATGCTTCTGAATAAAGACAACAATCAAGCATCTTGAAAGGATAGCAGATAATTCTTGAATTCATTACATCCTCAACTGTTATTTCCATTGGAGATTGAGCTTTAGGATTATTTATTGCATTTCCATGATTTTTTACAGATACGAGTGCCATTTGTTCTTCTGTTGGATTTCCAAATTCCTCAAAATGAGCATTCACCATACTTACATAAGAGCTTGCTGCCATCATTCCCATTGGATATTCGTAAGTCATATCAGCAGAGTATGCAATAGCATTAAGTACTTCAGGAGTAGTAGTTCCAGTTTGTTCATCATAGCAATCATTGCATTTCTCGACTCCTATACATAAACATAATTCTGACAATCCCGACGCTACTTCAGCATAAGCCATCCTAACAGTATATCCTCCCGTTGCACCTCCCGTTGCTATGCGTGTTCCTGGTTTATTATTCATGCCTAAATAACTGTTTGTAAAAATATCTGGCATAAATTGTCGCTCAAATAATTCATTATATATTCCGTAAACTGTTGATTGAAGGTCTTCATGAGTTATTTCGGCACCATTTTTATTAGAATCTTCTAGAGCAAGCTTAGTAGCATTAAATGCGAGCTCAAAATAAGTCTTATCTAAATAACGGGCTTTAAAGGGAGTAATTCCTATTCCAATTATTGCAACCTTTTTCATATTACTCATTTTAGACTATAATTTAGATATTTTTGAATAAAGCAATATAATAATTTAGATTTAGTAAGTAATTAATTTTAGTTTTAGTTAATATTTTGAAGTTTAAAAACTAAAATTTATAGAATATTAGCTATCAATACCTTAATTCTAGAGGTACTTTTATTCCTAAGTTAGTTACGTTAAATACATGAGGAATTTGATAATTGCTATTACATATTAATTACCAAAATTGAACAGAATAGAATGTAATCGTTGCAAAAATAATCCCACAAATAATAATTACCAAAAAGTCCAAATTTTTTATTTCAATATTCATATTACTCGCTAATCTTTTTTTAAAAATTAGAGTGATTAGAAAGGGTATAAGAAATATAAGACCATATGCTGCGAAAGTAGTTGGTTCATATAATTGTTCAGGGACATTTCGATACAATCCAAAAAAGATCCAATCGAATATGATTGCCAATAATAGAAAGATTAAAGCTACGTATAGGCTTCCAATCCAAAATGATCCGTTTGAATATTTTTTTAAGCAGTAATACGAAGTAAGACCCCAAATGGTTGGTGCTAGAATAAGCATCATAATTATTCCAAATATTTCATTTAATATCCAAGGTATCCATAAAACAGCATTTGAAAACCAATACGCAGAGATTCCAACTAAGAGCGTTAAAAATAACCAGTTCTTTCTCATTTTCTCACCATTAATATTTAGAGATTTTTTAATTTTTTAACCTTAAGTTAAGTCTTTTAGCGACATTTAAGTTTAAAAACCTTATTTTTCAATAGGATATTTGCCATATTTTTCAATTGCTTCGGGGATGGCTAAAATATTTGGTATTGGAACACCCCATGGCAAACAACAAATTGGTCCACAGATATATCTCCCTGTGGGTGCTAGATTTAAAATATTCTCTTTGACTTTTTCTTTGACTTCTAATGCTGTTCCTGAGAACATCTCTCGACTAACATCAATGTTTGCACCCATTATAGTAATATTCGGGAATTTTTTCTGAAATTGTATCCAATATTCAATATCTAGAGGATGAGAGCCATTTACAGCAATAAATTCAATTTGTTCACAAATTTCTTCGAAATAAGGACTCGTCCCGCAATTATGGAGAATAAAAGGAACTTTAATTTTATCTTGAAATTTTTTTATAAATTGTCCCTCGAATTGCATAGCATCTTGAAAAGACATCATATGTCTATTAAACGCATAAGCAGGATAAAGAATAATACTACATGATCCTACTTCTTCAATCCATGCATTGTATGAATTAATTTGGCTTTCAAAAATCTTTTTACAAAGCTTTAAGAGTAAATCAGGATTTTGCTTAATATCTCTATAAGCTTGAACCCCTCTTAATTCTTGCACAACAGACCATAGACCAAGTCCCATATTTTGTGGATATTTCGTTTTTTTTTGTATAATTTTCGCAGCTGCATAAGTAGTTTTCCATAATCCACTTTTTGTATGGTTTGGAATTTCTAATTTTTCAATATCTTCTTCAGTTTTGCAGAGTTCTCCTTGTTTTATAGCTAACGGTTTGTAATCATACCATTCAATTAAGTCCATTCCATCATTTGCTTCAGCGAACGCATAAGCTTCTGCAGGACCTGCATAAGCAGAGGGTAACTGAATGGAATCAGCTCTAATGAACTCTGCGGACATTATCATAGATTTTGCATATAGTTTAGGTGAACTTAACATTTCTTTTGCAGTTCTTCCTACTATACGTGTGGCAAATTGTTCATCAATAATAGGGAAAAATGGAACTTTATCAACTTTCTTTTTATATCCTGAAAGCGTATTCATCATCCTACTGGCAGATCTAACCCAATCATGTGGCATTTCATACACTCTCCATCATTTTTAAAATTTTTTGAATCCCTTCCCATCCATCCTTAGCATAATCATCCGCTCCTATTATATCGCAAGATTCTTTTGATAAAATTCCTCCCCCGACAATTATTTTAGAAGATAAATTTTCTCGTTTTAAAAGATTAACTGTTTCAACCATTTTAGAAATACTCATTGTGAGAAGACCACTTAAGCCAATTACCTTTGGGTTCACTTCTTTGGCCTTTTCAATAAATACTTTTGGAGATACATCAACACCTAAATCAATTACCTCAAATCCTTGCCCTTCCAATAACGCGATTACTAAGCTTTTTCCTATTTCGTGAATATCTCCTTCTACAGTTCCTATTAAAATCGTTCCTTTAAATTTTTTGTTTAAATCCTCTTTCAATTTAGGTTTTAAAATTTTCATTATGTGTTTCATTATATCAGCGGCAATTAACATATCTGGAAGAAAAAATTCCCCGCTTTGATACAACTCTCCAATTTTTTCAGCAGCTTTAGCAATAACTTCTGTAAAAATTTGTTTTATACTAATATTAGATTTTAAAAGTTTTTGAAAGCCATCTAAAGCTTTTTGAGTCTCCCCATAAATAATAGATTGTTTTAAGGTGTCGATTCTTTCTTTATTATTCATAATTTATTCTTATATCACTTTAAATTAAAAATTATTAATTAGTTTAAATTGATTTTTCAACTATTCTTAATTTGCTTTTCGCGCCAATCATATTAAACTCACTGGGGCTGATTTCAATGTCTTTGCCTGTTAAGGCATTCACGATTGTTGCTGTTAAAATGCCCCAAGGACAGATAGAGTTTTTCAACTCTTCCGGTTCCATATAAGAGCGAACTGTAGCTGTTGAACAATTGAAAGATTCCACAGTTAATTCATTTTCAGATATCCATTTTACTTTTAATTTCTCTGCCAAACCTATTTCAGTAAATTTCTTCATCGCAATTTCTAGAGCTTCATTTAGATTAAACTTTTTTAACTCATCTAGATCGAGCCCAATCTGTTCAGAATATCTTTCTAGAAATTCATATGTTTTAGGAAATACATATTTATATAAAACAGGCGTTCCAACTAATTCTTTTGCACTTCCCTCATATCCAAATGTAATTCCATGTAATATCATAGCAACTCCATGAAGATTTGTTTGTTTTGTTGCTTCTCCATAAGTTTTGAATTTAAAAGCTTTTACTATTGCAAAAAGGATTAAGCCGATTAAAACTGAAAGAATTAACGACAATAGATAATTTGGTATTAATTCTGGTGTAGGAATCCCAACCGAAGGATTAACAAAAAAATAAAAATCAATATTACTAGTAAAATAAGCTAATGCCCATCCAGCAAATCCAATAGGCCCAAGAATCTTTCCATATTTATAAATAAAATCTTTTTTATATCTAGCAATTACAAACTTAATTGTAAATAAAAAAAATGCAATGATCCCCCCAAGAAAAGTATGCCAAAAAATAGTTGTAATAAAAAAATCACTAAAACCATCCGGATTCAATCTTGGTATTACAGCAAAATAAATACATAAAGCAGAAAGTAAATAAAAAGTGGTTGCAGCAATCCACCCAAACCTCTTATGTGCTTTAACTTCTAATAATGTTAATTCCTTTAAATCTCTAATATATGAAATCCCTATGAATGCATTAGCAAGGGCTAAGCCGAAGCCCACTGTTGAGAGATATATCATAAAGTGATTAAGAAATATCATTTGATCAAATGTTAATTGAAATATCATTCTTTAATTTCACCTTAAGTTGATTTATTTTAAAAGAAAAATCTTTCAGTTATGGAATACTAATAAAAGAATATTTACCTATATACCATTTTTATATATAAAATTAATGCTTAAGAGAAAAAACTAAATTTATTTTACTTGGAGAAATATGTTAAAACAGATATCTTGTATTTTTTGAAATATATTCAAATCTTCAACTTTTCCTATCATAACTAAAACAATATTATTAAAATTTATACAGATTGTAGTTATTTTCTCTCCGCCAATAGAACTATTAAATAATACCCTATTATATATTTCTTCGCTCAATTTTTTTGAAGAAGTTAATACACTAATGGTTTCAGGAATATAATCAGTGCAATCATATTCTTCATCAAATAATTTGGCGTAGATTATTTTTCCCAATAAATCTACAAGGTATATTTGTTTAATCTTAGGATCCCAAATTAGTTTTTCAAATATTTCTGCGATTTTTTTAGGTTTCTTAACGTATTTATCCTTAGTTTTAAAAAACTCTAAATCCAAAAACTCATTTTCGATATTCTCTGATAATTGATATTGTTTCACTATTAGAATCTTCTTTCTTATCTCTACAAGTATATTTTCATTCCTCACAGTAGTTAATAAAATCCAATTTACATTCTCATTGAGATTATTTTGGTATAAAAATTGAGCTGAATTAACAATCAATGGAATGAGAAAACTTAGTTTTCCTTTATTAACAAATTGTTTTGCATGTATATAAAAAACATGTCCTGCTTTTGGTTCAAGAAATATGACAGATTTAAATATTCCTCCCTTATCAATTTGGCGAATAGATGACATTAATGTATTTAAACCGTGAGCAAAGAGAATTTCTTCTAACTCTTTATTAAAACTAGTAAATTTTGTAACTTCACCATCAAATTCTTTATTAAGCGGTTCTTTAAACATCTTCGTGAAGCTTTCCATTATATCATGAACAATTGAATGTAGAAATTCTATTAATTCTTCATTTTTACTTGTTACGACAAAAGTAAGTTTTTGCACATAAGTAGACCATTTTTCAAAAATTATATTAGTTTCCTTTAATTTTAAGGCTTTAATATCTTCTCCCCTTTCCACACTCACAAAGCTATCTAAAGCTGATAAAAAACCACTAATTAAGTCATCATCACTAGTTTTACTAATATTTTCTGAATGCCAACTATATAATAACTGACCTGATTCATTGATGATAAATAAGTCATCCATGATAATATTAAAAATGATTTTAAATTAAATGAATATGATGTTTTTTATAACTTTAATCTAATATCTTACAATCAGAAGAATTTAATATTAACTATAAAGTAATAAATTCTAATTAATTAAAAAGTAAAACCAATTATTATATAAAATTACTAAGAATTACTTAATTTTTAATAGATATAAGAGATTTTCCCTATTAATAATAAATTGGTAACTACATATGGATAAAAAAAAGATTCCAATTATTGTAGGAGCAGCACAGTTTACACAACGTAAAGGTACTTCCAAACCTTTAGACCCACTTAGTTTAATGGTTAAAACCAGTCTACATGCTATCAAAGATACGGAAGCAGAAAATTTAGTAGAGTATGTTGATGCAATTTACATGATAAATATTAATTCATGGTCGTATGAGGATGCACCAGGAGAACTTTCTGCAAAACTGGGTATAAAAACTGTTGAAAAGATATATTTGCCTGATGGGGGGCATTCGCCTCAGATGTTGGTAAATAGAGCCGCAAAAGATATAACCTCTGGTAAACAGAGCTGCATTTTAATTGTTGGGGGCGAGGCTGCATATTCCATATTTAAAACTTTTAAAAATCAGCAACCGCAACATTGGCCAGAAAAGAAAGACCCAAAATATATAGAACAAAAGCTATTTGAATATACCAATGAATTTGAAAAAAAATATGGATTTAGGTGGGCACTACTCACATACGCTATTTTCGAAAGTGCATTGCGTTCATCCTCTGGACGAAGTCCTAAGGAGCATAGAATGTACCTAGGAAAACTCTTTGAACAATTTTCTAAGTATGTTGAAAAAAATTCTTTTAGTTGGACCCAACACCCCTATAATGCAGAAGAAATTATAACTCCCACTCCTGAGAATCGTTATATAGAATATCCATATACAAAACGTATGTGTGCAAACTTTTTTGTAGATCAATCTGCTTCTGTTATAATTACAAGTGAAGAAATTGCTAAAATGCTTAATATAGAATGCAATAAATGGGTATATTTAATGGGAGGAGCAGACTTGCATAATATACCTAAAGTTATTCGACGCCCACGACTTGATACCTCTCCTGCGGTAAAAGAAGCATCTCGACTTGCTTTAGAGCAAGCAGGGCTCACACTTAAAGATATAGATGCTTTTGATTTGTATAGCTGCTTTCCTTCTATAGTGGAGATAATTATGAATGAACTGGGGATAAGTGAGGAGGATCCTCGTGATTTGACAATTACAGGAGGCCTTCCATATTTCGGAGGGCCGTTAAGCGTTTATTCTTTACATGCAATTGTTAAGGCTGTAGAATTAATTCGTAATAATCCTTCCTTAAAAATAATGATTGTGGCAAATGGAGGATATAACACGATACAATCCATTGGAATTTATGGTTCTAAAACCCCTAAAATCCTTTGGGGTGTACGTGATGACTCTAAAATACAAGAATCTATTCTAGAAAAATCTTTACCTCCACCAGTTGAAAAGGCGAATGGCCTACTTACTATTGAAGGATATACAATTATTTATAATCGCGAAGGTCAACCAGAACGCGGAATTTTGATTGGAACTCTTGAAAATGGGCATCGTACACTCGCCATTATGAATGGGACAAGCCTACTTTTAACTCTAGAAACTCAAGAACTAGTCGGAAGAACTTTTATGATTCAGTATGATTCCAATGTTGATAGAAATATAGTTATCTCTATAGATTAATTAACTATTTTCTTGAAATTTGAGAATAATTCCTAAAATATTTTCATAAAACATGTTTGTTATATTTAAATTATTATTCCTTTTTTTAAACGCAAAATGAGTATCTTTTCAAATTAATAAAAAAAAAATTTTGTAAAATAGTATTTTTAATTTCTTCGATTTTTCACTCTTCTTTCTTATTAAGTTCAATGCTAGGATCTTCAATAGGTTCATAATGATCAATGTCTAACCATTGACCTTTTCTTTCTTTAGCCCAAACGACCTTTAAAGGCATTCCAATATACACTGAACGAAAATCGATTTCAGGTGGGAGGTTATGTAACCACACTGTATCTGCACCGTCTTGGCGAACTGCTATTATTGGACGTGGTTTCTCTCGCAATTTATCGTTTGGGTCATATGTGGCCGATGCAGTAGCAACTGAAGCAGTCTCAGGTAATCTGACCCATTGATCGGGTTTAACTAGGCATCTACCGCAGATTAATCTAGGCGGGAACGATACTGTATTACACGATCTGCATTTCAAACCTAAGATGAGTCCATCTTTTAATCCCTTCAGAAAAACTTTTGTTCTTGATAAATTGAATTTATATTTATATAATGCAAGATTCCAGCTCCCAGGCATCGTTTTTGTTCTTTTATATTCCTTTTTAATATATTCTGGTAATGGCATTTTTTTATCTTACCTCACTTGAATTTTCTTTGTGGCTCATCAGACATGACCACATGGGTAATTAAATTAATAGACCCTCCCCAACCGTGTCCTACTGCAGTATGAATCGTTTTAGGTACTTGATTACCAGCCTTTCCCATGATTTGTAGAGCTGCTTCAGCGGGTCTTTCCATGGCAGAAGCTCCAATTGCATTGGTAGAATTAACACCTCCAGAACAATTTATGGGTAATTCTCCATTAAACGCAGTAACTCCATTTCTATAAGCTTCTGGAGCGGTATTTTCTTCAAAAAGCCCAATTCTTTCAACCCACATCAATTCTTGGTTTGGAAATGGAGAATAAACTTCTGCATAATCAATCTCTTTATTAGGAAAAGAAATTCCTGCTTGACCATATGCAACTTCAGCTGATTTCATTGCTCCTAGTTGCTCACACGGATCAACCTGTCCAGCACCTCCACAATCAATTCCTATAATAGCTGATTCATTGCTATAACTAGCAACACCGTTAATATAAACAGGAATATCTACTATTTGTCTTGCTTTTTCTTCGGTTGTAATTAACATGGCACAAGCTCCATCAGAAGTTGGACATACCATCCCAAATCTTAAAGGATATGATATATATGGAGTATCTAATACATCCTCTATAGTAATTGTTGGCATTTTTAAATGAGTCCACCAATTTTTTGCAGCATTTCTTCTATTTTGGACAACTACTCGGGCGAGATCTTCTTCTGTTGCTCTACTCCGTCTCATATAATTCATAGCTTGGTAAGAAGCAACTCCTATCGCTGCTCCTGCACCAAAATTAGCTAGCAATCTATCATAAGTATACCCAATATAAGGAAAAATTGAGAACTCACCTAAACCTACTGATCCTAAACCTACCGAAGTATCACCACACGATTGTTGTTCAAAACCAACTACCAAAACCATATCATGTATTCCTGATGCGACGCTATAGTATCCAGCGATAGTAACAGACCCACCTGTTGTTCCTCCGGTAGTTACTCTTAACATTGGTTTATTATAAGCAGCCATATGATCCCCCATCCACAACTCAGGTATATTAGCACCTTCAAAAGCAGGCATGTTACCATTTACGAGCGCATCTATATCCTTCCAATCTACATTAGTTTTCTTCAGACAGTCTTCTATAGCTTCGTTTACTAGTTCCGCCATATTGACATCTGATCGTTTTGAAGCATGCTCGCTAAAACCACAGCTTATTATTGCTGGTTGTACTTTTGACATTTATTTCTCACCTCCTTCTAACACAAATAATACATTATTTTGAGCACAAAAACCTATTTGCCCGGTGGCAACAGCTTTTTTAACATCAGATATTTGGTGTCCTTCTGCTTCGCCTCGGATTTGCTTAGCTGCTTCTACTATTCTTGTCAAACCACATGCACAAGGTGTGAAAGCGCTCATAGCTCCTCCAGAAGGATTTAAAACAGGACCATCATTTAATAAATATACACCTTTCCCCTTTTCACATAAACCAGTTGCTTCAGCTAAAATCACCTCTTCACATGCTGTATGCCCAAATATTTCAGCTACATCAATTTCATTTTTTGGATCATTTATTTCGGCTAGTTTGTACGCTTTTTCAGCAGCTTTTTCCATTGAAACACTAACGCTTAAATCTCTGTCACCTAAATAATATGTCTCTTGACAATGTCCAACGCCAGTTATCCATACTGGATTTTCTGTAATTTTTAAACTTTGTCTTTCTGGAGCAAGAATTAATGCAGTAGCACCATCACAAAGCATTGGATACATTAATTCCCTTAAAGGGGCACTTAAAACTTTGGAATTTAAAATGTCTTGAACGGTTATGCCGGCTTTCTGAGCATCTGGTAAAGCTAGGAGATTTTTAGATGAATTTTTTAAATTGTGTACAGCAATCTTCGCGATATCTTCTTCGGGGACTCTATAAGTTTTCATATAGGATTTCATTTGAAGTCCACCTGCAGTATATGGATTCAATAGATTAATTTGTCTATCGAATGTAGGATCTGTTTCCAAAATTCTTGCTATCTCATAAGGGAAGCAAGAAGGCATGCTAAATCCGTAAATCATAGCCAACTTATGATTCCCAGAAAGAATCCTATATAAACCATACAATGCTGCATAAGCACCATCCATTTCTACTTTACTTTCATCTTTCATGTATGCTCCACCTGCTTCCACTTTGAATGTGTTCGAAATTGTCTTACCATCGTAATAGTCGTTAGTGCACGAGACTACTGTTGTAATATCTTTTCGTTTTAATTTTGCAGAATTTAAAGCGCCTTTTACAGCAGTGTATATCATTTCATATGGGCTCATCATCGCATCCAACTCAGGTTTTACTTGATAATAACCTACTATTCCTACTTTTTCCATTGCTATACACCTCCAAATGGTTCAAATCCTTGAATGTCTTGCGGACGACCCATAGGATTATTTGCCCATACTACTTTCACCTTCATCTCCTCCCTTATATCTTCACCATTTACATTAATAATAGGTACTATCATGGCAGTATCAGCACCATCTAATTGAACCAACCCAACTATTACACCATCTTTGCGTATTCTAATTTTCCTTTCTGAAATAATATAATTTGTCACAGTAAAGTTTTTTAAAGTTCCAATTTCAGGTAAATCTACAAAATCTTCTGATTTTGCAAAACATATTCCACATCTATTTCTTGGTGGTACCATGACTCTACCACACTTGGAGCATTTTGTTCCAATAAATTTCTTGTTTTTCAAGCTTTCGAAGAATGCATCCATTACTAAGCCAACCCAAAAGTTAAACTCGGCACGTACTATACCACTTGTAATAAAAACATCTTTATCTTCTTTTAATATATTTTTTGAAATGATTATTTCACCTAATTACATTAAAAAAATTTGTTAATAATGTAGTTTAGGAATTTTGCTATTTATATGTTCATGAAGTAATTTAAAAAATGATCATATATCATAAAAAATTTTTCAGTAATTCGATTTCATATGATCTAGGACTCTTATTTATGAAAATAAATAAGATTACAAAAAAAAATCTAAAAATCCTTATGTTTTTCATAGATATCATTTATTTTTTTAAAAAAATATCACAAAAAAAAAGCTTAAATATAAATTCTATTATAAAATTGTTGTAAAAATTTAATAAATAAAGCTATAAGTGTCAATTTTTCAAATTAGGTTTTTTTTACTATGTCTAAACTAATAATTTAAGATAAGAAAGAGGTGTCATTTCTATTTCTCAAGATGAAATGAAAGAATTAACAGAAAATCTTGATGAAAAAATAGTACAAAATTTACAAGAAAAAGTTTCCGAATATTCTGCTAAAATTAATGAACTTGCAGAAACTCTATCAAAAAAAAGTGAAGAATTAGAAAATCTGACAAAAAATCATAGTGATTTAAATTCTAAATTAGAAGAAGCAGAATTAAATTTAGAAAATAAAGCGAGTGAACTTAATAAATTAAATTCGGAGATTTATGATTTAAAGAAGACTGTTTCTTTACAAGAGGACGAAATTAATAAATTAAATACAGAAGTTAACGAATTGAAACAAAAAAATGAGGAACTAACCAATACACTCCAAGAAAAAGAAAAGAAAATAAAAGAATTAAACGATGGACTTACAGATAAAGAAAATCAAATCAAGGAACAAAATGATAGACTAACAGATAAAGAAAAAGTTATTGATGAACACAAAGCTAAATTAGAACAAGCTGAAGCAGAATTAGAAAAAGCTAAAATAGAATTATCAGAGTTGAAACCTCAGGAACCGACAATATATACAAGTGAAGAAAGATTGATTTGCCCGCGCTGTGGTGCAAAAGGGAAAGATTTAAAATCTGAAGAAGATAAAAGTAAAGTACTTGGATACGTTGGACATAGTCCTCTTTACGCTAAGAAGAATGTATGTAAAAAGTGTGGTTATGACTTCTAATTAAATTATTTTATTTCTTTTTTAATCTATTTAACCTATACTTTATTTTACAATTAAAATTAAATAGAAAAAAATTTAGATAGCTTTTTTACTTCTAAAAAAGAAGATATAAACAATGTTAATTTTTATTTGTAAAGTGAGATAAGAGTTGATTAAAACAAGAATTACAGATAAATTTGGAATAAAATATCCAATTATTAGCGCTCCAATGGGTCCATTTTATACAACTAAATTGACTGTCGCTGTTTCTGAAGCTGGCGGACTTGGTGTTCTAAGCCACGTGACTTTACGAGGTAAAAATCCAGTAAAAGATTTTAAAGAACAATTAGATTATGTTATCGAACATACTGATAAACCATTTGGTTTAAATATAAGAACTGCTCGCATTCAAACTGATCATAAAGTATTATTAAGAAAAATTCCTCAATGGCGTAAAGAAAACCCAAAACTTAGAGAACAATTAATTTATGGAGTAACCAGTGCTGGAGGTCCTCGAATTGCTGGAAAGATGTGGAAGGAAAAAGCACCTGACATGTATCACTTCCACGTTGGTCCCGCATTATGGTTAGTAGATAAAATAGTGGAATCTGGTTGTGATGGTATTGTAGCTACTGGAACAGAAGGAGGAGGTCATCAAAGCTATGAAGGGATCACTACATTGGTGTTGGTACAACAAGTTGCGCAAAAGTATCCTGAAAAATTGTTAGTAGCATGTGGAGGTTTTTCTAGCCCTGAAGGGGTAGCTGCGGGATTAGCTATGGGAGCTGATGCTATAGCAATGGGAACTCGATTTATTGCTTCTATTCAGAGTGAGTTTCATCAAAATTATAAGGATCTTATACCTCCTGCAACAGCTCGAGACACTATGCTCACAACTGGGGGATTTGGTCCCATTCGTTTATTAAAAAATAAGTATTGTTTAAAACATGGAAAAGTGATGGCTAAAGAAGATAAAATTTCTCAAGAGAGGGTTTATGAGATGGCTGAATATCTCGAAGACCTGCATAGATATGAAATTGTCTATACTGAAGGAGATGTAGATAATGGGGCTATACCAGTAGGTCAAACATGTGGGTTAATTGATGCTATAATAGATGTAGATGATATTATAAGTGGGTTTACAAAAAAAGCTGAGGAATTATTAAAAAAAATATGCTCAAATATCTCTTAAAAATATATTTTTTCTACTTTTTATAAAATATTAAATAAAAAATTAAAATTAAAAAAAAAGTTTTATTCTCCTTCTTTACGTAATTCTCTTCTTAATATCTTTCCAACAACAGACTTAGGTAATTCAGGGACGATTTCAATTATTCTTGGATATTTCAATGGACCGATATTATCCTTACACCATTCCATTAGATCCTCTTCAGTAACTTTCCCTTGATATTCTGGTTTTAATGATACAAAAGCCTTGATAGTTTGAACTGCTTCTGGGTCTGGCACTCCAATAACTCCTACTTCATTTACAGCTTCGTGCATATAGATGAGATCTTCAACTTCTCTGGGGAATACACCATGTCCTTTATATTTTATCATATCACGCTTTCTATCTTTAATGCGGAGATATCCGTCTTTATCTATACACCCAATATCTGCGGTGTAATACCATTTAATTCCTTTAGAATCCTTCCTTAAAGCATATTCAGTATCTTCCTTTCTTCCTAAATACCCTAACATAACTTGAGGACCTGTACCACAGATTTCACCAATATATTTGAATTCATCTGGACCACAATTTTCGCAGCTTTCATTTGGGCATTGAGGTAAAATTTTTGTACCCTCCTCTGCATCCACTATCTTAACAAAAGTATCTGATAATGGAAAACCAACTGTGTTAGTTTTTTGAAGCTCTTTTATAAAGGGATTTAGTGATAAAACTGGAGAGAGTTCTGACATCCCATATCCCTCAACAAGACTAGCTCCTGTAATTTCTTCGAATTCTTTTTTAATTTCCTCAGGTAACGCACTAGCAGCTGAAATACATGCTATTAGCGAATCTAACTTCCCTTTATATTTTTTAGAATCAGGATCTTGGTTAATTTTTATATAAAGAGTGGGAACTCCTGGCATGTAAGTTGCTTTTTCCTTAGCTATATCTTTCAAAATTTTTGATATTTTATCTGGAGGTCGTGGTAATAAAATCATTTTCCATCCTTCTAATACTGATACCGTCATTCCTATATTTCCAAAAGCATGAGCAAGTGGCACTACTATTAACATTCCCCCTTTACCCTTTAACTGATTCATTTCTGGAAGTTGTTTTGTTGCCCAAATATCCGTTTGTTGAGCATTCACCACCATATTATAGTGTGAGGTCATAACACCTTTTGGGACTCCCGTAGTTCCCCCTGTATATATGAGAATAGCCGGGTCATTCTTGATATCGATATCTACTTTAGGTACATTAATAGGTATTCCACTCTGTAATATATCTTGGTATTTATGGAAGATTATATCACCTACTTTTTCTGGCCATTTTTTCATCCTAGGAACCTTACCTAAAGCAGTTCCGAGTTTTGCTTTCATTTTAGGTAGATACTCTCCAAGTCCAGTCAAAATAATTTTCTCTAAGGTAGGCATTTTGCTAAGATCTTTCCCTAAAAGATATTCTTCATATAGGTAATCTAATATTAGCAACACTTTAGCTTTTGAATCATTTACTTGGTGAACAATTTCTACAAATCGGTTTACTGGAAGTATTGGGTTAGATATTGCTCCAATTCGAACAACTGCCCAATGAGCGATAACAAATTGAGGAACGTTCGGTAAATCAATACATACAACATCACCTTTTTTAACACCTAGTTTAGAAAGTCCTGTAGCAAATTGGTCTACTAATGTATCTAACTCTAAATAAGTCATTCGAAAACCTTCAAAGAAAATCGCCTGAGAATCAGGATACTGTATAGCTGTTCTACTTAGAAGTTCTCCTAAAGGAACCTCGTCATAATCAAAATGTCGTGGGACCTCTTTTGGCCAATTTTTATCAATACCATAAAATTTTATTAGTTCTTCTTGACTCATTTCGATCAAATTTTATGTTTTTATGTAGATGTTATAATATTCGTTTCTATTTAATAATATAAACAAATTCTTATTCAAAATCAGATTATTCATGGGAGATAAAAAGTGTCATTATTAGATATTCATCTTATATAAATTCTTATCTGGGATATAGCTCATCATAATTAAATCATCTCTTATTTCCCAACCTAAATTACGATAAAAATTAACAACTTCTTGATTATATTTTTCAATGAATAGGTGAATTTTATGTGCTCCTATTTCGCGAAATCTTTCAATTAATTTATCCATTATCACTTTTCCAAATCCTTTTTTCTGATATTCCGGATCAACAGCAAGGTGATGAATATATCCTCTTCTCCCATCAAAACCTCCTATAACTACAGCAATTATTTTTTCGTTTAATCCCCCTATTAAAAAAAGATTAGGATTTCGAAGGAACATTTTTTCCAGTTCTTCTTTTGTATCTGAAGACCCCACATTAATTCCTGCCTTCCTCCAAATCCTAATTACATCATCATAAAATTTCATAGAAAACTTTTCAATCATCATATTAATAAAATCTCATTAGAGTTTTTTCTTTTAGTTTTAAATTTGATTTATTCCTCTAATGATTCCAATGATAAGTGGTTTATTTTTTTCCTAATTTCTGTTTTGGTATCAATAATTTCTTTTAACTTCCTTGAAATTTCTTTTCTTTTATAAATATCGGAGGGTATTGGTAATACAACTTCCATAATCCTATTTCCTATAGTAGCTATTGTTCCTTGTACAAAAGTAATTGCTTGAATTTGTTTTTGGACAATATCAAGGTTTAGAAGATATAAAAGTAGGTAAGAATCAATCATCTCATTATTGGGTAAGGTTTTTATTTGAAAAATATGGCTCTGAATTATAATTTTTGTGTCTAATTCTGTAATATAGGCTGTTTTGCCGATTAAGTTAGGACCGCCATCCTTTACTAAAAGTATATCTCCAACTTCAATATTTTGTTTATCTTTATATTGCTCATAAACTTCTTCCGATGTTTTTTTATGCGAGTCGAGGTTAATTTCCCAATTACTCATCTCGCTTGTTCGAATAAAGGGTATATCACCTAATCCATATACTGAAGAACCAATTTCTGCCCCGCGTGGCAGGTAACCATTTTTATTCGTGTATATAATTTTTTTATCAACTAAGTCTTTTATCCTTAGAGTTGAAAAATTTTGATTATTTTCAAGTTGTTTCAGTGTTTTTTCAACACCAGTATAATAACTGGGAATAAAAATATTGTTTTTAGTTTGACTAAAGTTGATTTTAAAGATTTTTTGTTCTTTTTCATAATTAAATTCTTCAGCCTTTTGGAGTTTAATGCTTAAATCTATTAGATCATCATTGATTATAGGTTCACCATTAAAATCTAATTTTTTGCTTCCATCCTTATTCAATTTAAATAAAACTTTACCATCCTTATCATGTCCAACATTATCAACAATCATAAAATCAATTTGATAATCTTTTGGAATATTTTTTAATTTTTGAAAAAACAAAATACTGGCTTTATTACATGTATATGGTTGAAAAGTATTTTGATCCAAGCTTATAATTGCTAGAATCTTTCCATTTTGTTCTAAGTATTCCCATATATATCTATTAGTAGAGTTTCCGAATATTCCTTCAGGTAAAACAATGCCCATTTTACCATTTTCTTTTAATAACTGAACACATCGTTCTATAAATAATATTTGAGGTGGCTGTCTCTTTACTAAATATTTTTGCATCTCCCAGTGATTATCATTAACATTTTTCCATACATGACCTAATTCATAATTTTTAAGAACTTCTCTACTGTTAATAGGGATTTTAACACCAAAGGGAGGATTAGTAAATATATAATCAAAAGAGTCATTTTTAACCAATGATTTAACTTCAGAGCGATAACTTAAAATATCAAGAGAATCTTCACAAAAAATGTTTGATTTTCCACCACTTAAGATTTCTAAATATAATTTGCAAATTTTTGATAGGAATAAATCTTTATCTATGCCGTATAGGTTAGAAATAATCTTAACTTTATTTTCTTCACTATCAATTTTTGACCATAGATACTCCTTTGCTTCAAGGAGAAATCCGCCATGACCACATGCAGGATCTATGATTTTTGCTTCTATATTAGGGTCTAGATAGCTAACCATGAATTTAACTATATTTGGAGGAGTAAAGAATTGACCTCCTTCATCCTTTAAGATTTTACTTACAAAAACCTCAAAAGCATCACTTAAAATATCTTTAGATGATTGAAGGAGAGAAATATGTTGTAATTCTTTAACAAATAAATAAACAAGGTCATTTGTCAGTTTGATTTGGTCATTATCATCAAATATCTCATTATATTTTTGTCTAACATTTATTTCAAAAAAAGAATTAATCCTTTCAAACAGTTCAGTTTTAAATTCTCCTTCTTTTATACAAAATTCTACTTCTTCGTCAGGTTTTTTATCTATTTCATCAACTAGCTTGCAAAGCAAAAGATTAATTATTTGCTTTGAACGTGTTCTAGTATCAGTATCGGTATATTTCAGTTTTCCATATAAATGTTGATTTATTAAGTTGAATAACTTTTTTAAATTGGCTGACCTTACCAAATCTTTCTTCTTTACTCCTCTAATTTTCTTCTCTACAAAATCAGTGATTTTAACTGGCATTTACTATGAATTAAAAGTTTGGTTGTTTTCTTTAAACGTTTATTTCTCTATTATTCATTTATATTGAATCAATTTATTATTCTTTTTTATTAATTAAAAATTAAGGTAAATTATGTCTTCAAATAATTTAGATTTTGGCGAATATATAGAATTTAACGTAAAGAAACGTTTTGGAATTATAATTTTAAACAGAGTTCATAGATCCAATGCTTTTACAATTGAACAATTAGAAAATTTAAAGAAAGCCGTAGAATTTTGCCAGAATAATGAGAAAATTAGAGGATTGATCTTAGCTAATAATGGAACTTCATTTAGCACAGGAATAGATATAGAAGCTATTGATGGGAGTGATCATGATGCCATTAAATATTTAGAATCAACAGCAGCAACCATCTGCAAATTATTATATAATGGTAAACCGGCTATATGCGCTATTAATGGAAGAACAATGGGTGAAGGAGTAGTTTTTTCAATATGTTGCGATTATCGAATTGCTACTAAAGAAAGTTTTTTTCAAACGCCCGAAATCTTTTCCGGAATTTTTACTGGTACTGGTTGTATAATTCTCTTTTCAAAAATTATTGGAATTCCCTGGACTAAAAAACTGTGCATGTTTGGTGAAAAAGTAAGTTCTCAGAAGGCGTTAGAAATAGGTTTAATTGATCAAATTGTAGAAGATAAAGATGAGTTGATGAAAGAAGCCTTGGATAAAGCAAGATTTCTCTTTACAAAAAATCAAACTGTTTTAAATGCTATAAAATTGTGTAGTAATCATTTACTTGATAGAACGTTTTATGATGCTTATGAGTTAGAAAAACAGGGATCTGCATGGTATGAATATGAAGATGGTGAACAGCTTCTTAAAAAATTTCGAGACAAATTCAATTGGAACACATAAAAATTTTAATTATTTTGGATTAAATATCATACTCTAATAAAAAATTAAGAGGATAAAAGATATGTCTTGGGAAGAATATAATCAGCATCCACATACAATTGTAGGTGTCATCGAAAAATGGGCAAAAGAACGACCAGATAAGATTGCATTCATTATATATGATACTGAAAAGCAATATACATTCAGGGAATTCATTAATGCCATCAATGCAATGGCATATAAATTCTATAATATGGGTTTTAGAAAGGGCGATATCATCGCTACTTCTCTCCCATTTTTATATGAACATATTGTTTTAGGTTATGCTTGTGCGAAACTTGGTATAATGTGGACGCCTTTCGATTTGAGGTTAAAACCTCCGGAAATCATGCAGAATTTAAGTTTATTAAAAGAAAAATGTAAGATGTTTTGTCATCTTGGAAAAACTCCACTTGCAAATTTTGGTTTGATTGGAGCTGCTGTGAAAAAGAATAATCCTTGGTTAGAATATGTTGTGCAATTTAGCACTCCAGACGATAAATATAGAGCTAGAATTATCCCTGCTTATCAAATCGCTGAAGAAGCTCAAAGTGAGATTATAGAAGCAATGAAAAATCCAGAATCAATGAAACTATTTATTAAAGAGTGTGCGAAAGTAGGGGAAGATGATCCTATTATGATTGTCTTTACGACAGGATCTACGGGTTATCCAAAACCTGCTATGTTAACTAACAAAAGCATAACTTGCCAAAATTTGTGCTTATCAAAAGGTTTTGATGTCGATGAAAATGATAAAATGCTTGTAAATCTCCCTCCTTCTCATGTAGGAGGAACCACAGAACAATTCATGACTCCTATGTTTATTGGGGGAACTTGTGTTATTCTACATATTTTTGATGCCGAAAAAACTTTGGATGCTATTCAAAAATATAAGGTAACGACGTTTGGTCAGATACCAGCAATGTTTATTATGCAATGGAGGTTACCAAATTATAATGACTATGATTTAAGTTCATTAAAATTTGCGTTATATGGTGGTCAAGCAGTAGATAGACCGTTCCTAGAAAAGTTATCAAGTATGGCTCCCAAATTTGGTAGTGGATTTGGATTAACAGAAAGCTCCGGTTTCTGCACATTTACACCTCTGGACGGAACTGTTGATGATATTCTAGCGGGTATTGGAAAAGATTATCCAATTTATCCTATGAGCATCAGAAAACCTATAAAAGAAGATGGCTCAGCTGGAGATGAATTAGCTGATGGGGAGATTGGAGAAATATGTTTTCAAGGTCCTCAAAATTTCTTAGGATATTTTGGAAATGAAAAAGCTACACGAGAAACATTATCTACTGATGAAATGCTTTATACTGGAGATATGGGCTATAAAGATGATAATGGACTACATTTATCAGGGAGAAGAAAGTATTTAATTAAGCCAAAAGGATTCCAAGTTTTTCCCCCTGAAGTTGAAGCTTTTATTGCTGAAATTCCGCAAGTTGAATTTGTAGGTGTTATTGGGGCGAAACATGAAGTTTTCACTGATGGGATTGTAACTTATATTAAAGTTAAAGAAGGTCAAACGCTAACAGAAGAACAGATTTTCGAGCATTGTAAAGGTATAGCAGCATATAAGAGACCCTCTTTAGTAGTATTTTTAGATGAATTCCCATTGAATAGAGTTGCAAAAACTGATTATGTTGTATTGAAAGAGCGGGTAGAAAAAGATGTTGAAGAAGCTCGAGCTAAAGGTGGCTGGGATGCCCAATAAATTATAAATTCTTCATTTTCATTTTACTGATAACTTTTCTTTTACCAAAGGAATTTCTCAATAACTATTTGAAATTGCGAAATCTTAAAATCTAAATGTGGTTTATAAAACTTAGTTATCAATTGATAATAGACCTAATACAAATAACAAAAAAGAAGAGCAAGGGATTTAAACCCATAAAAAGGAAAAAGTATTCAAAACGTAGAAAAGGTGAAGAAAATTGCCTAAAGAAGATGATTCAAAAGTTTTTATTGGTAAAAAGAAGACAATGGCTTATGTTATGGCTGCTATGGTTGTTTTAAATGAAAAGCCAGTTAGATTATTGGCGCGTGGTCGTTCAATTTCGCGAGCAGTTGATGTTGCTGAGATTTTGATAAATAAATTTTTCAGTGGAAGTAGTTATGGAGAAATTTTGATTGGAACTGAGACACTAACTAATCAAGATGGAACTACAAGTAATGTTTCCTCCATTGAGATTGAAATTCTTCAGCCAAAGAAGTAATGAAAGAAAATTCTAAACAAATACAGGAGAAAATCAGGAGACTTTCTCATATCTTTTTTTTTATTTTATTTTTTAAAAGTTTTATCATTTCGAGATAAACCTATAATGGTGTTTATCAATAATTGGGCGATACCCTATTTTTAGTAAATACTGTTTGAAGTAGGATTACTTAAATCTGTAAATAAAAACAAAATTTTTTATCTTCTTTTAATCGATATATTTACAAAAATAGAATAAACTGTAAAAAACTTTAAATATTCAAGTATTAAAAATAGAAATAGAAAGGTTCAAATCTTAAAGTTATATTATGAAAAAAAAAAAATATGTAATATTCTTCCTAATACTTGTTTTAGTTAATTCACTTCATTCGATAAGAACTCAAGAGGACACTTCTTCTTTCCTTACATGCGCTTCATTAAGATTAAATAATTCTATCTCAGGCAACTCTATAGACTATCTAATTATTACCACTAATGATTTTAAAAATATTTTAGAACCTTTAGCTATGTGGAAAACACAAAAAGGATTAGTTCCAAAAATCGAAACTGTTGAAGATATTAAGGAACATTATCAAGGTAGAAATCTTGCGGAAAAAATCAAGAATTGCATAGCAACCTATTATACTAATAATAAGACTCAATGGGTATTATTAACTGGGGATCACTTGCATCTTCCTTCCCAATATGTAAGAATTTATGATAATTATTCACCAGATGGTGATTACGTAAGTTGTGATACTTATTATACTGATTTAGATAATAATTGGGATTTAAATAATGATGGTTTATGGGGAACTAACCAAGATGAATTTGATTTTGAAGCGGAGGTTTATGTAGGACGATTATCAGCAAATAACAAGAAAGAAATGGCTGATTTAGTTCAGAAATTATTAAATTATGAGAAAAATCCTGCAATTGGAAATTGGATGACTAAAACAATATTGGCTTCGTCTATTTTAGCTTTTGATGAAGATTGGAATAATGATAATGTTGTAGACTTTGAAGAATGTGATGGAAACCGTTTCAATAATTTTTTAAAAAATCATCTTCCATCCAATTTTAGCAGTACAATTCTTGCTTTAACAACTGGTATTAAAGGATCTGATTATTCTTACAACTTATCTTTAAACTATGAGAATTTCAAAGATATTATTGTAAATGGATTTAATATCGGTTCATTTTCTCTCCATGGGAGTGAGATAGCACTCCATTATGAGGAATGGGTTCAAGATTATGATGGAGATATGTTATATGATTATACTGATGATCCTATTTTCGGAAATGGAACTCGAATTGATCAATCAATATGGAAACGGTTAGTAGATACAAGTTCTTATACAATAGAACCAGAAGAAAATAAATTGGGAATGCTATTTCTTCTAGCTTGTTCTACAGGAACTTTTGATTGGTATGAAGATTGTCTTGCGGAATATTTTCTAAAAAATATAGCAATAGGTTGTGTTGCATCCAGCTATGTAAGTTGGGCAGAAGATCAATGGCATGAACGTGAACATGGAGGTTGGTTTGCTGAAGGATTAGCCTTTCGTTTTTGGGAACAATTATTCCAAATAAGTCAACCTGGTAAAGCATTAGCTAACGCTAAGGCAGATTATATCTCTGATAGAAACAGCTCTACTGAACTTTATGAATATCCAGAATGGCATGATAAAGTTTTAAAACAGTTTAATTTATTTGGGGATCCAGAAGTTCCTATTTGGCTAAATATACCTAAAATACTAAATATTACCGAAATTTCTTCCCTAGACGAATCTACAACCTTTCAAGTTTCAGCAGATGATATTCCCATCGAAAATAGTACAATAACTTTAATTAAAGGTAATATGCTTTTCTGGAAAGGCGACACAAATCAGAATGGAATAATTGAATTACCTTTCAATAAAGATCAAATCAAACTATTTACTCTTACAGTAACTAAGATGGGCTATGTACCACATCAAATTGAACCTATAGAGAAGAAAACAAAATCAATTTCTATAAAAGGTTATAATATTTTAATATCGAGTATGATTCTTTTAGGGATGATTTATATTTATTTCATTCATAGTAAGAAAAAGAAATTAAACTACATTTGAAATCAGCAGATCATCTCGTATTTTTTTTAATTTTGCTTTTTCTATACAAAATTATTTTGGTATAAATTTGTAATGGTTTTCATCAATAACAGGACGATACCCAATTTTTAGATATATACTGTTTGAAGTACGATTACTTAAATCAGTAAACAGAAAACAATATTTATTTCCTTCCTCTAAGAGGTATTTACTTAATTTTGCCACGCATTCAGTCGCATATCCTTTTCTCCTTAAGGAAGGAGGAGTATAGACAAGATTAATCGAATTTCCATTAGGAGTTTTACCTGCTTTTCTTGCCATCGAAACAGGCTTATCATTATCAAACAATAAAAAGATCTGACTATCATCATTCTCAAATTCGCCCTTGAAATTAGTAATATTTCGATTTAATTCTTCTTGTGTAATATCCACTAATGCTTCGGTTAACATTTCTCTTGCCCACGTGAGAACTGTAGACTGATGGGGTTTTGTAGCAATGGAAAATTTTTTATCCCCTAATATCTCTTTCGAGACTTTTTGTAATTTATAAATTCTTTCCTTTCTTAATAACTGTGGTTCCAAAGAATTTTTATCACACCATAATTTCGTAAATTTATCTGCGGCTTCACTGAAACTTAAAACACCAGGTAATTTCTCATTCCGCTTTAAAAGTTCTTCAACTAATACATTAATATTTTCTATCTTATCTGTATAAGATATAAGAAGATCATATGGAGGGGTTCTTAGAGCTATTAAATTTATGGCAATATCACCAGTTAACGAAAATAAAAGTGGCATTTCTTCTCCATATCTATGAATATTCTCTTTGAGAGAATTAAGAAGAGATAAAAGAAGACCATTTTCAACCTCATGTTTAAGCAAAAAAGGAGTTGCTAAATTGTAAAACTTATTTATATCATCGTAAAACCTTGCTTCCATATTCACTTAAGAAGATAATTTATTTAAAAAAAGTTCTTATTTGGGTATTGTTTTATAACTTTAAAGGTCTTGTTTTAAAATTTCTAATTTATTAATAATTGTATCAATATCTGATTTCGTGGCAGTATTTACACTTAATTTGTTAACTAAATTGATAAAATCTTTGATTATTGGATTCTCAAGAATAAGACATTTTTGATTCATAGTATTTACATTCAAAATAAGGGCAGATTCAAGCTTTTCTCCAATCCCTAACACATCCTTAAAAATTAATTCATTATCTTCATTGTAAGATAATATGACAATATCCTCTAATATCTGAGAACCATCATTTTTTTTTATAATCTTGAATTCACACATTTTTATTGAGATTGTGTCTGATTTTATTTATATAATGAAATCTAATACTCCTATTATAGTTTCATTTTTTAAGATTTTTTATATATCAAAAATAATTAGAGTAAACTATATAAAGATATAAAAAAGGTTGATCAATGTGAATAAGGAAGATCTCTATTACATTCCCGCATGGGAAATGAAAGAAAAGATAATAAAGCAAGAATTGACTTCAGAGGAATTAACTGAAACAATTATTGAAAGAATTGAAAAAATCAATCCGATAATTAATGCTTACTGTTCTACTACATTCGATTTAGCTAGAGATTTAGCAAAAAAAGCTGATACGGCTATTAAAAAGGGTGAAAAATTGGGACTATTACATGGTATACCGACTTCTATCAAAGATAATGTTGATGTTAAAGGAATTAGAACTACATGTGGCTGTAAAGCATTTGAAAACTATATTTCTACAGAAGATGATATAGCAGTCAAAAGATTGAAGGAAGCGGGCGTGGTTATTTTAGGAAAGACAAACATGCCTGCCTTTGGTTATAAAGGAGTTACTGATAATCTAATTTTTGGTGCAACGAAAAATCCTTGGCATTTAGAAAGGACTCCAGGAGGATCTACTGGGGGAGGCGCAGCAGCAACAGCTTCTGGATTAAGTCCTTTAACTCAAGGTTCGGATGGAGGAGGTTCTATCCGAATTCCAAGTAGCTTTTGTGGGTTATATGGTATCAAACCAACTTTTGGACGTATCCCACAAAAATCAATGAAAATAGAGGGCAATATGGGCACATACGTTCAAAAGGGACCTTTAGTTAGGCATGTAAAAGATGCTGCACTATTTTTAGATGCTTTAGTTGGAGCTGATGATATAGACAGATATTCTATACCAAAACCAAATTATAGCTTTTATGATGCAATAGAAGAGAAACCTAAAAAACTTAAAATAGGATATGCAATAGACCTAGGAAATTTAGAAGTTATTCATTCTGAAGTCGAGAAATCAGTACTAAATGCTGTTAAAAAATTTGAAGAATTCAATTGGTCAGTTGAAAAAAGCAATATTAATCTGTTATCAATTGGACATACAATTAGAGGTAATGTGAGTATAGGAAACTATGGATTGACATGGTATACTATATGGACTTATGGAATTGGATACTTTCTCAAACCAATAATTGAAGAATTTGGGAGTGTTATGGACCAAGAATTAGTACAAATGGCTCAAAATGGATTCCAACTTACCGCTGAAAATATTTATATGGCAGAAATCCAAAGGGAAATCATATATGATAATGTATGTAGACATTTTAAAGAATTTGATATTTTAATTACTCCTACCATGGCATGTCCTGCTTTTGAATTAGGTGTATCCTCCCCAACTAAAATTGATGGGAAGGAGGTTTCCCCAGGAGCCTATTCACCTTATACTCATCCCTTTAATATGAGTGGTCATCCAGCAGCTTCAATTCCTTGTGGGTGGTCTAAGGATGGTTTACCTATAGGTATGCAAATAGTTGGGAAGAGATTTGATGAGATAACGGTTCTTCAAGTCTCTAAAGCATTCGAAGACGTTGCCCCTTGGCAAGATAAAAAACCTAAATTTAATTAATTATACTTATTATAAATTTAAATTTGGATCAAGAGAAAAATGAGAAAATATGATATTTGTTTTATGTCTGCTTGCGATATGGCAGAGAAAATAAAAAACCAAGAATTATCCTCTGAAGAAATCACTGAAATCATTATTGAAAGGATTGAAAAAACCAATCCAATAATTAACGCATATTGTACTACTACATTCGATTTAGGAAGGGAAATGGCTAAAATAGCAGATGAACGAGTAAAGAGAAATGAAAAAATTCCTCTCCTAAATGGAATTCCTACTTCTATAAAAGATTTAGTTCCAGTAAAAGGAGTGAGAACTACTTATGGTTCAAAAATTTATGAACATAACATTCCTGAAGATGATGCAATTGTCGTTAAACGTTTAAAGGATGATGGTTGCGTAATTTTAGGGAAAACAAATACGCCTGAATTCGGTTTTAAAGGAGTTACTGATAATCTTATTTTTGGAGTAACACCAAATCCATGGGATCTTGAGAAGACTTCTGGAGGCTCCAGTGGAGGTGCGGCAGCCTCTGTTGTTTCTGGAATGGGCCCTCTAGCTCAGGGTTCGGATGGAGGAGGTTCTATTCGGCATCCTGCTTGCTTTTGTGGGGCTTATGGTCTTAAACCGAGTTTTGGAAGGGTTCCAATTTATCCAAAAACCAGTCATAGCGGTCAAACTTTGTCTGTTATTGGTCCAATTGTAAGATATGTTTCCGATGCAGCATTAATGTTAGATGTTATGAAGGGTCCATTTGAGGGAGATAGACATTCATTACCAGAAGATCATATTAAATATTTTGATCATATAAATGAGAAACCAGATAAATTAAAAATTGGGTATACTTTAGATTTAGGTTATGCAAAAGTTGTAGATGACGAGGTTAAAAAAGCAGTAGTTAATTCAATCCATAAATTTGAATCATTTGGCTGGGAAGTGGAAGAAGCAAAATTTAAGGAGTTCGATCCTTCCATGGCTTTTAGTACAATGTGGCTAATAATGTTTGGATATGAATTAAAACCTAATTTGAAAGAATGGAAAGATAAAATAGATACCGATTTAGTAACTTGGGTTGAAGCGGGATTACGATTTCCAGCATCAAGTCTACCCGATGCTATGAGAATTCGTAGCCAGTTTTATCAATCGATATATGAAACTTTTAAAAACTATGATATACTTCTTACTCCATCAACAGCAGTTCCCGCCTTTGAATCAGGGATTACTTACCCATCCAAAATAAATGGGATTGATGTAACTCCCACCGCGTGGCAAGCATTTACATTTCCATTCAACTTTACAGGACATCCTGCTGCTTCTATTCCTTGTGGATGGACAAATGCCGGTCTACCGATAGGATTACAGATTGTGGGTAAAAGATTCCAGGAAATGCTAGTTTTACAAGTTTCAAAAGCTTTTGAAGAGAGAGCCCCTTGGCAAGATAAAAAACCAAAGTTTAATTAATTTTTAATTAATTTTTTTGACAACTTAGTAAATTTTACTTTTTAAATTAACCCATACTTTATTTTTCACTTCTATTTTAATATTTTACCCATCTATTTTTAGTTAAACTTCATAAAAACAATTTTTTTAAATTGTCCTTAATAATTCTAAGTATAATAATTGTTTTACAACTTATAAGTAAAAATACAAACAGAGGAAATTGAGTAAAATGGCACGTCCATATCAAAAAGCTAACATTCCTGGTCCTGAGATGGGTACTTCTGTCTCAGATCCAGCGGTGATGGCGAATTTGCTTAAAACACCTAAAAAGAAGGTGTTCGTTATAGGTGCTGAATCTTTAAATTGGGAACTTGATGGGAAAAAGCTTGCAGATTATTTCATAGAAATTGCAAATAAACTTGATTGTCATGTAGTCTCAACAGGACATGCATACAAATATTTAAAAGATAAAATTGCTGATAACAAATTGTTCGATATGTCTCTGATAAACATTACAAATCGTTTATCTGATAAAGATTGGGCTGGTTTCGATGGAGAAGGACAATATTCTATGGCTATCTTCGGTGGACATATAGTTTTTTACGTCTCTCAAACATTATCTCGACTCAAGAACTTTACAAATTGGTTAAGAACGATTGATCTAGACAAATATTCTCATCCGAATGCACGATTTAGCTTACCAAATCTAAATGAAGCGGAATGGAAAGCATTTTTAGAAAATTTGATTGAAAAGTTATAAAAGTTAAAATATTAAATATAAATTACCAAAATGAGAATTCAAATGAGGAGATAAATTATATGAGTTTTGCAGATTTACCTTTTGATGTAGGACCAGTCTACGAAGGTGAACGTATTAGAGGTAATCAAATGTATATTGAACTTGGTGGGCCTAAGGTCGAGAAGCATTTTGAACTCGTGAGAGTGAAGAAAGACAAAGAAATTGAGGATGGGAAGATTACAATCATAGGTCCAAATATTAAAGACATGGAAGAAGGTGGTCGGTATCCAATTGGTATTTTAGTCGAAGTATCGGGTCCTGAGTTAGAAGAGGATTTAGAAGCAGTGTTCGAGCGTAGAGTTCATGAATTCTGTAATTTCGTGAATGGCATCATGCATTTGAACCAAAGATATACTAACTGGATGCGACTCTCAAAGTCTCTAATTCAAAAGGGCTTTGATGATCTTACTATGTTAGGGACTGTTCTAATTCGATTATACAAAGCAGAATTACCGATTATCAAAAAAGCGCAGGTAACTCTAATAACAGACCCTAAGAAGATTGAAGAACCATACGAGTTTGCCATGGGTATATACGATAAAAGAGATGAGAGAGCACGAACTATTCATGATGAAGACGTAGATATGTATTACGGTTGTGTACTCTGTCAGTCATTCGCTCCAACGCATGCCTGTTGTATTACACCTGATAGAACATCTCTCTGTGGCAGTATTAACTGGTTTGACGCTAGAGCTGCTGCTAAGGTGGACCCTAAAGGACCACAAGAAATTGCCAGTTAGGCATTCTGGTTAATTTATGAGGTTCCACCTGGAGAGTGCTTGAATAAAGAAGCAGGTGAATTTTCTGGAGTAAACGAAATGATAAAGAAACGATCTCTCGGTGAAATCGAAAGAATTTATCTTTATAGCGGAATGGAATTTCCCCATACATCTTGTGGATGCTTTGAGGCTATAGATTTTTTCATACCTGAAGTGAATGGACACGGAATAGTGGATAGAAATTATGGCACTGTCGCAATAAATGGGCTACCCTTCTCAGCTATGGCAAATCAAACTGGAGGAGGCAAACAAATGCCCGGTTTTAATGGTGTGAGCTTCCAGTATATTGGTTCGCCAAAATACCAATTGTATGATGGTTTACAATTGGGTTTTGAAAGCGGCATTTACACAATCGTGTGGATGCCAACTACAGTGAAAGAACGAGTGGTAGATTTTCTTCCAGAAGACCTTATTGATAAAATCGCAACAGAAGAGGATGTTCAAGATATCAATGAATTAAAGGTATTTCTTAAGGAGAAAAACCATCCTGTAGTGGACACATGGGTAGAGATGGAAGAAGAAGAGGAAGAAGAATGGGAGGAAGAAGGAGCAATGGTTCCTATGGGAACTGTTGGACTAACAATTCCTGGAGCTGGTGGTGCGGGAGGATTTAAAGTAATTCTTAAGAATTGTAAAGTACACGCCGAATCAATAATTATTAAGAAGATCGAGCCTAAACGTAGGAAGAAATAGTCTTTTAAAATTAATCTTTTTTTACTTTTTTTTAATTTTTAATTATATAATATATAGGGTTGTAAAACCTTATTTTGGCAATTGGATTTAATAACCGCAATCTCTAATAACTGGATTATATTGGTTTTTTATACAATGTTTGAGTATTTTTAAAGTAAGTTCATTTTTAATGTACATTGGTTATAATTTTACAAAAGGAGTTAATGGATCCATCCAATTACCGTATTTATTCGTATTTTTAGTTTTAGTAGGAGAAGAATTCGTTGTTTTTTACTTTTTAATAGTAATAATTTTCGGATATTCTGCTAATATTATTTGTATGAAATTAAGACCTAAGTACGGCGCTAAAAAATTGATGATCCGATTTGGTTTAATACAAAGTATAGGGGGGTTTATTATATTCTTTTTAATACTCATCCCTGCTATTGAAACCCCTATAATTTGGATTGGACTTTTATTTTCGACATTCTTTGGAGGTGCGGGAGTATTATCAGTAATTCTTCAAACATTACCTATTGATGAAGATGAAGTTAAATATGGCTATAGACGAGAAACTATGTTTTATGGTATTAATGCCCTTTTTACAAAGCCTGCCGAAAGTCTTGGTCCAATTATGGCAACAGTCATTTTGGTATCATTTTCATATGTTCAAGGGGGACCGCCAGAAGTTCAACCTGATTCGGCTATACTTGGTATAAAAATTCTTTTTTATGTAGTTCCAAATATTTTTGTGTTAATCGGATTAATATTTGTTCATTTTTTTCCATTGGAGGGAGAAAAATATGAGCAACTACAAATAGAATTACGAGCAGTTCACGAGCAGAAAAGAAGGAGTTTAAAATCTGAAAAAAATTTGAATCCTAATATATCTTAGACTGAATACAATTATAAAATGTGATTTTACAAAAATATCAAGTTTAAAATTGGTTAGAAAATATCAATAATTAATCCAATTTTAAAATAAAGTGATTTTTGTGAGTTATGAATCCAATGTATATAGCCCGTCTGACAAAATTGAAATAGAAGAGACTTTAAGAGGTCAAGCTTCAGCGATAATTTGTGTTGATATTTGTGGTATTATAATAATGGTAATAGCTTCTATAGCAGCTATTAGTATATCGGGAGGTAATTTTGTGGGAATTGCTATAGTTATCTTCATCTGGTTAGCTATGGGGGGAATACTATTTTGGTCTTACTTTTATATAAGAGGAAGCGGTAAGGTTAGAAAATTTATTATAACTGATGAATATATAAGTATTCAAATACCGGATAAAACAACATTTACAGTCAATTTATCAGATTTTAATACAATTGAAATGAGAAGAAGAACAACAGGATATAAATACACAAAAAAAGTTTATTATATATTTACTTTTACTGGAGCGAATTATTCGAACGGTTATCAAATTCAAAGTCAAAAAGACTTTTCAAGAAAAGCAGTAAAAAAATTTAGAAGACACCTAGAAGAATTTTCCCCTAGAAAAGGTATACAATTTAGTTACCGAAAAGGCAGGAAGAAATAATTATTTATTAATTGAGTAAATTTTAACTTTTAATTTTTTTATTTTTTTTACTTATTCTTGTATTAATTACTTCCTTTATAATAGTTCCATACCTATTAGATTTATGTCGTGCGATTTGAGCCCTCCATTACAA
>JAEOTA010000019.1 GCA_016840085.1 Promethearchaeota archaeon
GCTTTCTTTTTAGGTGCAGCTTTCTTTTTAGGTGCGGCTTTCTTTTTTGCCATAATAATATACCTCTCCTTAACGTTTGTGAAATATTTCTATTATTAAAAATATTTGTTATTGATTACTCACTTTTATTTATAAATCTTTCTATTTGGTAGGAAAAAGAAAATCTATTAACTAGATATCAATCCCTTATTTGTCATCCGAGAGATTAAATCAAATATAATTATTGATAAGTATTCTTTTTCAAAAGAAAGAAGTGAATTTAAGGTTAAAATTAATTAAATATCCATAAAAGAGAATTTAAATTTTTGGAATAAATAATTCCTCTTTCTTCCCTAAGGTTCGTGTGAAAATTTTATGGTTGTTAATATTTTCTATATACTTTTAGTAATCTAGAATCAAATCATACTCCATTATAAAGGAAATTGAAGAAATAATTAAAAAACTAAAAAAATCCTCAAAGTTAGTAAATTTTATTTTTTTTTATGTTCTATCCTACTCCTTGTTTACCAGCATAAATGGAGCATCCTAACTGAATTTTCAAGAATGATTGAAATTCTCTTACTTGATGGTTATTATCTCTCACTAACAGCAAGATGGGCGGCAATAGAGAAATTGAACCCCCAAAATAAAATTGAGAGATTTTGAAAATCTAGATTAACCTCCAAAATTTTAAATATCTGTAGTATCATATTTGAACTAAAATCACTTATTAGTCAGTTGAGGTTTTATGGGAAAAGAAAAAGAAAAGGATAAAGATAAAAAGGATAAAGATAAAAAAGATAAAGATAAAAAAGACAAGGAAAAAGAGAAAGAGAAAAAGGAGAAAAAGGAGAAAGAAGAAAAAAAGGAGAAAGATAAGGATAAGAAAGACAAAGATAAAAAAGATAAAGACAAGGAGAAAGACAAGAAAGAGAAATATAAAGTTGCCGTAGATCAGGATTGGAAATTAAGTATAAGTAAGAATCTTGATGCCGTTACACATGCTTACGAAAAAATAACAAACAAATTCAGAGATATTGATAATTACATTTTAAAAGATGCCAACTCAAAAGAAGAATTCTTAGAAAAAGTCAAGAAAAATATTGAAGATTTACCTGATGCCTCTAAACAAATCTTCTTGACTTTCCTAAATTCTATAGAATAACTCACTTTTTTTTTTATTATAAAAGTTTTATTGGAATTTTTTACCAACTACACCCACATATATAGCTGTTTCATTAATCCCATCAATTTTTAATAATTCATTAAGCTCATCATCGTATATTGCTCCTATGGAACATGCACCTAAACCTAATGCTTCAGCAATTAGATAGAAATTCTGACCAATATGACCCGCATCTAAATATATATATCGATAACATCTTTGAAGATATTTCCACTTAGATCTTTCTATCATTGCAGTCCATACAAAATTCACAGCAGAGTTATAAGCTATTTGTTGATCTAAACAACCTCTAGCAACTTCTACTCGAAAATCGCCTTTCTTTAAAAGTTCAAGACTATGGTTCGGAATGTTATAATGATAAATACCTTGTTCAATATCCTTAACGTTATTTATTACAGGATATACTTCAATCGGATATAACCCTCCCGCAGAAGGTATGGTTCTAAACGCAAATTGAGGAAAAACTCGAGTTAAGCCTGTCATTCCATATAATAAAAGGCTAAGTTCTGATAATGTTATAGGATCTTTTTTAAATTTTCGAGTAGATTTTCGATTTACTAATACTTGCCAAAATTTTATTTCATTATCAAATTCAGGCGTGGGAAGTTTTATCGTTTTCATTGCGTTTTGATAGGTCTTATAAGTTTCTGGCTTTATTGACCAATCTAATCGATGCCCTGGTAATTGATTTCTTAAATATTTAGATTTTTGCTGAAAATCGTCCCCAAATTTCTCCATTTTATTATTCATATGGGAAAAAGATTAAGACATCCTTAAAAGTTTTAATTTAATATTTTAAAAATGTTAAGATGTCATTAAAAGGGAATTTGTATGTTTATTTACAGTTTTCATAATATTTCAAAATCATATAGGACGCATGATTATAAATCAAAATATTTTAGTTGATTTTTATTGTAATAATTTTAAGTTAGAGTAAAAATCTTAATAAAATATTAACTTTAGACTTAAAATTTCTGTTCTATTTTATTATTACATGAAGAAGATTTCTTTTCAATACCCACGATTATTACCCTTGTGGGTTGCAGTATTTGTTGATATTTTAGGCTTCAGTATTATTTTACCTTTTTTACCCTTTTTCATGCAAGAATATAACAGTTCACCTATAATTATTGGATTCTTGCTAAGTAGTAATGCTATATTTGCATTTTTCTTTGGGCCGATTTTAGGGAAATTGAGCGATAAATATGGAAGGAAACCATTATTATTAATTTCACAAGCTGGAACTATAGCAGGATTCATAATTTTAGCTTTTTCACAAAATATTCAGATGCTCTTTATCGCAAGAATTGTCGATGGAATATTTGGTGGACAATTTCCCATATCTAAGGCAGTTATAGGGGATATAGTACCGCCACATGAAAGACCTAAACAAATGACAAATATAGGCATAACATTCACCTTAGCATTTTTAATTGGGCCTGCAATGGGAGGATTTTTATCACCTTTCGGGATTATGGGGCCCGGTATTGTCTCAAGTATTTTAGCAAGTTTTACATTTATTTTTACAGCAATATATCTAAAAGAGACATTACCAATTAAAACAATGAATGTACAAGCGATTAGCAATAAAACAGGATTTACTCTTGCTGAAAAACCACTTAATGGTTTGATGAATAATGTTGAAGAGCAGCGATCTTCAATATGGAAAAATAAGCAGACACTTATTATTCTAATACAATATAGCTTTTTAGCTATTGCTGCTGGTGTTTTTCAAACAACTTTTAGTCTTTTTGGAAATATTAGACTAAATTTAAATGCACAGATTATTGGTCTACTCCTTTCATCAATGGGAGTGTTCCAAGTTGTCTTTAGAGCCTTTTTCTTTAATAAAATCCGAAATTATTTAGGAGATGCAAAAACAGCAATGTTAGGTTTAGGAAGCTTTATTTTAGCATATTTTCTTTTAGGAGTAGTA
Source organism: Promethearchaeota archaeon (assembly GCA_016840085.1). Classification (GTDB taxonomy): domain Archaea; phylum Asgardarchaeota; class Lokiarchaeia; order Sigyniarchaeales; family SOKP01; genus Loki-b32. The sequence goes on from JAEOTA010000019.1 coordinate 3,102, forward strand.
GCAGAAATTTGGCATTTAGTCGTTTTGCTTTTTTTTATAAGTTTTTGTGGAGCAACTTCACGAGGTATAACTATTGGTTTTTTAAGTCGCTCAGTTGACTTTCGAAATCAAGGTAAAATAATGGGTATTAGCTCTTCAATAGACAATTTGTCTCAAATTATAGGACCAATCCTAGGAGGGCTCTTACTTGCTTTTCCGAATACATATTTGTTTGGCATAACTTTAAGTTTTATGAGCATTCTACCCTTCTTTTTAAGCTTTCGTGTCCTGAAGTTTGGTTTTGATAGCAAAAAGTCCTTTGTTATTCCACAAATAAAACATATCGATACTTAAAAATACGAAATTCAACGGAGATAAAAACCATTTTAATAATTATCAATTATTGAATTTGGATAATAAAATGAAATCAGTGAGAGGAAGAGAGAAACTAAGCTTATGCAACTGGATAAAGGTGACGACATCATCAGGATAAACTATTCGTTAAAATCCACTTTTAAATAGTGCACCTTATAAATCGAAGTACTTTTAAAAAATTATTAATAAAAATTGTACATATTGTTTAATTTAGATCTTAAAAGGTGAAAATAGTGGTTAAATATAAACGAGGTCATCTCTATTACCCTGAAATCCCTATTCATGAAATTTTGGAAGATACAGCTGAAAGGTTTCCAGATAGGTCTGCTTTTCTTTACCCTCAGAAAATGACTTTTAAACAATTTAAAGACCAAGTAGATATTTTTGCTACTGTCCTAAATAATTTAGGTGTGAAAAAAGGAGATAGAGTTGCCTTATATGGATGGAATTCAATTGAATGGGAGATTTCTTTCTTCGGATTAGAAAAAGCAGGTGGTATTCTAGTCCCTATGAACCCATTATTCAAGGAATCTGAAGTTGAATACGAAGCGAGTGACTCAGGAGCAGAAACGATAATAGTCTCAGAACCCCAATACCCTAACGTAGCAGCAATTAAGAACAAAACAAACCTTAAAAATATCATAATAATAGAATCAGAAGAGAATCCAGAAATACCAGAAGGAACTAATAGTTGGTCAAAGTTAATAGCAAAAACAAAACCGAATCCCCCTGAATATGATTTCAATCCTAAAGAAGATCTTGCAACCTTAGTTTATACAAGTGGAACAACAGGTCTCCCGAAAGGAACCATGCTTACGCACTACAATATAGTATCAAATGTAATCCAAATATGTCAGCTTTACGAATTAAGTGAATTAGATATCGCGATGACAGTACTTCCTCTTTACCATATTTATGGACTAAATGTATGTATGAACCAAGCAATTTGGTTAGGCGCAGCTCAGGTTGTTTCACCACGGTTTGAAGTAGAGAAATTCTGTGAGCTTATAGAAAAATTTCAAGTTACTTATAGCTTGTGTGTACCTCCAATATTCCTCGCAGTTGTTCGACATCTTGAAGAACCTAGTATAAAAGGTTATGATTGGACAAACCTCAAAATCTTTAACAATGGCGCTGCACCAATCCCTCTCGAACTTCTTGAAAGATTCGATAAATTAGCAAAAGAAAAATGTAATGCTAAAGATGTGACCATCCAACATGGGTGGGGCTTAACAGAAGCGTCTCCTGTTGTTGCTGTAAATCCTATGTCTCGCCCCAAAATGGAATCTCAAGGTACACTAATTCCAGATACTTTTCATAAAATCATAGACTTAGAGACTGGTGAAGAGCTTCCTGAAAGAGGGCAGATTGGCGAATTAATTATTAAGGGTCCTCAGGTTATGAAAGGGTACTGGAATAGACCTGATGCTACTAAGGGTGCTTTTTGGACCGACCCTAATACTGGTGAGAAATGGCTGAGAACAGGTGATATGGCATATATCGATGAAGATGAATATGAGCATCTTGTTGATCGCATCAAGGAAATGATAAAATATAAAGGATGGAGTATTGCGCCTGCTGAACTTGAAGACTTACTGTTTAAGAATCCGCATGTATTTGATGCTGCTGTTATTGGAAAACCATCTACAGAATTGGATGTAGGTCAAATTCCCAAGGCTTTCATAATTTTAAAACCAGAATCTAAGGGTAAAGTATCTGATGACCACATTATGGATTGGGTTGCTGAAAGAATCTCTGCCTATAAAAAGATTCGGGAAGTTGAATTTGTAGATCAAATTCCAAAATCTGGTTCCGGTAAAATTTTACGCCGAGAATTAATTGAGCAGGAAAAAAAGAAACTTGGTTTAAAATAGAATATATCTAATCCATAAAATTTTCTTTAATCTTCCTCCTACGTCTTCTCCTTAGGAAGACTACAATTATTATCAGTATTAATAGACCTACTGGTAAAAATATAATTACGAAAAACTTCCCAAACATATAACGCCAATAACTAGTATATGAATATGAGATATAAACACAATCTGTATTAATCACATCGTTTTTCCATTCCCATACATAACTCTGACCATCTTCAATATCATAAATCACAAAGTTGTAATTATAAAAATCATTTGAACTATTTGAATATGAATCAGGTTGCTTTCTATATACATTGAATTCAACTCGTTCTGTTATTGTTCCATTCCATGCACGAGATGTTCCTACATCATAAAATATTTCTAAAACACTATTTTGATAGTCTTTAATATTAATATAGGCATCAAAATAATATTCAAGCTCAATAGAATCAAATCCTGGGAATTCAATGAAGGCAAATAAACATTTCCTATTTGACGACTCTGTGAATCTCCAAGTAAAATATTCATCCCATAAATTTCCATCTATTTCAATCTCATCAAATTCGAAAGGAATTTCATTATCCTTTAATTTTATTACACATGTTGTTTCCAGATTTTTAAAATCAGCTGAAAAAGGGGCTGCAAGTGTCATATTCAAGGAGTCATGGGGATTATGAATTGTATAATTTCCATTAAAGCTGAGAAAAATTTTATCTAAGGACTTAGAATAATTTATATTAAAGGTGACACTTGAGTTAGTCATAATTAAAGAACAATCTTCCACGGGAATAAAATTTCCTGTTCCCGTAGAACCGACTGGGACAACGTCAGCTTTAGATTTACTTATATAATTTGGGAGTATTAATGATATTATTATAATAAAAAATAAAAGAACTTGAACTTGTTTTTTTTTTAAATGAAAAATTCTCGCCTCAATACTTATAATAGTTTATCTGTAATTTTCATTTAATATTATATTATAGGATAAATCAATATAAAAATCTAAATTCAAAAGCTTATTCTTTATTTCTTACAAAAATGGAAAAAAAAAAATAAGTTATTTGGCGTTAGGATCTTCTTGCATAATTCCTGTAACAATTCCCTCAACATCTTTAAAATATGCTAACCAACCTACTCCGGGCACTGCATGTTTCGGGCGCACTATTTCACCACTATTATCTTTAATTTTTTCAATAATTTCATCTACATCATCAACATCGATAGTATTAACTACCTTTGGAAAATCTTCTTCTTCAGCACCTAGCCCCCCATCAATCCCTGGTTCATTTTCACCACCTGTCATAATTAGCCAATAATCTATTGGCCCTTGCCATTTTTCTATTTTCCAACCAAATACTTTTTCATAAAAATTTATAGTTTTATTCACATCCTTTACATTCAGCTCAAAATGTACTACTCTTGGCATTTATTTCACCTCAACTAATATAAAGTTATTATATCTTTGGATATTAATTCTATTTAATAATGTCGTTAATAAATCCAAACTAACTATATTATTTAACTTATAAACCTTAGGATTATTTAGTAGAAGCAGTTGGTTCAATAAAAAAAGTTTATAATTATTCTATTTTGTAATAAATACAGACCTAAGAATAGATTTTTAATTCCTTATAAAAAAATAATATTAATTATGCCTTCGAATGGTTCTGATGGAAAAGACGAAGAGTTACAAAATTGGGAGAAGGAGCTCTTTGCTAATCATCGTTGGGGACGGCTCAAAGTGTGGTTCCCTGAGGATCATGTTTCTTTAGATAGTGAAATAGTATCTAGTGAACACACATTTCTCAGGAATCTTTGGAAAAAAGCTCAACCACTTGATCAAACAGGTAAGGATATTTTAAAAAGTATAATTGATCTTGAAATATGTAATTGGAATCTTGAGAACAGTATTATAAGTATATGTAAGGCAATAGGTGAAAATAGAGCTCCCACAATCCCAATTGGTCATTTAAAATCAATCAAAAGCGAAAGATGGATGAAAATTTGTGCATACTATTTAGCGCTGCGGAGTTGGCTTCCATCTTTAGGAACTAGTGGTTATGAAGCTCTTCAAAATTTATGTGATCCTGATAAATCTGTGAAGAAAATGATTTATGAATTACTCAATGAAAGAAATAGATTAAAAGAGTTATATGTAGAGCGTATTTGTCTTTTATTTGAATTTTGGATTGGGGGGTATTGGGGGAAATCACCTCAATTGATTGCTCATCTTGCTGCTGTAAAAGCAATTGAAAATGAGATCCTAAAAATACATCCAGATAGTTTGATTTTAAAAGCGATGATATCTGAAGGTGATGGTAGGCTTCAACCTTGTAATCATAAAGCTTTCCGTAGATATGATATAATAATTTCCAGTATCGGAGCAGGTAAGTGGAGAGCGACTATGCCGAGGAAGGGAACTGATGGATTAAAACGAGCTGTCCTTCTAGATAAATATTTCCAAGCAATTAAATCCTGGATTAGAGATCATAAAAAAATTGAAGAGGGTGATGGTGACAAATTATTCCAAATAATTCATAATCTTCTTGGAGAACCAGACAATAAAAAAAAATTCCTTGCATCACTTCTTATTTCATTACTACAACCTCAACAAATGGCAGCGAAGCTATTAGCAGAGAATCGTATTAAAGATTAATTAATACTATCAATGTCAGCAAAAACTTTTCAAAAACTAGAGATCCTTATAATTTTAAATAAACATACTTCTCATTATATAAATTAATTTAAGCTATTTTATTTACCTAGAATCCTTGTAAATAACTTTTCGAATCTTTTCTGCGGCAATCTTAGGATTTTTGGCACGAGTAATTCCTCCTCCTATAATAATAATATCCAGTGGATAAGTGAGTAGCTTAGAAATATCGGTGACTCGAATCCCCCCAGCTATTGCTAACCGGGGACGGTCTTGTAAGTGTATTACTGACTCCAATTCTGATAATGGGGCTCTTCGTGATGCTTGGATATCTAAACCACTATGCACTAAGGCATAATGCACTTTTGTACCTTTATAATTTATATTAATAAGATCTGCTAATCTTTTGGAAGGTTTTCGAGACACAATAAGGTCTGCCATAATCTCCACATGAAACTCATGTGCAGCACGCAGCGCTTCCTCGATTGTATTGTTATAAGCATCGGCAAGAACTGTAATAATATCGGCTTTTGCTTTAGCCGCCATCCGTGTCTCAAGGTATCCCGCATCTGTGGTTTTTAAATCGGCACAAACTAACTTGTTTGGGTGTGTTTCCTTTAACGTTCGAATAGCTCTTACACCTTCAGATTTTATTAAAGGTGTTCCAGCTTCCAAAATATCTACAAAAGGAGCAACTTGTTTTGCTATCGCCAAAGCATCATCTAATATTTCTAAATCCAATGCCACTTGTAGCAATGGTTTTTGTTGGTTCTTTTTACGCGTATGTGAAAAACCCATCACCTCTCCCTTTTTATTGTAAAAATCATCATTCCTCCACGAGGATATAAGTATTTTTTTTTGAACTTATTTCTTTCTTCTATCAATAACTAATTCTCCCCCAACGCCAACATTTTCTGACAGGTTCTCTTTTATTAATATTGTATAAACCTCTCTCGGTAATTTATATGCCTTTTCAAGAGCATTTGTAATTTCCTTAACTAATTGTCTCTTTACTTCTATATCATCAATTGGAGGGCCATCTATGGTTACATTTGGGATTTTATTATTCACCTTTCTTGTTAATTTTCAATTTAATATTTATCCATAATATAGTATTATGACAATCAAATTAAAAAAAGTTAATGTGACCATTATATCAATTATCTAAAGAAAACAGTTCTTATAGATCAATATGAGTATCAAGCAATTATCAATATACTGAAATTATAATCTCATTACTTTAAAAACCCATTTTAATTTACATTGACGTGAACAGAAAAGTCGTTTTTTTGGTTGTTGACATATATTGATATGGTGATGTTCCTTATTCCACTTATTACTAACGATGCTCTTACCACAGAATTCGCAATTAGGCATTATTATTTGTCTTCTTTTTTAGTCTCTTTAAATTTCTCTATGTTGCTCAATTATTACTAATATGTTAATGTTAATGAGCTTTTATATATAATATAAAAAAATTATGTGAGTTCTACTTTTTCTTTTCTTTATAATTCCTACGGATTGAATATATTTTTCTTTTTTTAAAAGTATTTTATTTTTAATCCCCTATTGGCTTTACAGTACTTTTTTCCATTATTAAGATTGATGTACGAGTAGGAGCTCTTGTACGATGCATTACACCTTTTGGTACAGTAAAACCTTGATTGGGTCTCAATTCAATTAATTTATCTTCCAGATCAATTAAAAGTAATCCTTCAATAACGAAGAAGAATTCATCTTCTTTTTCATGTTTATGCCAGTGAAATTCTCCTTCAATAACTCCTAACCTAACGACAGAATCATTTACTTGGCAAAGAGATAAATTTTGCCATTTTTTAGTGCAATTTTCTATTACTCTTGGAATATCAATAACTTCCAATGGTTTATATTTTATTTCAGGATCAATTGAGTATTTATTATAGTCATTCATTTTTTTTTAACCTATATGTCTGTAACTTTCGATATATCTAATGAAAACATGACCCTACGCCGATACGGCTCAGATTTACTTAGTTCTCGACAAGCTCTTGCTGCTAGTGCCTTTATTTTTGTTGTTCGCTTTTTATAATCATCGTCCGAAAGCTCAATAAATTTTAAACAATCATAAAAACAGAAATTCACGCATGCTGGTGACCCATCACATAAATCACACTTATTAATCATTTGTTCTTTGATATATTCAATTGTTCCAAATGGACAAGCAACAATGCATTGATTGCATCCAATACACTTATCTTTATTCACAGCAATTAATGGGTCTCCTTGAGGCGTTTTAGTCTTATAAATAGCCCCAACTGAGCATGCTCTCATACACATTGGATCTTCGCATTGTAAACAAACAACAGGTCTCGACCATCCTTCCAGTCCATTGGAAACTACCCGAATACGCGAATGTGAAAGAATAAACTCTCCCTCTCTGGTACTAGAGCACCCTTAACTACTAAGACTTTTTTGCTCATAGCCTTTTCTTATCTCATCCTCCTGTAATGTAAGCAGTTATAATTATTTCATCCTTATCTTTTAAAAGAGCTTTAAACTTATCTGGCAGTGTGCTTGCATTGCGCCCATTAATCAAAACTGATATTTCTTTTTTAATTTTTCCGTTATTGAACAATTCTTCCATTAAAACCTTACCATATTTACTTACTAGCGTATCTAAAACTCCTTGAATAGTGAACTCACGCCCCTCGATGACTACTTGCCCGTGTGGTAAGCTTTTAGCTAAGGCTCCAACCGCTGTAATTTTAATTTTCATAATAAACGTATTTTTTTAATTATAATTTTTCTTCTAACTAACAGTAATAATATGTTCTAAATCTCGATACTCGGTTCAATGTTATATTTATATTTGGTAATTGTCTCTTGAGTTGGCACTCCTTCACTGTCCCACCCACGGCATAAATAATAATTTGATCGCATTTTAAAAAAATTCTCCATTCCAATAACTTTGCCTGCTCCCGGGCCATCAGGAAGATTTTGTTCCAAAGTGCGTTTAGGTAGAATGTCATCTTTGGAACTAAAACCCTCTCGAATATTAATACGCCTGATAAGCGTTTCAATGATTTCAGTACTCCTATTGAGATCATCTCCTGTATAACTTGAGCCAACAACAACATTTAAGTACTGAGCCCAATCTTCCATTCCTAAGCGAATTATTGACCCTGGCATATCACAAACTATAAGTGAATGCATTATACATCTATGATTCATCAAATTTATTACTCTTTCTGCTTTTCCTTCGATACTAAAAGGATTTAAACCCCCTAAAACTTCTACCGATGGAGGCCACGCTCTTCGATGACAAGCTCCCCTTGGTGTAACAGAATAAGTAATGGCTGAACCCCACCCCGCTCGGGGATCATAAGCAGGGAATTCAAGTCCTTTAGAATGCATAGCGAAATCTTCTGTATTTTGTCCAAGTACTCTTGCCATCTCTTTTACACCTTGAGCACAAAAAGCTCCAAAATCTCTTCTATAAGCCATAAGCTCCAATAATTCAATCACAGCTCCATAATTGCCGAATTTGAGTTCTAATCCTCCAGTGTTTTCTTGAGTTAAAATACCTCGTTCATAGCACTCCATTGCAAAACCTATAGCTACACCTGCAGAAATGGTATCCATACCTAAATCATCACAAAGATAGTTTGCCTTCATTATTGCCGGTAAATAATTAATTTCCAAATTAGCCCCTAGCATAGCAAGCGTCTCATATTCTGGTCCTTCCAATAATAAATCTTTAAATATACCCTCCTTAACTTGCGTTATATTTGCACAACCAGCAAAACATGCGTAACAAGCCCGATCCGCTATTTTTACATCTATAACAGCATCTTTATCGATAGTACCGATACCCTTTTTAAATTGACCTTGAGTAAAATTTCGAGTTGGAAGCATGCCCGCAGCATTAGTAAGAGTTAATGTCATTGGAGTCATGTGTCTTTGTCTAATTCGTTTTTGATGATTAAGAACAAGATGATGAAGAGCCCTCATATTGGCACAGCTAATCCCACTAGTGCCTTTAACCGCAATAGATTTAAGATTCTTAGAGCCCATCACAGCACCAGCACCTCCACGACCTGCTTTTCTAAAATAATCACTTCCTACGCATGCAAATGGGAGGAGATTCTCTCCAGCTGGCCCAATAGATAGAGCACCACATTCTGGATTGAAATTCTCCCTAATAAATGTCTCCGTCTCAAAAGAGCCTTTACCCCATAAATGCCTAGCATCTGAAAATTCCACTTTATCCTCATTAATAAACACGTTAATAGGATATCTAGCCTTATGAGTAATAATAAGACCATCATATCCCGCAAATTTCAGTTCTGAAGCTATTTTCCCACTAGAATAAGAATCTAACCACCCACCAGTTGCAGGGGATTTAGTAACTATAAGATGTTTTCCTGCACCAGGTGCCATTGTGCCACTCAATGGACCAGTAAGAATCATAAAAATATTGTCTTGTCCAAGTGGATCTGCTCCTGGTGGAATGAGATCCCAATAAAGTTTTGCTCCAAGACCACGACCACCAATATACTTCTTCAATATTTCTTTTGGAATATTTACTGTCTTATAGGATTCTTTAGAAAGATCTATATGTAAAAGTTTACCTTTATATCCATTAAGCATTTGTATCGGAAAAATTTTCTTTTAAATTATAATTTTTTCTTACTTTTATAAATAAATATTATTTTATATTTTATCAGAATTTATTCATTCTAATAAATAAACAAATAAATAAACAAGATAAAAAATAAAAAATCGTGAAATAAATATTGAAACATATTGAGGGAGAATTTATAGGAGTAAAAGGGTTGAAAATTTATTATCAAGCATGGATTCCAGATACTCCTAAAGCGGTTATTCAACTTGTTCATGGAGGATTTGAACACTCTGGAAGATATCAATCTGTTGTAAATGAATTAGTTCCCGAAGGATATGCAATTTATGCAGATGATCATCGCGGTCACGGAAAATCTGAAGGATTAAGAAATTATGTCGATTCCTTTGAACAATATATAGAAGATGAAAGATTACTATACCAAATTATAAAGGAACACTATCCATATTTACCAATATTTATGTTGGGTCATTCTCTTGGCTCATTTATCGCTATTTATTTCACAAAGAAATATGAGAATCTCTTACATGGTCTTATCCTTTCGGGAACGGGAACAAAACCAGGTAGAGAGACTAGCCGATTTTTAAAACTAATAGCAAAAGGTTTCTCAAAAATCGCTCCTAAAATGAATTTCAATCCAAGACTTAATGCTAAATTTTTAAGCCACGACCCAGAAGTAGTAAAGCTGTATGAGAACGATCCTTTCGTGAATGCCGATAAAATTTCGGCAAGATTAAGCTATGAAATGGTAAAAAATTTCAAACATTTTAAGACATTTATCGGAAATTTTAAAGTTAATTTGTTAATTCAGTGCGGTTCAGACGATAAATTAATTAAAGGAAGCAAAGAACTTGACGATTTGTTTAAAATGGATGATAAAACCATTAAAATCTATGAAGGGTTATACCATGAAGTATATAATGAAATCGAATATAATAGAAAAGTAGTATTAAAAGATCTTCGTGATTGGTTAAACAACCGCCTATTCATATCTAAATCGATGAAAAAGTGAGAGTGCATTTTCACGCTCAATAGCAATACAATCTTCTTTATCAAGGTCTTCATAGTCTCCAATCCCTTGAAGCATTTCCTTTACTACTCTTTCGTGAACAAAGGGAAAATCACTACCAAAAAGCAATTTTGAAGGATTCACTACTTCCATAAGAGTTTTAAACACATAAGGGGTTGCTGATATTGCCATATCATAATAGAAATTATTTAGATATTTTATTAGCCTCTTATTTCCAAAGGTAATCCTCCATGCTAAATAAGGAGCAGTCCCTCCAGCATGCGCTAAAATAAACCGAATATCAGAATAGCGTTTAAGAATTCCATGATGCATTAGATTTGCAACTGTACGAGTTGTATCAAAAACAAATTCTAAAACAGAGGTAGGAAAACTGAGCTGGGGGAGATTCTCTTCAGGAGGTGCATTAGGATGAATAAATACCACTGTCCTTCGACGATTAAGTTCTGAAAAAAGTTCTTCAAATTCGGGGTCTCCTAAATATTTTCCATTTATGTTTGAAAGTAGCACAACACCATCCAATTCCAATGTATCTAATGCATACTCTAATTCAATTAATGATGCTTCAATATCGGGTAAAGGTAATGTAGCAAATCCACCAAAACGTTGAGGATACTTGTTAATTAAATTAGCTGAAAAATCATTACATATTCGGGCTAAATCTCGTGTAAATACACAATCTCCAAAATAAACTCCAGGAGAAGAAATTGAGGTTATAGCAGTCGCGATACCTTGGCGATCCATTACCTCTAAACTATCTCTTGGCTCCCATGTGGGGAAACCTACATTCCCTGCAGTAGTAATATTAACTTTAGCTAGAAATTTAAGATACTCTGGAGGTAAAACATGATGATGAATATCGATTCTATGAGCTTTTTTCTCCATAGTATTAACTTTATTTATTATATTTTTCTCTCAAATAATCTTCAGAGTTTAAAAATATCTCACAATCACAAAATCCTCCAGAACTTCTGCAATCTTCTAAAAACTCTTCTTGATCCTTTCTAGGTATATTCATTTCTTCTAATATAATCTCTGCATTGGTTAAATCGCGACCATTACATCCATTGACTTCTAATAATTCCTCTAATCGATTAAAGAATTTTTCCAGATCTTGTTTATTCATATTTCTTTTACCTAGTTCAATTTTATTAAGTGTTTTTTTAGATTAATATCTTTAATTAATAAATCTTAACATCATTTTTCCCCCATAGGTTCATTTATTTCTTAAGAATAATTTTCATCCACCCATCTGTTAATATCATTTGGAAGTGTTTCTGGAATTTTGATCGTTCAAGAAGACTTTTAATTTTGGTATTGTATTCTTCCCACTTAAATCCGTGTAATTTTTGGATTTGACTGACAATAGGGTATCGAAAACCACCATAAATTCTTTTTAATTTAAGTACTTCTTCATTAGGGGGGTTGTAACATCCATCATAAATCCATGCTTCCCTATTCGGCTTCAAAACACGGTAACACTCATTGAAAACCTTAATTGGAGTTCCCCAGTGATGAAATGAACCTGTACTAACAATTAAATCAACTGTATTGTCTCCAAAAGGAAAGTCTATAGCATTCGCTAATTTAAACTTTACATTGTTAAAACCACTCGCATTACCTGACGCAATCTCAACCATTTTGATACTTAAATCAATCCCGAAAATTTTAAGTTCTGGCGCTCTCTTCGCTATTTCTATTGATAAGAATCCTGTCCCTGAACCTACATCTATTAAAATTCCGCTATCTATTCTTTGAACAATATTTTGAGCAATTCTTACTTCTGGTTTGCTTAAAATTCTTTTTATAATAGCATTATAAACAATAGCACCTAAAGTGGGAATTGCTTCTAATTTTACTTGTATGTCTCTAATAAATTTAACTAAACACATTTGATAATATCACGCAATGATCAAAAAATTAAAATCAAACTGTGATTATTTTAAAAACCCATCTTAATTTACATTGACGGGAACAGAAAAATCGTTTTGATGGTTGTTGACATATGTTGATATGGTGATTTCTCTTATTCCACTTATTATTCTTGATGTTTTTTCCACAGAATTCGCAATCCGGCATTGTTCTTTTTTTATTTTTTTCCATTCTCCTTAAATTCCTCTATCACATGTAGTGTTGCGCTTAATTACTCTATATTGTTCATAGAATAATGATCTCAAATGTTACTAATACGTTAATGTAAATAGCCTTTTGTATATAATATAAAATATGGAAAATCAATAAGCCGCATTTATCGAAACTGTATAGCAAAGTCTGTCAGCTCTGTGAGAAATATGAAAAGGTTGAGTTTTTCCATATCGATAAAAGTAATCTATCCATGCTAAAATAGGTAATCAGCGATTAGATACTGAAAGATTAATCCTCAATTAATTTAGACATTTTTTGTTGAGGTCTATTATTCATATTAGTTTACTGATAAATCGAAATAAGTATTATGGTTATTTTTCTATAAGTAATTGAATATTAATCTAATATTTCACAATTTGCTAATGAAATTTATGTGAAAAATATATATATCAAATTGATTAAACTATTTTTTGATAAAATAAAATTTATGATGAGATTATTCAAATGAAGGATAAATTTCAATTAGTTGGGACAAAAATTCAAGAATTCAAATTACCTAATTCAAGAGGAGAAACCTTAAACATCAGAGACTTAGAGGGAAAAAATGTCGTAGTAGTCCTTTTCAGGGATATACATTGACCTTATTGTCGTTGGCATGCTGCAAAACTCCGAAGAGACTATGAAAAATTTCAAGAATCAAATACTTACTTGTATACAATATTAGCAGATAAAAAGAAAAATGCAATTAAAATGGAACAAAAATATGCGCGCAAATATGCTGTGTTTTATGATAAATCAAAAAAAGTTCCCAAAATGCTTAAACAACAAGTTAAAATAACTAAACTTGGAAGAATGCCAGGATTATTGGTCATTGATAAGCAAGGAATCATTCAATATGCATATTATGGAGATAACATGCATGATATTCCCACAAATGAAGAGATTTTCGAAGTATTAAAAAAGATATAATAATATTGATTTGGTAGGAATAAAGTAGAAAACAAAAATGATGCTTTTTTCCTAAAAGTTAGCCAAACTTTTCCAAATCTTTTTTGATTTGAAGAAACAATTAATTAAACTATAAATTTATTAATTTGATTTAAAAACTCAAATTTCTAAAGATATAGGTGCTAGCTGTTTTTGTATAACCTATACCCCGTTGAATTTTCTCTAAATAACTCTTAGTAACTTTTAAATCTGATTTTTTAGGGATGAAATATTTGTCTAAATTCTTTTCAGTTAATCGATAGTGCCGATTACTTCGATAAATAACCCCTATAAATTCATAATATTCATCTAGGTATGCCATACTTGCATCACCATGGTTATTGTTTGCTAAAAGGATTCCACCTTTCTTAAGGTATTTTTTACAGCTTTGCGAGATAAAACCACCATATTGGGAAATTAGCAAATCAAAATCTTTAAAAGTTTCTCCAATATTAGAATTATAATCTTTATGGTGGAATCTGATAACTGGTTGCTTCTTATATGTTCGATTTTTATAAATAAATTCAAAAATGCTTTTGTCCCTAAAGAAATCTTTTACTTTTTTATAAGTATCGATATACACAGTTATAGGAATATATAATGACGGTGCTATATGTATATAACTTCCAGGATAAATAGCACTCTGTATTTCATACTTATTAACTAAAAGCTCAAATATTTCCCTTCTATCACCATTAGAAAAATGTTGTGTATACTCCTGAACCGCCTTTCCCTTTAATGGTATCACCCTGAAAAAGTTTAGAGAAAAATTTATTCTTTCTTAAAATCGAGAGAAATCGAATTAATACAATATCGACAACCCTTATTCTTCGGTACATCATCAAATACATGTCCCAAATGCCCTCCACAATTTTTACAGAGGACCTCTGTGCGCTTCATTCCATAACTTCTATCTGGTTTTTCTTCTATATTAGCCTCATCATAGGGTTCATAAAAACTTGGCCATCCAGTTCCCGAATCAAACTTTTTATCAGAAGAGAAAACAGGCGCACCACAAGCAGCACAATAATAAATCCCCTTTTCATGATTATTCCAATGTTTTCCTGTAAATGCAGGCTCAGTTCCTTTTTCTCGGAGAACGTGATATTGCTCTTTTGTTAATTTATTTTTCCACTTATCCTCAGATGATTTAGACTTCATAGAGTTAAAAAGGAATTTCTGATATTATAATTATTTCCTTATAAATCCTAAAACTATTACGGTTTTCTACTTATAGAAAAAATCTACTATTCATCTCAAATTTATATAAAATTAGACGTACATTTATTTCACGGAATCTTTGTGTAATAAGTATGGAGACTCAAAAAGCAATTTTTGCAGCAGGTTGTTTCTGGGGTGTAGAGGCTAATTTTCGAAAAGTAAAAGGAGTTATATCTACTCGTGTGGGATATACTGGTGGGGACTTTACCAATCCGACCTATAAAAATGTATGTTCTCATAAAACGGGTCATGCAGAAGCGGTTGAAGTTACGTATGATCCTACTAAAATCACATATGATGAACTTTTAGATGTATTTTGGTCAATTCATGACCCGACGACTTTAAATCGGCAAGGTCCTGATGTTGGTACACAGTATCGATCCGCGATTTTCTATCTGAACTCAGAACAAAAGGAAAAAGCCATGAACTCTAAAGCTAAGCTTGAGGCATACAAACGGTTTAAAAGAACAATAGTTACACAAATACTCCCGGCATCAGAATTTTGGAAAGCAGAGGAGTATCACCAACAATATTTAGATAAAAGACAAAAACGATTTATTACCAATTTTTAAGAAATTTAAAATTTTCCAAAATTAATAAATACTAATTCTTGATCTTTAAAGCATTTTGGTAAAAATGTAAATACTTTTATTTAATGTTCCCTATTTAATTTTACTATAAATTTAAAAAAAACTATTAAGGGAGCAAATAAAATGACATTAGATTTTGAATTTCAATTCTTAACTTATGGAATATTGAATTGGATTGCTTTTATCTTATTAGTTTCATCTTTTGTTTTTCTTGTCTTAGGGAGTCTTGATCAAAAAAAAGACCTTAAAGAATTGTCAAAGTTGTTAGTTTTTCTTGGAATTGTATTATTAATCTGGGAAATAATTAGCCTTTTAATCCCAAATGTTGTTGGCGATTCACCAACATCATCAGAAACGACAACAGGATTCATCTATGATTTGCTTCTCTTTATTTTAGTTCCTAATCTACTTCACATAATTCTTGGAATCCTTTTCATTCTATTTGGAGTTAAAAATATCACTCCAACTGGTCAGATTATCTCATTAGCAGGATTATTTTATTTTATTGCAATGTTCGAGAGTTTTTTTATTGGAACTATTAGTACATATTCTGGATGGTATGATCCAACCTTCATTGATTCATTACAAAGTATTTTAAAACTAATGGAATGGATAATGTACATCTCTTATCTTTTTGCAGCATTATTAGTTATAATCTATTCTGCTAAACTAAAATCGAAATTTCTTCTTATATATGGATTATTTACCCTTGCTGTAGGGACGCTTGAACTTTTAAGCTTTCTTGAAATAATTTAAATATTACAATTCCTATTTTTTTCTATTCTAACAAGATTAAAGTGTAGTTTATTTATCAAAATCGAAAATCTTAACATTCTTTTTAGTAACTAATTCCCAATTCGAACCACAATTCGCTGAAAGATAATAATCAATGGAGTTGCTCGAAGGAATGGATTGCTTAGCCAAATTTTTCCAGCTTCAGACTTTTGACAAGCAGAAGAATATCACCAACAATATATAGAAAAAAGAGAAAAACACTTTGTGGTCCAACGCTAAATTGCTTCTGAAATAATAATTTTGATATAATAATTTATTGATTTATTACAATTTCTGTAAGATCTTCAAATGTTTCTTCTATATTCTGACCTGTTTTTGATGAAATTTCTTTATAACTCGATAAATTATATTTTTTAGCGATTTCAATTCCCACTTCAATATTAAACTCACGAGATTCTTCTAAATCTAATTTATTACCAACTAACATAATTGGAATATCACCAACTTCTTCTCTTATGATTTTAATCCACTCAATTATTTGATCTAAAGATTTCATATTAGTAATATCATATATGATCATAGCACCATTTGCACCACGACAATAATTTGCCAAGAGGAACGTAAATCTTTCCTCACCTCCTAGAACCCAAATTTGCAATTTAACTCTCTTACCATGTAATTCTATTGTTTTAACATAAAAATCCACTCCAATAGTTAATCCTTCTGAAGGATTGAAAATATCGAAGCAAAATCTTTGAGCTAAGGTGGTCTTTCCTACTTTAGGTTCACCGAATAACATAATTTTAAATGTATAATCATAATCAAAGGGTGGTTTAAAGACAACTTTCCTTCTTATTCTGGAAATTATCTTAACCCAAATTTTCACCAATTTTGAGAGTATACTCATCATCTAAATTAATTTTGTACCCAATATGAATTATTTTTTCTAAAAACAGTTTCTTCCATCTTTGAATAAGACAATTTGGGTATATAAATCTAACATTTGTGTCAGTTTTTCACATGACATAAAAGAAATTCTATTTCGGAGAGAAAAAAATTTATAGCTATTATGATAACAAGTTATATTGAAAAGAAACCCAAAATATAATTAAATTTGATGAGAAAATTATGATAAAAGAATTTGAAGGAAAGGTAGTTGTTATTACAGGTGGTGCAAGCGGTATCGGACGTGGACTTGCTCATGCTTTTGCTAAGCGGGGATGTAAAATAGTTCTCGCGGATATCGATAAAGAAAATCTCGATAAAGTGTCCAAAGAACTCGGTGAAATTGGCGCTGAAGTAATGACTCAAATAACAGATGTGAGTGATCATGAACAAGTTGCTCATTTGGCAGATGCTTCTTATGATCGTTTTGGGTCCGTTAATATACTTTGTAACAATGCTGGTATCGGATCAGGGGGACCTATGAGCTTAATGACCCTTGAGAACTGGAATTGGGTACTTGGTGTTAATCTATTTGGGGTTATCTATTGTATTCAATATTTCTTAAATCGCATGTTGAAGAGTAAAGAACCATGTCATATTGTTAATACTTCTTCAGTGGCAGGATTACTGACTGGAGATAATCAACCATACGCTGCCTCTAAATTTGCTGTAGTCTCAATTAGTGAAACCTTAGCTTTAGAATGCTTTAATACAAATGTTGGTGTTTCTGTGGTTTGTCCTGGTTATGTTAACACAAATATAATAGAAAATTCAGAAATCCTTAGCCAAACACGACCAGGACTTTTCAAACCAACACCAGAAATGATTAAAATGTCAGGACCTGCTAGGGAAAATTTTGAGAAAATATTAGCATCAGGAATGGTTCCGGAAAACATGGCGGAAATAGTAATTAAAGCAATTGAAAACGATGTATTTTATGTAATAACTCATCCAGAATTCATTTCACCAATACAAGCTCGGTTTGAGCGAATCTATGAGGATACTTTAAAATTGCATGAGGGAATTGAAGAAAAACATGAGATTAAAACAAAAATCTTTAAAAATGATTCACCTGCGTTTTCTGTTACCTACCCAGAAAATCTTATAGAATTAAAACCAAACCCATTATTTAATCCACTAGTTAATCCAGTCTTCGTTGCTACTTCTCTAAACCTAGGTTTTGATCTTGGAATTTATGTTTCAAAAATCTCTCCTAAAAGGCGCTTAGAAGATGCCGTTAAAAAAATAGTGAGAGGCTTTAAGGCTAGGGCAAATGAGATCAAAATTATTTCCAATACCCCAATTAACTTGGGAGATGGAACACCTGGTTATGAATCTGTTATTGAATTTAAATCGGCAGGAACATTTAAGGTTAAAAGTATACATATTTCAGTTTTTAAGAATGAAAAATGGATCCGCGTTAGTATATTCGCCGGAGTTAACTTTTATGATGAAAATTTCAAAAATATTGTACACTCTCTTGAATTTAAATAATTATATTGAATTCTTTTTAATTAAAACAAAATTCCTTGATGATCCAAATCTAGTGGTGGGATTAAAATTAAAGATTACCTTGATGAATAGTTACATCAACCAAGATTATCTTGAATAAAATTCCATATTGAATTATTAGCTTCCTCAGGATCTTCAATAGTAAATGCATGTCCTAATCCGTTTAAAATTTCTAATTTTGAGTTTGGCATTTTCTCATGCATTTCTTCTCTCATTCCTGGTATCGTCATTTTGTCTCTTGATCCTGAAATTATTAATGTAGGTTGAGTAATATTCTGTATTGTGTCTCGCATATCAAAGTCCCTTAATGCTTCAATTTGATTAATCCAATCCTTATAAAGAGAGGGATCAAAAGTTTGAGCGCAAAAGTTCATGTCTTTCTTTATGATGTCAAATAATTCTTTATCTTCATTTAGTTTTTTTTTAAATACCCTTGAATATACGAGTGGGAACCAATATTCAACTCTTTGGCCTTGATCTAAATCTTTTAACGTCTGATATGTAAGGTAATTTTGATCAATTGTTTTTGAAGGATAATAGCTAAATGTACTACATAATATCAATGTTTTTATCATTTCAGGATACTTTAAAACAAATCTCTGAGCAATCATCGCTCCCATACTTGATCCACACAAATGAATACCTTCCTTTATATTGAGATAATCACATAAATTCTTAAAATCCTCAACAAACATTTCCATGGTATAGTGATAATCTGGGCGGGAACTCTTTCCTTCACCTCGTTTATCAAAAGCAATCACTGTCATCTTATCTTTAAAAAAATCAATTTGGTAATTCCAGGATTGCAGTTTAGTAAAACTACCACTAACTAATACTAAAGGCTCTCCCTGTCCCTCCTTTATATAATTAATATCAATATTATTATAACTAAAAATTGGCATATATATATTTCTACCTTGATTTACTTTAATTAAATTAAAATTAATTAATCTGTTTTAATTTAAAACTATATCCCAATCATATTAAATTTCGAGACGAATAAAAAATATGGCTATTGAAGAAGAAAAAAATTATTATTTAAAGAAAAAAAGAACTTTGTTGAGAACGTTTAAAACAGCATTAGTTATAGTTAAAAATATTCTGATTGAATATTTTGGAGAATCCAAATTTAAAGAGATTTCTACCATTACAGAGAAAGAATTTGAAGCACTTATACCTCAAATCCCTTATGTAGGAGGAGATGAAAATCATTTAACTGAAGATCTTATCAATGCAACTCTTTTATTACCATTACTTCGAGTTTTTGAGAAAGAAGGATTAGATTTTTATGAAATAGGTAAGTTGGCGTATGATTTGTTCGAAGCTTTTTATAAAGTAATACCTCCTACAAGTAATATTTTTTCAGAAGAGTCTTTTATTCAACTAAAAGAAAGTGCTAAACATTCCAAATTACGTAAATATAACGGTGATTGGGTTTATGATTTTGTTGAAGGTGATGGCAAAACTTTTACATACGGCACAGATTATTACGAATGTGGGGTATTTAAGTTTTATAAAAGCCAAGGTGCTGAACATTTTATGCCAATAATATGTATATCTGATTTTGCTCAAGCTCAGGCTTACGGATATGGGCTGAAACGTACTCAAACAATAGGAAACGGAGCTCCACTATGTGATTTTCGTTACATTAAAAATGGCTCTACACCTCGAGCATGGCCCCCAGATAATCTACCAGAATTTAAAAAGAGGTTATAGCTCGCTATATTAAACTCTTAACTTTATAGTTCTTTTATATTTTTATTTTACTTAAAATATCATCAAGATAGTGGATATTTTCCTTTTCGAGTTCTACTTTTAAAGTATTTGCTAGTGAATATCTAAATGCCCATACTTCCATATTTTTCCCCAATTCTTTTACTTTCTTTACAACAGGAACAAAATCGCCGTCTCCCGACACCAATACTACTGTGTCATACGCATTTTCGTATGCTAGCGAGACGATGTCAATCGCAATATTGATATCAACTTTCTTTTCAATGGCTCCACTTCTCGCGATCTTATCAAAACTCGCTTTAATTATGTAACCACTTCGTATTGTTAGCTCTTTATACCAACTCCTCTTCTCTGGACTCATAGGATATACAACACCCTCATATAAGAATATAGCATCTAATCTACGGCCACGAGTTATGAAATTTTTCAACTTTTCATAGTCCACTTTGATATTATATTTCTGAAAACCCTTGAAAATATTGCTATTATCTATAAAAATTGTGATTCGGTCCATTTTAAAGACTTTTTTTGCTCTTTTTGATTATTTGTCTTTTTTGATCATTTTTCGTTCTAGATTCATAGTTTCCAAGTCAATCAAAACGTAGATTAAAGAATCCTCATCTTGTCGAAATTGTCCTGGTTGAATACATATCGTATTACCTATTTGAGAATACCATTTGCCTGAAACATCGGGAGATTCGTGAATATGCCCATGAAGCGAGAGTTTTGGCTGTTTTTTTTTAAGAAACGCATATTCTGCTTTTGACCCTACTTTTTGACCAGCATGGGTTACATCAAGATCTATATTAGCGGGGGGATTATGAAAAATATAGATAGTATTACTCATATTGGAAGATTTTACTAAATTTCTAAGCTCATCTTCAATTGTAGGGAGATTCTCGACATACGAGAACCAATCTTCAACTTTTTTGAATCCATTTGGTGTAGAAAGATATTGTTTTCCAATTTGTTTTGGATGCTCAAAATCCGTAGTATCTTTACGTGCCCTATCTTTTAGCCCAAAAGGCAAGTCTGAAACCCAATTCATCCCTATAAACTCATATTTACTACCTTCAATCTCGAACTTTGTTTGAGCCATATTAACTACATAAGAATATTTATCGCAAGTTTTTTGAAATAAGTCATCGAATATCCTCAAATCATCATTTCCTAATTGTCCTAAGTAATAAATCTTCTTTGATTCAAATCTTGAAAAATACTCATCAAGAAATCCAGTAATAAACTTATCTTGATGTAATAAATTTCCTTTAAATGGAAGTATATCTCCACCATTTATTACTACATCAGGTTTTAATGAAGATGCTATATGGAAAATCTCGTTATGCTTCCATTCAATCCCATGTATGTCGGTTACATATAATAATTTCATAATTCTATTATATTATATTAAATCTCGGAGATAATCTTTCTTATGATTTCTTTCTCATTCGAATGATCATAACTAAAGCAACGAGGATTATACCATATAATATGAAGAGGTTGAATCCAGGAATATCTTGTTTTGTTTTAGATGGTTTAAACGGTGATATTTCAGTAGGATTTAAATGTGGGTTTTTCATAAGGAACATATGAAAACTGCCAAGTCTCTCTGTAGTTCCCAAAAGAAAAATATTATCTGATGAATCTAACACTATAGCTTCACCACTATCATAATCAGATTCCCCCCAAGTCATATTATATTGCATCACGCCATCACTATTATATTTCACAAGAGCTATATCAAAATCTCCCGCCCCGAAACTCTCCGTAATTCCCACAAGATAAATATTATCTGATGAATCCAACGCTATTTCATGACCACTTTCATAATCTGATCCTCCCCATGTCTTATTCCATTGTTCTACACCCAACTTATTATATTTCACAAGACCTTTACCAGCAAAATAAACGTTATCAGATGAATCAACTACAATACCTCCAGTAGGGCTACTACCATAATAATTGCTCCAGTTATGGTCCCATAGATAATAACTAGAACTGTCAAATTTAAATAGAGACACCCAATGATTTGTCTGATGTTGTTCTCCCGCAATATAAATATTGTTTGATGAATCCAATGCAATATCAATTCCCAATCCCCCATAACCAGAGTCCCATATAAAATACCATGAATCTTCAGCTGAAATAGTGTCAGAGAGGTTAGGAATAATATCCATACTATCTCTATTATCATTTCCTCTATGACAAATGTCAGTTGCTTGCAACATGAAGCTAAACAATAAAATGGCAATAAAAACCAACTTACTTTTCATTATAATCTCGTTAAATATGAATTAGTAGGAAAATTAATTACTTTACATATTTAAAATTATTGATATCAAAATCGCTTTATCAAAAATTTAAACAATTTATATTTCATAAGGAGCTTAATTAACCTTTTCTAAGAATTTAGACATAGGATAAGTGTGAAAAGCTTTAACTTCAATATAATTTACTTATGGTCAAAATCTTTCTTTGATTCTGTTTTAAATTCACTGTCATTGTGAGCAATTATTATACTAAATGGACAATTCATCAGTTTTCCTTTTTTATTAAAAATTTGAAACTGATAAGAGTAAGTAGGAATTACTTCATATAAATGAGGAATTTTTATTGAGATATGGATTTTATATCCATATATTTTGAAGTCTTCCATATCCAAACTCACAGAATAATATTATTAAAGTTAATCTATCAAGTATCTAAGCTATCATATGATATTTAAATAGGTATGGTGACTTTATGAAGTAATAAGTTCCGTTTAAATTCATAAGGTGGAAAATTTTCCCTGATTTCAGTATATCAGCAGTCTTATTACTTAGATCCCCGTATTGAGACTGTATTTAGAAAAACCGATGATATGGATTTCACTTTTCTATTGTTTGATATCATGAAAGAATAAAAATAAGCTATATTCACAATCTATAACAAATTTAGCTTTTCTGATTTATTATTTCCTGCATTTTAATGTTAGGATGGTGATATCTTTGTGTTTTTAACGTTCCTTTACCAAATTGAATAGATCTTTCTGGACAAAAATTAATACAGGCTAGACATTGTTGACATCTATGCTGCCACTGGGGTACCCCCTCAACCAATGTGATGTTATTTACGGGACAAACTTGCTCACAAATTCCACAATTGCTGCAATTGTCATCAGCGTAGAAATTTTTATCCCCTTCATTAACATCCTCTCGAAATTTGGCATTAAATCTCTCTGCTCTTGTTAAATCTTTTTTGAAAACGTTTTGATTCAGATTATTTTCTTTTTTCTTTATTATTTCCGCAATTTTTTCTACCTGCGCCTTCTCCCTTTCAAAAAACTCTTTTTGACGTTTCTCCGAGTGAATATCATAACCAATAATATAATTATTTGGCATAGTAATCAAAAATCCTGCATTGAGTGATTTTGCTTTTGGTTTTACCTTTAAAAGCTTCTCGATCTGCTGTAAAGGTAACTCAGTGATATCTCCAGCACTCGTTACCACCGCAAAAATATATTCAGATTTGGTTAAATCAATATTCTCTATAAAATCATAGACAATCTTCGGCAATCCAGAATAATATAAGGGAAAAATAAAACCTAAATTGTCACTTGTCGACGCAAGATTTTCCCTCTGCCATATCTTCGCGATGGGTATAAGTTCACAAGCTCCTAACTTCACAGCAATATCTTTTGCTACCTGTAAAGAATTACCTGTTCCCGTAAAAAAGTAGATTGTAGTATCCATACATTCTTAAAATTATCTCTTCTTTTAGAATTTATTGGTAGGCAAAGGGCTCAAAAACAAAGTCATTTCAAAAATTCTACAATAACAATTTTGGCGATTTTAAGCAATTCACTGCCCTTAATCATTTTACGCGTCTTCTTATGTAATTTAGGATTGAAAGGAATTCGAGAATACATCGTGTACCATTCTTTTATTCGTAATTTATCAGACCATTTTAAAACAGTTTTATCTGGATTTCCAATAGGTAAAGAAAAGGATAATTCAGAACCATATTTTTTTGCTCTTCTATTTACAACTTTAGCTGCTATTTTATTAACACAATCAAATGCAATTCCTCCCCCAGGAAACTGCTCTGCTAATGCCCTGAAAAGCTTAGAAACATCCTCTTCAGTGTAATAATAAACAAATCCTCCCGCTATGAAAAAAATTCCTTTTGCCAGATCATGATCCACATCATTCAGCCAATCAAGTTCAAATGCTGATCTTGCTAAGTAACTACTTCTTGAAGTTTCGGGAATAAATTGTTTGCGGAAGTTTATTGCATCGGGTAAATCTAAATCATACCATTTAACCCTTTCATTATCTACTCGGTGGAAAGTTGTATCCAATCCTGCTCCAATATTAGCAACTGTAGCTTGCGGATGTTCTTTTATGTAATCCTTGACCGCATTATCAAGATTTCGAGCTCGAACAAGAAGGCCGATACCGCGCCACTCTCCTAAAAATTCTTTAAGCTCAGAAAAATCATAGTCAATACTTGTAAGGATTTCCACGGCTTTGGGATCCTCTAATATTTCGGGATATTTTTCACTTAAAGTTGCTCGAGCCCATAACGGTCCTATCATCGTTTCTTGAATCGATCCTTTAACAATAAAATCATGCCCTCTAATTTTTTCTTGTTCAACCATTTTTTCATTCCTTATTAGGATAATAAAATTCTAACAGCTAATAATGATACCTTTCTCTCTTACATTAACCGTCTGCTGTTTTTAAATCGTAATTTTTACTAAAAATGCCTTAGTAAAATTAAAAATACTAAAATTAATTAATTTTGGGGGCAACCCCTTTTTTTTATCTTTTTAGATTATTAAATTTTCCGCTTTATTGGATAGGCAATTTCAGATCGTTTTATAATAAAAGAATCATCAAGATCATTAACCATACGTTTAACAATCTCAAATGGAATACCCATCGATAAGTAATCCTGAGGAAACCAATAATTTCCAGTAGGGTCAGTTGGACCAATAATAATAGTATTTTCTGATCCATTTTCAACCATACCTGCAGGATATGTTACAAAAGAGGCACATGAAGGACCCCAAGGGATTTGTATATTAAATCCTTTTTCCGGTCGAAAGTAAGCCAATGAACATAGATTTCTTATTTGTTCTGAAAGCCCAAAACAAATTAGAGCTTTTACATCAGGATCTTGTTCATCTAAATCATCACATTTTCGAATTACAATATATTTTCCAAGAGGTGTAATTTTTCCAATAGAATTTAATCGTTTTTCAGCAAGATCCGGAGTTGCTATTAAAAATTCGGCGGCACCATTCCTAAAATTTTCTGATCCTGTTGATAAAAAGTATTTTAACATTGGTAAAAATGTTTTATAACCAAACCACGCTTGTCCTCCTGGACAACAACCCTCCAATGCATTATTTCCAATATATATAGCATTGATATTTTTGTTAACTGATAATGAAAAAATAGCGTTCGCTATACAACGATTAATCATTTTTATAGGGATAGCATTATCAGGAACTGTGTCTGAACTATAGACGCACAATGGACTTGCTTTTAACCTTCCTGCTTGAGCTAATTTGACTCCTATCTCTTTAATTGTTAAATTTACCATAACTATTATCTTAATATTTTTTTAAGATCTTATCATCATTTCTTGGATCGATCCTTAGCAATAAAATGATGTCCTTCAATTTTTCATTCTTCAATAGGATAATTCATTTTATTAGCTCTCGGAAAGAATTTCTTTTAAAGAAGGAAGATTCTCATTCATATATTCAAATATCTCATTTGCCCTTCTTATTATTTTATCTCGTTCACGAGATTTATTTTTATGATTGTTTTCGTATCTCTTTATTGCAATCTTTCTCCATTTCTTTTTCCAAGAGGGGAAACCGATCTTAACGAAACGTTCTCGATTTGGAAAGTCTTGACAGACCCAGTTAAACAAGATAAAATAACGCTGTGCACCTGATTCTATCGTAAGGTTACGAGAAGTGATACCGAGTTTTCTAAGATGCTCGATATATCTACCTTCCACAGCGTCTTGGAGTTCTCCTTCTATAATTGCGGGTTCATAATATATTTCATTCTCTTTAAAGTATTCTCTAACGAGATCAAAACAATTACCTCGACATAGAAGTATCCTATCTCCATTGCCGTGTTTAAGATTTTTAAGAGTTTTGATAATGACCTTTAATATGTGCTTTTTCGCTCGATCATCATCCTTATTATCTTCATTATAGAGTCCCACGGGAACTGACTGAAATATTATTTTTCCGCTTTCAATATCTCGAAAGCCAATGAAAGCATCCCCGACGAGATCTCCCGTCCCAGCGTCATCAATTTCTATTGTTCTTCCCTTCCACTCGCTGGGATTAACAGTGGATTGGCACGACTCATCGTCGTTTTTTTCTTTTTTTGTCTTCATTACTTCTTAAAATATTTAGCGTCATAAATACGTTATGATTTTGAATTATTATTTTGAAAATGTAGCTAGTGTTTTTTGAGTACAGTTCAGAAAAAATGTAGCTTAGAAATTCATAAAAAATCAATCTTTCCTTAGGAGTTTTACTTTATTTTGTGCTTCTGTTGCACCGTCAAAATCACCCACTTTTTTGAGAACTATACTGAGGTCATCCCAGGTTTCATCATCCTCTGGGTCAAGTTCAAGTACTTTTCTAAAGGCCTCTATCGCCCCCTTATAATCTTCCTTCTTCTCAAGAGCCACTGCAAGATTATACCATGCAAGTTCTATATCTGAATCGAGCTCAAGAACTTTAATATAAGATTTAATCTCCTCCTCAATATTACCAGTTAGTCCAAGCGTTAATCCACGGTTACACCATGCTTTTTCATCATTAGGATCAATCTCTAATGCTTTCTCAAAGGCTTTCAGCGCTTTTTCAAAATCATCCACCTGTATCTGAACAACTCCAAGATTAAGCAAAGCTTGAGCATCGCTTGGATTAATTTCTAGAGCTTTTTTGTAGGCTATAATTGCACTCTCATAATCTTCCATCCTCCCAAAAGCTACCCCCAGATCAAACCAAATATCAGCATCTTCTGAATCAAGCTCTAATGCCTTCTTATATGCATCAATCGCGTCATTAAAATTGTCTATCTCTTCAAATACTACTCCAAGATTAACCCACACTTCCACATTTTTCGGATCAAGTTCCAGAGCTTTTTTATAAGCCTTAATTTCAGCTTGAGTATCTCCATTCTGACCATGTGCTACCCCTAGATTAATCCAAGCTGTCTCATCTCTGGGATTGAGCTTTAATCCATTATTGAAAGCTTCAATAGATCCAGTTAAATCTCCCTTTTCTCCAAGTTTCACCCCAAGATCAAACCATTCTTCAGAATCCTCGGGATCTTCCACTCTCACTCTGTCTTGGCCTTTCATTGCTGTCCCTCATTACGATGTTATCAAGGAAAAAATGATAGTTATCATAATTTTTCCACTAAATGAAAGAGATAATTTCGTTTTATAATATGTATTAAATTCTTTCCTTTAAGAAATTACATAATTTTTAAAACTTTTTCAAGATTCTTAGACTTAATTGAACAATATTAAATGTAGAGAAAAAGTAATGACATTTTTATTAAATCCTAAAAAACACGATCGCTATTATCCCGATAATCGTTCAAGAGAAATAATGCTTAAAACTATTGAATTTTTCGAAAAGAAGGGCAAAGCAAAACTCAAAGAAGATGACCAAAAACGGGTGTGGTATTCCGATTTCCTCGAGTTTCAAAAGAAAAATAAGCTTTTTGCACAGTTATTAACGCCTGCTCCATATGGTGAAGATGAAAATTATCGGTGGGATACGTGGCGTATTTGTGAATTTAACGAGATTCTTGCGTTTTATGGTCTCGCTTATTGGTATACCTGGCAAGTCTCCATTCTAGGGCTTGGTCCCATCTGGATGAGCAAGAATGAAAAGGTAAAGCAGAAAGCAGCTCAACTACTTAGAGAAGGAGCAATTTTTGCATTTGGGCTCTCAGAAAAAGCTCATGGTGCAGATATCTATGGAACTGAGATGGCCCTTACACCAAAAGAAGATGGGACTTACCGAGCTAATGGAGAAAAGTATTATATTGGAAATGGAAACGAAGCTGAGATGGTTTCGAATTTTGGTAAATTTACCGATAAGGATGGAAACCTTCCTCCCTATGATATGAAAAATAAAGATCAATATGTCTTTTTTGCTGCAAATTATAAGCACAAAAATTATGAATTAATAAAAAATGTATGCGATAGTCAAAATTATGTCGCAAATTTTGCGCTCCACGATTATCCCATAACTGAAGACGATATTCTTTCTAAGGGAGAGGATGCATGGAATGCATCGCTTAATACTGTCAATGTGGGTAAATATAATTTAGGGTGGGCTTCAATTGGAATTTGTACCCATGCATTTTATGAAGCTATTCATCATGCTGCCCATCGTAGACTCTATAATATGTATGTTACTGATTTTCAACATGTTAAACAGAATTTCGTAGATGCTTATACACGTTTGGTTGCTATGAAATTATTTGGATTACGAACAGCAGATTATATGCGAATAGCTTCAAATAAAGATCGGCGGTACTTGCTCTATGCCCCCGTTATGAAAATGAAAACAACAACTCAAGGTGAAGAAGTAATCAATCTTCTATGGGATGTAATAGCAGCAAAAGGGTTTGAAAAAGATATGTATTTCGAAAGTGCTGCAAGAGATATTCGCGCATTACCAAAACTCGAAGGCACCGTGCATGTTAACATTGCCTTAATTTTGAAATTTATGCTAAATTTCTTCATGAATCATAAAAAATATGAAGATGTGCCACGACAAGATCAAATTAAGGATGATAAATATCTTTTCAATCAAGGTCCAACTCGAGGATTAGGACTTGTTCGTCTGCATGATTGGAAACCTGCATTCGAGAAATTTAATTTGCCTAATGTTAAAATTTTCTTGGAACAAATTGAATTGTTTCATCAACTTGGAACAAAAGCAACTCCCAGCGCTAAGCAACAACAAGATATGGATTTTATGCTCTCTGGTATTGGTGAGATATTTGCCTTAATTGTGTATGCGCATCTTATCATTGAAACTGCACCCATCTACAGCATTGATGATGATACGTTAGATCAGATTTTTGATTTTCTCATAAGAGATTGTTCCAAATACGCTTTAAATCTCTATCATAAATCAGGCATTAGGCCTGAACAAATGGAATTGTGCTTAAAAATGATAAAAAAGCCACATGTTGATAAAGAGAGATTTAACCGAGTTTGGAACATCGTACACTCTTTAAAAGATGCATATCAAATGAATGATTAATGGCGTTCAATTTTTTTGATTATAAGAAACTATTCAACTTTATTTAATAATCATTGGTGAGGTTATTTGAATGGAATAAATTATTTGAATGGAATAATTTATGTATTAAAAACCAATAGTACCTTATTACTTGAATCTTAGTTATTTTTATGTTAATAATCTCTTGTATTTATTTATACTAAGCTTCTGTTGTTTCTTTTTGGATTTTTTCGGATGATTCATTTTTCAAATTAATCTCTTTAATATATTTCGCATAATTTTGATTGAAAAATTCAAATATAAGTCTCTTTTTATCCGTACCTAATTTTATTTTTAAAAATTTATCTAATCTAATCTTATGCTTAATTTTTGATTTATACTTTAAGTAAGGAATTATTATTGCTATAACAAACAAACTAATACTAAAAAAAATAGAATAAGTTAAGAAATATATAGATAAAGCTAAAATTAATCCAATTATTGATGAAATCAAAAGTATTTTAACTATTTTGCTAGAAATATCCCTTCCTTTTAAGATAGCCTTTTGGCATTCATTACAAATTGGTAAATTAAAATAGTAATCTTCTTTATAATCTTTGCTTGATTCAAAAGAATCAAAAATAATCTTTTTATACTCACTTTCTGTGTCAGTGCCACAAATAATACAAATTTTTGGAAAGTAAATTTTATCAATATTTTGAAATTTAACAATATTGTTTTCTAATCTTTGATCTTTTTTTATTATATTTTCTATTGGCATCTATAATAAACCTCCACAATAATAACAATATTTAGCCGTTTTCTTATTTAACTTTCCACAAGAATTACATTTTCTATATGCAGTTAGATTATCTTGTGAATCCAGTCTTGAAGCACCCTTAAAACGATTTAATGAGTCAATAAGAAAACTTTTTATTTGACTATTCATTGGTTCTGGAACTCCTAGCATTAAAGCACTCACCAATAAATCGATTGATTTTTTATAATCACTTTGGGTAATAGCTTCAAAAGCTATTTTAGCAATTCTAAGTGCTTTTTGCCCCTCTAGTGAATTTATTGGTTTAGGAGGGGGCATGTTATATAAAATCAAATCTCTAATTTTATTGAGATCTAATTGATTTAAAGGTATACGTGGTTTAGTATAAGGAGAATAACTAGATTCATATCTATATGGAGAAATACTAGGTTTTTCTCTGAATTTTTTCTCTATTTTAAGTATATTATAGGTATTTTGATCTCTATCGATAAGAAATTTTCCGCTCCTTAGTTTTTCATCTTTACTGCGTTTTTTCTTAATAATTTGTGAATAAACAACATAAGAACTCAAAACTGCAAGTAATACAAATCCAGTAATGTTTAGAAAAATTGTTGTTAAAGAAATTCTTGGATCTAAAGGATCAGCACCCCATGCTACTTCAAGGCCATCTGAATACCCATCTCCATCTGTATCTGGATTTAAGGGATCTGTGTGATATTTATTTACTTCTAATCCGTCTTTTAAACCATCATTGTCTGTGTCAGGATCAAGTGGATCTGTCTCCCCATAAAACTCATAATAATCGGTTAATCCATCTAAATCAGTATCTTCTGTTAATGGGTTTAACCCGTATAATATTTCAACAACATCTTCTATCAAATCATCGTCTAAATCATCTGTAACAGAATTATTTAAACTAATTAACCTGTTTCCTTGGATTTTAGCAAAAATTCCATACCCTGTAAATCCAGATACACCCTCTAATTGTATTGTACCTGAATATGAGCCAAAACCAGTATTAGTAGGAGAACTCAATATCAGATCTTTAATTTCATATTTTACATCTTGAGTAATGTTATAAACAACTATCTTCAATTCTTCAATCAAACCTGTTCCAAAAAGATCAAACGAGTAGGCAAATGAATTTCCAGTTGGAATTAAAGATAAAGAACCAAAAGTAGTATTTAGTACAGTTTCTCCGGAAATTCCATCATATTCTTGAGGATGCTGTACTAACCCTAAATCATTTGATCTTGTAACAGTGTTAGAATATATATAATTATAACATTCTTCAATAGATATTACTCCATCACCATTAGAATCCGTGGCATAATCATTTGATCTTAATAAGTAATATGTAAAACAACCATGTTGTCTATCTTCATCTTCTAGGCAAGACTCTTCTTCTAAACATGACATCATTATATATCTTCCTATACTTTGGACTTCTGGTATTATACCCCCACTATTACAAGAATCACACACCACATACTTTTCAGCGCAATCAAAAGCATCTAATTTCGAATCGAGCAATGAATCGATAAAATAATTTTCTGGAGATGAAGGGATTGAATCATAAGAGTTCAAAAAATGTATACCGTTATATGTTTCAACTTCATACATATCTATTTTAAAACCCCAATCTGTGTTTGAATTATCTGTAATCATTCGAATATATAATTTATGATCACTAAGAAGTGGAATCCAACCAGACCAAAGATTAGTATGATGTCCTGTATACTCTTCATAATACCAATCATTAAATAATTCAGTATCTCCTAAATATACATAATCATAATCACTTTCAAGATCTATTCGACTAAAATGTACTCTCATATAAGCTGCTTCTGGGTGGTGAATACTCCATGTAATATCCCAATTGTTAGAATATGGATGAAGTGAAAAAACCGAACAACTATGATTGCCTGAATTTTCTGTATCAGCACCTCCATGTCCAGAATAGTAAAAGAAAAATAAATCATCATTATCTATTTGAGTAGCAATTTGATCAAAAGCATCACTTATGGTATTTTTAGTAGCATCATCATCTTCGAGATAAATGATATTTTCTGGCTTAAAATTATAATCATTTATCAACATGGAATATACCTCTAAAGCATCATCGTCGCAGTACGATAAATCATAATCAGACCCAGGATAATTAGATATTCCAACTATAATAGCAAAAGCATCTTTTGATGTTAAAGGCACTGAGGTTTTAAGATCTGTATTTTCTAATTCCAAATTAGTGTTTTTAAAATTTTTAAAATTAGATTTAATGCAAAATCCTGAAAATAGATAACCTATTACACAGAATAACCACAAAAATATCAATATTTTTTTACTTTTAATAATCGCTCCCCTTTATTTAACTGTTTTTGCAAACTAGATTTTTTAAATATAGTTGATTTTTGTTTAAATATAGTTTTTTGTCTTAAATTTCTTAATACTTTAAAGTATATAAAAATTAAGTTGAAATAAATTAATAATTAATATTTATGTAAAAAGATTGGATAGGTATTTACATTAACTCCTAAAAGAATTGGGAAATACTATTTTAATCACACATTTAAATTGTAAAATTGATTCTTGGTTAATATGAGCATAGATCCAATCAAAAAAGGAAGAATGATTAATGGTATCTCTTATATACTTTTATCTTTTTTAACATTTTATCAAGTAAATCTGCTGGAAACCCATCTAAAGTTCTGTTTTTAAATTTCTCATAACAAGAACAACAAAATTTCAATTCAAACACTTCAATATTTTTATGCAAAAAATGATTCTTTCTTGATCTATTGTCAATACTTCTTCCGCAATTAATACAATAATCAAAAAATTTTTCAAGATTCTTAGACTTAATTGAATATCAAATTTAGAAAAAAATTAACAATAGTTTTATTAAATCTTCAGAAACACGATAGTTAATCTCAGATCTCACTTGTTGTTACATCCTCTTCCAACACATTTCTGATAACTTTTACAAAAACCTCATAGGGTTGAGCCCCAACCACAATCTTATCACCAATAAAGAATGTTGGTACTCCATTTATTCCATATTTACTTAATTCTAAGTTTATCTCCCTTAACTTTCTGCCTGGTTCGTCGCTTTCAATATAGCGAAATATTTCATTCTTATTTAATTCAATTGATTCTGCAAGATCCAATAATAAAGAGAGATCTCCAATATCTTTCCTCTCTTTCCAATAAGTATCAAATACTAACTGGTGAAACTCGTCGAATCTCCCTTTTTTTCTTGCAAATTCTGAGATATATAAAGCTAAACGAGAATTGGGGAGCTTATCAGAAAACGTAAATTTGATTCCTGCATCATCTGCGAGTCTTTTTACATTTATTCTTACCATCTCTAGATATTCCCTAGGAAAGAGTAATTTATCTAACATAATGCCTTCTCGTGGAGTTTCTGGGTGAATTTCAAACGGTTGCCACTCAACATCAAGATTAAACTGCTGTTTAAGCTTCTCTATACGATCGAAGCCAATATAACAAAAAGGACAGATATAATCCGAATACACTGTTATTTTTACCTTTTTTTGCACCATAATTCATCTTTGGAAGAGAAACCACGTTTTTAATTTTATTTGCATTGAAAAATAGGAAAAATGAAAGTCCTAATTATTATTATTAATTAAAAATTAATTAGCTCTAATTAATTATTGAGCATTTTTAAATAATAGTTTTCAGACATCTATAAGGATCCTCCAAACCTTATTTGATATAAGTAAAAATAAATTAAAAAAGGAAACATGTTCTAATTTACTTCATAATAATACTATTATATTGCCATCAAAAATTAAAAAAGAGGTTTGATAAAGGTGGAAGTCATTATTGGTTTTTTAATGATACTTATGATCGGTTGTTTTAGTTTAATTGGCATATTTATGATTTCACTTAGAGAAAATACGTTAGATAAAATATTATTTATTCTTGTGGCATTGGCTACAGGTACGATTCTTGCAACTGCTTTATTTGATCTAATTCCAGAATCACTCCACCATCTTGAAGAATTAAACACAGAAGGAGCAGGGATAGCTGAGAGTCTTCTATTTACGTTTGTTATTCTCGGATTTGTAATATTCTTTATTATTGAGCGGTTTATTTATTGGTTCCATGGACACGCTCATGAAAAAGATAATCAACTAGTTTGTTATGACAATCTCACCGAAGGCGTTGATCAAGTCGTAGAACGAGGTAATAAAATAAAAAACTTCGCTATCCTTAATTTAATTGGTGATGGTTTACACAACTTTTTAGATGGAATCATTATAATAGTTGCATTTTTAAGTGGATTTAGGAATGGTATAATTATAACACTTGCTGTTTTATTCCATGAATTGCCGCAAGAGATTGGTGATTTCGGGATTCTTATATATGGCGGCTTTTCTAAGAAAAAAGCACTTTTATTTAACTTTTCAAGCGCTATGGTTGCACTTTTGGGGGGATTATTAGCCTATTTCTTGTCAAATACCATTGAATTATTCAATTTGTTTTTTTTGGCTTTTTCTGGTGGGGGGTTCTTATATCTCGCCAGTGCAGAACTCATGCCTGAACTAACAAAACAGAAAAACTTGAAGAAATCTATCATTCAAACTTTAATATTCTTATGTGGATTAATACTTATTATGTCTCTGGTGATTCTGTTACCACATGAATAGCTTCTGAATTGAGTTCAAGGTTTTAAATTTTATTATATCTTGTAATTCTGCGTGAACAATATAAGAAAATTCATTTAAGCTCTTCCTTTAACATATTTGCGAACTAATCTCAAAATATTGAAACTTTCAAATTCTATAATATCTTTTTTAAAAAAGACATTTGACAAAGAAGTAAGATTTAAATATATAGCAAATAATTTGAAGTTTACACTGAAATCTAATAAAAAAAATTGAATAATGAAATCATATTGAGGTGGAAAATTAAAATGTTATTTATTTCATATTGGGAGTTAAATCCGGATTTGGATCCAACAGAGATAGCTGAAGCAGCTCAAGAGCTTATGAGCAAAAAAATTTATCCCGCTGAAGGAATTAACGATATTGTATTTCATGTAAGTACATCAGACTATTGGGGGATTAGTCTAACTGAAGCCGAGAGTGAGGAGGCAATGACTAGAAGTACTAATATGTGGAGAATTGCTCGACCTGGCATGATCAAATTTGTTAAAACCTCTCCAGCTATGGAAGTTGCGAAAGTCCTCCCGGTTTTAATGAAACTAAAAAAAGATGTAAAGGGTTAATATTAAAGAGACCTCCTTTCTTTATTACGGTTCAATAATAAATTAAAATATCAAAATCTTTATTTTTTTTAAATCATATTCTTATTTAGTCTTCCTTTAATTATTCTCTAAACATATAATAAGCCGAAACCTGTGTTGTAGGGATAATGATTCTCTTTGACTTTAAATTCAAAAATTTAAAATCTCCTTTCTTTAAAGCTTGATATGATAATAAAAGAATAACTGGGGGAAATTATGGTGTTTATTTACCAAGATTTTCTTTAAGAAAATCAATAATTTCTATATTACCGATGCGAATATCTTCCTTAATTTCTGATCTTAAACTTTCTAAATCTGTTTTTGTTGCCATGTTTTGGAGCATTTTTCCTATTGTTTCTCTTATTATGATCATACTCTTTTCTATTTCTTCTCTATGATTCCTTGCATCTTCAAATCGTTTATCCATTGTTTCAAATCGTTTATCCATAGCCTCAAATCGTTTATCCATAGCCTCAAATCGTTTATCCATGGCTTCAAACCGTCTATTTGAATTTTCAATAATGCGTTCAATATCTTCTTTTGTGGCTACTACTCCAGATAAAGCTGTAATTATCGCACCCTTGATTTCATCATTTTCGCGAATCAACTTTGGTAATAACTTCAGTAATTCGTTTTTGTCAATCATTTTTTGCGTTTTTCCACTTTCTTCTATGAATAAATATAACAATTTAAATTTTTAAACATGTTTATTTTGTTTGTCTATGTTTACGTAATCCTTCTTACTGTGTCTTTCCCGGTTGTTACACTTTAAATGAATCTAATAATTAATCTTTTTTAGTTCTTATATTTACTTTTTACAAATTTTCAAGGTTCAAGAATATTTCAGATGAGCTTAATAATAAGATTAATACTTTTCTGCTCAATATTAGAGTAGCTTTTCTGATTGATTATCTCCTGCATTGTAATCTCAGGGTGATGATACTTCTGTGTTTTTAGCGTTCCTTTACCAAATTGTATAGATCTTTCATGACTAAAATTAATACATGCTAAACATTTTTGACACTCTTTTTGCTATACTTAACTTCTGTCGGATTTATAGATAAATTTAAACTAAATTGTAGACTTTTAAATATTATGAGTAAAAATCCAATAAAGCAACGAGACATCCTTAAGATTTATACTGATGGTGCTGCTCGAGGCAATCCTGGTCCTGCTGCCTGTGCGTTTCTATTCGTTCAGAATGATACTGTTATTCATGAAGAATCTAATTATATTGGAACAGCGACCAACAACACCGCTGAATATCATGCAATTATCAATGCGCTAAAGGTTGCAGAGAAGTTTCACAGGGGGCATCTCCAAGTGTATTCTGACAGTAATTTAGCAATCCAGCAAATTAATAACAAATGGAAAATCAATTACCTGCATTTGATGAAACTCTATAGCAAGGTCCACCAGCTCTGTGAGAATTATGAAAAGGTGGAATTTTTTCATGTGGGACGGAATAATCCCTATATCCAAAAATGCGATACACTATGTAATGAGCGATTAGATGCGAAAGATCTTAAAAAATAGGAATATCTCATCATGCATCTTGTTATAAAATTAAATATATTGAAAAATGATCACAAAAGAAAATAGAGTAGATTCCCTTCTTCTTTCCCTATCCTATTGATCTAAGAGTCCTACCATTATCAGATTTTTTAATCTATCTGAATTAAAATTATGTTTAAATATACCTTCAAGACAGTACACGTTTAATTGTTCTTCAGTTCTAGACTCTTTACATTTATTCTTCAAATCGCAATGAGGACACAGAATACTTATTTCTTCAACATCTAGTGTTTTAGCTTGAGCATGTAAATCATAAAGTAACTTCAAATATTTACCTTCAACAATTCGAGGGATATTAATTTTATTATCTAATATACTATATTCATATAATCGCTTATTCGACTTCTTAAGATTACAATCTTGACAAATCCACACAGTATTATCAGGATGATCTAGACCACCTCGTGATAATGGTAATATATGTTCTACAGTTAAATTCTCATCTTCTTTATTACAATAATAACATACATCACGTCGCTCGTTTTCTTTAATCCACTCTTGTATCGATGATGACCACTTTATATCACCATTTTTTAACTTTTGGAAGCGGCTCATCATGAATACAAATTTAATCTGACCAAAACCCGCAGATTGAGAAATTATTTTAGCATATTGCCAAAAAATTAAATCTTTTATGGATTTCACAGCTTTAGGAGGCATTATTCACCCAATTGAATTCTTTATTATAGTTATAAATAAAAATATTATTAGCAAATTTATAACATTTTTGTAAAATCTTTTTTCATATTAAAATCAACAAAAAATCATAATATTAATTCAATATGTTAATGAAGAACGGATTTATCCCTGAATTTATAAAATATACTCAATAGAATCTTTGATACTTTACCCGTTACGCTTATGATCTAGTTGGTTCAATTAATCTATATAATTCCAGAGCGAGTTTTTTCATAATTGGAACATGTCCTTCAGTTATAATGTGGCCTTCAATGATGATTGTTGGTGGAATAAAAGTCCCAAATTTTTCTATTATATCTTGTGAGTTAACATCTTCATAACTCACTTCGAATTTTTGTTTAAATTCAGGTATCGTTTCAAAAATTCGCTCGATGATATTTTGTGTTTTACAACATTTAGCACAATAATTATTTTCTTCATTTTTTATTAAAACATGGATAACTGACTTAGAAATTATTTATCACTATTTCCCCATTATTACCTTTTAACTTAAAAAATGAAATATTTTAGCTAATAAATGATTTTTGAAAAACAATATTTAATCAAACCTTCCCTCAAAATTGATTAAATATTTTATTATTCATAGAAAGAAGATTCCATTTTTTGAGCAGTTAGTTGTTTTACGATTAAGTATGGAAATTTTTTTCTATTTTAATAATCATCTAAGCAAGTTATGGTCTAATTTCACCTTCGATAAGTATATTAAAATTTAAATAATACAATTCCCATGTTTATATTGTAAAATGAGTCCAGCAATAGAAATAAATGATGTTGTTAAAAATAAATTAGACGAGTTCAAAGAAAAAAGTGGGAGTGAATCATATTCTGCTGCTATCAACATCTGTCTAATCCAATTAAAATTACTTGAAGATAATCGAAAATTAATAACTGAAGTTCGAGATACATTAAACTCATTTAGCCCTGCCGTACAATCTGATACAAAAGTGATTGATGCGTTAAGAAATTATGTTAATTCTGAGGATAATGAGGATAAATTGGCAATGTTTGTCAGACTGATTGATTCGAAAGCCAACGCACATAAACTTTTAGTATCTCAGGGCAAAGTAAGAGAAGCTCAAAACGTATATTCTGAATGGAAAGCATTAGTCGAAGTTGCTAATTTATTGGGTATCGAGTCCGAACTAGATATGATCAAAAAAGAAGAATAACTTTTTAGATTCTGTAATCAACATTAGGAAGATTTTCAACATCATACGGAAGTTTAGCATCGTGTGGAATTGGGTCAATATAAAAGTGCCTAAAGTTTGGATTTTGCATTCTACAATAAGTACTTCGATGATTATACGCGGGATGGTGTACCATGTTGTTCCAGATTTTCTTTAAAGATTTATTTCTGACGTTCCCAAATGATAAGGGAGTAAAGTCACAGGGTGATACATCCCCATACGCCGACACATAATATTGGATATTAACGGCTAAACACCCTATCCCGCCAAGATATCCTTCTATAGAATTTTGCCAAGATTGAGAATTAAATTGAGGGACCATGTGATGCTTAAAAATTTTAGAAGAGAATTCCCGAATTTCTTCGTGCTGTTCTGGTGTAAGCATCTCACTGATATCATTTAACATATTTCCTGTTGGAACAGCATCAAAAAGGATTAAATTTTCAACACCAAGGTCTCTTGCTAGCGAATAAAGCTTTTTATACGTTCCCTTTTGAGTTGAAGAGCGAGTCGCATATGATGATATCCCAACATAACCTCCTTTAGATTTCATTCTCTTTATTCCCTGAATGGCAGTTTCAAATAAACCTGTCATACTTCTTAATTGGTCATGTTCTTCAGGAACGGGACTGTCAATACTTACAAAAAGTGAATATAATCCGGCATCAACTAATTTCTCAATATTTTCTTCCGAAAGTAATCGTCCGTTTGTAAAAAGAATAGGTAAAGCTTTCCTCTTATCAACATAAGAAATTAATTCATAAATGTCATCACGTAATAATGGCTCTCCCCCTGTGAACGCAATCATTGCAACCCCAAGATCTTGACTTTGGTCTATCAGAGCTTTCGCCTCTCTTGTTGATAGTTCACGCACATCATTCCTCAAATGTCTTCCCGCACTGCAATGTACACAATTACACTGACATTTATAGGTTACCGCGAATGTCATGGCAACTGGAAATGTATGACGAAAAATTCTACCCATTATAATGGCTTTCATTACCCTCAGCATGGGATGACTTCCAACCGGTGGCGCAAACGTGTTAGCTACTCTCTTACCCCTCCATTTTCCTAAATTCCGATATTGCCCATAGAATTGGCCTTGGATGAGAATCATAATAAGGAATCTTAATTTGTCGAAAAGTGGATTTAATAACCCTGTCCCTATAACCTCCCCCGTGTCTAACTTTTTGAAACTTACGAGCTTTTTACCGAAAAATTTCAATAGGGTTCTTTCTCGCGCCATCTAACAATAACAATTCAATTATTTACTTTTTGTTCTAAGAATTTATAGATCGTATCATTTAAAAGATTATCTTCTAAAACCAACAGAATAATTAAAAATGAAAAACCTAAATTTTTCTAATAATTTTTATATGCTTTTATCCTTGTCTGAATAGCATCAATTATATATCCTGGAAACTCATTAAATGGTATATCCTTAAATAGCTCAAAACAGGAACAACAAAATCCCAATTTAAAAACTTCAACATTTTTATAAAAAAGATGATTCCTCCTTACGGGCTTATCAAGCTTTCTATCACAAATTATACAATAATCAAAAAATCTGGTGATCTTTTCTCTCTCAATTCGTTTCGCTATTTTTGGATTATTTAATATGTACGATTTGATTATTTTCCGCAGACGTTCTGAATCGGATATATAACCTTGAAAGATTCTCATAGATTTAATTTTACTAAAAAGTTCTTTTCTTACCTTTGAAATTGTTGATAATATAATATATAAATGTTTTTCAATTTTACTCTGGTATGACTTAAAGCTGAATAATAATATTTAAATATAATTTCTTAGATTATGAAGTAAAATATTTTTAGTTACTTTTTTCTTACATATCAAATAAGGTCTCAACGCGGTCTATTATATTTTGGACTGCTTGCTTACTTCTCTTTTGCTCGATAGATTACAAGCATTCCATTTAGCGGTCATGTTATAATATTATCTTTTTATTTAGCTCATCAAGGGATAAGTAATAAGTTAAAATATCCATTAAGATTTCTAATTGGAATACTAGTTCTTATTATAACAGCTGTTTACAAATTGCTTCTTTGGAACGATCCTATTACTTTTTTTAGGAGCTATAGTAGGAATTGCTATATGGATTCCAGCATTCTTATATCGGATAAAAAGTAATAAGCAATTAGATGCTCAAGAGTTTTAAAAATGATTTATAGAAGGATTAGACACTTTAAGATTTTATAAAATTATTAAATTTAACTTGAACTAACTCAGCTTACTTCGACGTGAGATTCGATTTTATTAATTGATTCATCAATGCGGCTAGGATCATCAACCTTAATCGAGATTGCTTCATTAGGGCAGGTACTTTCGCATCTTCCACAGCCTAAACATCGTTCCTGGTTTATTTTCGCTATTTCATCAATTATTTCCATTCCCTTAAAGACACATACTTCAAGACACTCTCCACATCCAACACAAAGGTCTTCATCAACATAAACACTAACACCCTCCATTCTGTGAAATAAATTAAGACTAATTGAGCCATAAGTCAGAATCTTTCCATCAATACAACAACAGGGACAACAGAAACACATGGATAAAAAATGTCCAGTATCTTCAACGCCATATCCATCAGCCTCATCCATAGCTCTTCCGAGTAATGGAATTAAACCATCATCAATGGCAAGTTTCACCCGTTCTAAGGCTTCCTCCTTTGTCGCAAAATGGCCTTTATCTTCAGTAATCAGTATGTTTAAAGTATCATCACCCATATACATACACCCCAACGACTTATCATGATCTTGACAATCATTTATTGTCCTACAAGGACAGTTATTTAACATAACAATATTACTCGCCTTATCAATAAAGTGTTTAAAGACTTTAACCGGCATAATTTGACTTTCAAATGTTCCCAAGGATTGATTGATAGGTACGAAAACGCCATAGTCATCATCCCCTAATGCCATTTTAACAAGATTTCGAAACATTGGTAATTTTGATAGTATAAATGGATGATAGCCCTTCTCTTCGTTGAAATAAGCAGTTAGAAAAGGTTTCGTTATTCTTGATCTTTTTTTACCTTTTTCTGTATCAACAATTTTCCAACCTACAGTCTTATATATTTTAAATCCACCTTTATGACCTGGAGCAAACGTGAACTTAAAGGCTCCACCCTTTAAGAACTCAATCGCTAGCTTTTTATCTCTAATTTCCAAAGTAATATCAGGCTCATCTAATTTTTCTCCAAATTTGTAAGAGATGTTGTCTTTCTCAAAAATTTGATACCCAAAAATTTCACAAATCTTCCATTGAACTTTTAATAATCCAAAATCTTTCACGTCTACTTGATAAAATTTATCTTTCTGAGGTATATTCTCAAGATCTTTCATCATTTTGATGAATAAAGATTCGATTTCCCCTTTATTTTCCATAATTTCACGTGGAATATTCTTAAATTAAATTTATTAATATAATGTTTTGAATTATTAAAATTTGAGCTCTTCCAGTATAGCTTTATTTTTTAATTCAAGATTAAGTTAAGAAACTAATTTAAATTTATTTTTTTTTTCATTTATACCCTAATTTCTTAATTACCATATACATAAAAATAGTTAAATTAAAAATTATTGAAAACAAATTGTAGTACGAAATTAAAAAAATAAAAAAAGATAGTATATTTCAAGTTTATAGTTAATATACGGCTTCATTTAACTCCAAGTATTCCTTTACAATTAGTACATATACTGATCGTAATATATGTATCCCCTGGTTTTACAGAACGACGCCCCATGTCTAAAAGCCCTGGAGTCTTAGTAGATATATTATAAATACCTTTCGTATATGCCACTGCTCTTTTACTATAATCCATGCTTATTTTTGTTTGACAGATGGGACAAACTATATATTCGGGATATTCTACTGTAATTTTTAATCACTCTTTTTCTCTTCTTTCTTTTATAGAATAGATTTCACATTTTGTGAGATCTTCTCAATATTTACTATTTTGCTAGTAAATTAAAAAAAGATATAGATTTTTCTAATAAAAAAATTTTTTGACTATTCGTAATTATGCCTATTTTTTGTAAATTATTTCATGCTCCAGCCACAAATAAATCTATTTATAATATCTCATCTAAATAGATATAAAAATCTAAAGGATTCTCAAGGGCAGTAAAAATAGGAAATTTCATCTCAGTGTCAGGAACTGCACCACGCGCTCCAGATGGTACAACTACGCGTGTGAATGATAAACATGGTCAGACTAAACATTGTTTAAAAATTATAAAAAG
Source organism: Promethearchaeota archaeon (assembly GCA_016840085.1). Taxonomy (GTDB): domain Archaea; phylum Asgardarchaeota; class Lokiarchaeia; order Sigyniarchaeales; family SOKP01; genus Loki-b32. The sequence goes on from JAEOTA010000019.1 coordinate 46,481, forward strand.
AGCAATTGCAGATGCAGAAGGCTCTTTAGAGAACATAATTCGAACGAGAATAATGCTGAAGGATATCTCAAAATGGGAATTGGCTGCTAAAGCCCATGGAGAGTTTTTTTCAAAGATACGACCAGCATGTACCTTTGTGGAAGTTAAAGACTTTACCTATCCTGATTGGTTAGTTAAAGTAGAAGCAGATTGCGTTATTAAAAACGAAGATCATAGCGTTTAAAATTTAAAAATTGCTATTAACTTAATTATCATCAGAAAAATTTGATAAAATTATAAACTTAAATCTCAATCTAAAATTCTCCTTTTCATTATAATCATATCTTTAAGGAACTTTCTATTTTAAAAGGAATAACTATTTCTATTTATCTCCCCCTCTAATATCCATAGTCAATTTACAAAAGAATTAATTTATTGTGATTAGTTTGAAAAAAAAGTTGATTTTAGTAATTTTAATAATAGTTATTATTGCTGTCGGTGTTGGTATCGTTTTTCTTTTAAATTTTCAAGGTGCAACCTTAAAAATCTACTCATATGAAATTCAAAATGCTTTCCCAGATTTAACATTTAATAGACCAGTCGGAATATATGATCCAGAAGATGGATCAAATAGGCTTTTTGTTGTTGAACAAGATGGAAGGATTATAGTTTTTGAAAATCATGAGAATACTAGTAATTATCAAGTTTTCCTTGATTTAAAGGATCGAATTTTGTATGGAGGAGAAAGAGGTTTACTTGGGTTAACCTTTCATCCTAATTATACATTGAATGGGTATTTTTTTATCTATTATTCGGAAACTGGAACAGGAGATTCTATACTTTCGCGCATTAAAGTAAATTCTTCAGATCCTAATATTGCCAATAAATCTAGTGAAATTATCCTGGTAAAAATTTCACAACCATATTCAAATCACAATGGTGGTCAAATAAGCTTTGGGCCAGATGGATACTTATATATAGCTTTAGGAGATGGAGGGGGGAATGGCGATCCCGCAAGTAATGGACAAAATCGAAAAACATTGCTAGGTTCAATTCTTAGGATTGATGTAGATTCAGCTTTTCCGTATGCTATCCCTACTGATAATCCTTTCTACAATAATTCAGAGGGATGGGTAGAAGAAATTTTCGCATTTGGTTTTCGAAATCCTTGGCGTTTTAGTTTTGATGGTAATACAGGATCGCTTTGGGCTGCCGATGTTGGACAATCTTCATGGGAAGAAATAGATGTAGTGGAAAAGGGTAAAAATTATGGTTGGAACACTATGGAAGGAACTCATGATTTTAATCTCGGAACAAATGTATCTCAATTGGTAGATCCTCTCTATGAATATAGCCATAGTCTTGGAAATTCAATTACAGGGGGATACGTCTATAGAGGATCAATTCTAACAGATTTAATTGGAAAATATATTTATGCAGATTACGTCTCTGGAAGAATCTGGGCATTGGAATATTCTGAAGGGAACGTAGTAAACAACACAGAACTTATTGATACTGATTTACAAATCCCATCTTTCGGTGTTGATGCACATAATGAATTATATATCTGCGCATTTGACGGAAATGTATACAAACTCATTCAGATTTAAACTTTTTTTTAATCTTTTCTCTCTCAAATCCTCAATATAAAAATTTTACTAATGAATTTAAAGAAGTTCGAAAACTTATGACCGAAAGAAGGAGAGAAATAGAACAAAATTTGAACTAAAAAATGAGAAGTGAGATGTATATAAATCGGAAAAAGTTAATAATTAAAGTAATTTTAACTTAAAATTAAATCATATTCTTATTATTACCGCAAACCTGGACTTAGTAAAAAAATGAAAATTATATTTTTAGGAACTAATGACTGGTATGCCACAGATTTAGGAAATACTATTTCTACGTTAATTTGTTCTGATGAATTTTATATTGTCTTAGATGCTGGTGATGGAATTTATAAGATTGATCAATATATTGATGATGAAAAACCAATTATTTTATTACTTAGCCATCTTCATCTTGATCATTTAATAGGGCTTCATATATTTGCTAAGTTTCATTTTAATCAAAAAATTAATATATACGGTTATACGGGGACAAAAAATCGAATAAATCTAATCATAGACCATCCTTTTTCTTCTCCATTCATTGAATTACCTTTAGAAGTACAAACTCATGATTTAGATGAAGGAAGACATAATATTGGATTCCCAATTACGTGTAGACTTCTTGTTCATGCAGATACTTGTTTAGGATACAGATTAGAACTAGATAATAAAATTATTACGTATTGTACTGACACTGGTTTATGTCCAAATTTATATCGTCTTGCTAAAAATGCTGATATTTTTATTACAGAATGTTCCTATAAGCTTGGTCAAGAAGAGTGGGGGTGGCCACATCTCAAACCTGAAGAAGCAGCTGATGTAGCAGTAAAATCCAAAGTAAAAAAATTAATTCTAACTCATTTTGATGCAAGTTCTTATAAAACTATACAGGATAGGAAAAAAGCAGAAGAAAAAGCAAAAGCGCTATTCCCAAAAACAGTAGCATCATTCGATGGTTTAGAACTAACTATAGATTAACTGCGTTATCATATTTTAAAGATAATAAATGAGAATGCAATGCTTTATTAGCAACATCTTCTTTTAAAACGAGCCAAATTAGACTTTATTTTCATTTCTTCCTTATTTATATTATTAATATTAATTTAAGTTGGATCTTTTGCTTTAATTTGTTTTCTTAGATATATTTGTTTGTAATTCACAAATATTTAAATATCTTGAATAATATCTAGATATTATTAAGAAAACTAAACTACATCTAAATAAAAATGATTGATGATCTTAATAAAAATATCTTAAACGAGTTTCAGAAAGATGCTAGTTTAACCTATAAAACATTAGCAAAGAAAATTGGGGTGCCCACGTCAACAGTATTTTCAAGAATTAAACAAATGAAAGATTCGGGAGTTATAAGGGGAATTGTTCCATTAGTTTCACCTGTGAAAGTGGGTAAACCCACAACGGCTTGGATCAAAATAAGTCTTGAAATTAATACTGATTGCTGTGATTTTGCAGATGAAGTGGCTAAAAATGTGAACGTGATGGAAGTTCATGAAATTGCTGGTGAATGGGATATATTATTAAAAGCTAAAACAGAGGATAACCTAGCATTGCATGATCTTACTAAGGAAATCAGCCAAATACCCGGTATTAAAAATATGGAGTCCCTTATTGCCTTTAAAACAATAAAAGAGGATCCAAGAATTAATCTATAATTAAAACTTCAAGTTTTGACATATTAGGGTTATCAAGGATTAAATATATAAAGTAAAAAGAATGTGAGTAATAATTATGAGTAATAGAAAAGAAATCATAGAGAATTTTTATAAAAGCTTAGAAGCGAAAGGTTATAAAGGAAAAATTGTTTCTGCAGAACATATTCCAGATTTACGTCAAACAGTTACAAATTATTATGATCAAAATCTTTTAGATCCTGGTTTTTATGAGGAATATAAACCTTATTTTGAATTTGAACCAAATGTGGATTTAGTTGAAATAAAATCTCTTTTCATTATCTCAGTTCCACAACCTCAATTTGAAGCCGTCTTTCGCTTGCATAATAAAAGGATCTCTTTGCTTATTCCTCCCACATATTTATATAGCCTTAAATTAATTAACGAGCTGACTGAATTTCTTACTGAAATATTGAAACCAGCGGGTTATAATGTAGCCTACGCGACTCTTCCTCAAAAAACTTTAGCCGTACATAGTGGATTAGCCGAATATGGAAGAAATAATATAACATATGTATCGGGAATGGGTAGTTTTCATCGCTTAACAACATTTTATTCAGATTTTCCTCCTGATGAGGATAATTGGCAAGACTTACAAATGATGGAAATATGTAAGGAATGTTCTGCCTGTACGCGGAAATGCCCAACGCGTGCAATCCCAACTGATCGTTTTCTTTTACGTGCTGAACGCTGTATTACATTTCATAATGAACAACCAGGAGATACTCCCTTTCCAGATTGGATTGATCCTAAGTGGCATAATTGTTTAGTGGGGTGTCTACATTGTCAGAAGGTGTGCCCCGCAAATAAGAAAGTTATAAATTGGACTGAACCAGGACCTAAGTTCACTGAAGAAGAAACAAATTTGATAATAAAAGGAACAAATATTGATGAACTTCCTGCAATGACAAAAGAGAAAATAGATAACTACCATCTGGTTAATTATTATGAGATTATTCCCCGAAATTTGAGCGTTTTTTTAAAAGGACAATGAGAATGTAATAAACCATTCTTCTCTGCACATTGTACACACATTTTTCTTTTCATATATTTTCCTTAGTCTATAACTAATTATTTTGGTTTTATCCTTATTATAAAATTGCGAATCGTTTTCAATCATAATGGGATTTTTTGTTTGGATAATAGTATTAATTTCTTCTAGAGAATTGTTGTAGGAAGGCATAGAAACATCATCTCGATCAATAAAGGCATTCAATGACCCATATTTCCAATATGTTTATTTTAAACCTTTCTTGCTATTTTTAACATGAAATCTGATAAAATATTAAATAAAAATTTAAATACCAACTTATTATAATAATAATTTGAAAAGTGATTATGAGAAATTCTAAGAAGAATAAAAATATTGGTATTATTACTCTGTTTTTTTTAATTTTTTCTATAGTTCTATTTTATAATATCAATATTTCATATGCGGGGGATAATAATAATTCTTTAACGATTCCTTTAAAACTTCAAATTTTTGAATTCTCTGAAAAAAAAAGTACAATAAATAATGTAAGTTCTATAGATATTGAATTACCCTCATCTACTTGGGATATCACTTATTTAGTAATGAATTTTACAAATATTGAATATTACGAGCGAGAAATAAAAACAATTGAAGATACGCCTACTAAGGATGATTTATTCATAGATAAACAAGATTTAGAAGGGCTTGGTGTTCAAATTACGCTAAATGATACCATAACGATTTATGGTGCTTATCTTAATATAAAAACATCACTAACCCATACGTTGGATGATATATTTGTTCAAATAAGAGGTTATAATTCATCAATCAATGCGCCAAATAATACTATCTATGGATATATAGATTTAAATCATACAATAGTTGATGGATGGAATTATCAGAATTTTACCTCACCTATAACGCTCCCTAAGGGGCATTATTATTTAGTTATGCAAGGTTTTGTTCAAGCCGCAGGAATATATCAGTGGTATTATAATGATGTCGATCCAAATAATCCAAATTTATATAGATCAGAAAAAAATGGATTTGGTTGGGTAAATGGCATTCAAGGGTCACCATTTTTATATAAATTGGATCAAACGGTTAAGAAGAGAGATGTTTACCCGGAAGAATTCAATATGACTGCTGAAATAGACAGTGTCTCTTATAGAATCTTAAATGGTATACATATGGGTTCAGGTACTCTTAAGTTACCAGATATTAATTTTTCTCCTAATGATGAAATTTTGCATATTCCTATTGAAACTAATAGATTTTTCTTCGACTTAAATTATCATCTTAAATTACAAAATCAATTCCTCTCTAATGCTTTTGTTAATATATCTGTAAAAGAAGATAATTTCTGGAAAATTATTCCTGAGATTAATAGATGTAATTATTATTATTCTATTAAATTTGAATTGCCAAATAATTGGTATAATTTAGTCGTATCTAAGGATAATATAGATATTACATCATCTGATGATATCATGATCAATGGAAATTTTTTACATATATTGAATAATACAATTAATGGTGATGCTGACTGGGAAATTACTACGAAATCACCTAAAACTGATTTTACCTTAGATCTTAGTAGGGGGACTGAATTTAAACTAGGTAACGAATTAATATACTCGGCTATTGCTCTAATTAGAGAAGGAAATTTTACATTCCTACTTTATAACGAACTTGGAGTAGAATTGGATAATAAAACAATAGCTGTAACTTCAGGTGATACAGTGTATTCTTTCAATATTACATCAACTGCTTCTCTAGGCTATTGGACTGCCTATATTTATTGGAATAGCTACAATGATGCAAGCGTCAAATCTCAAGTATTCAAAATAATTCCCAATCGTCCCCCTCCCTTTGATATAAATCTTATTCCAGTAATTATAATAGGAGTAATATTAGGTGGTGGGAGTTTAACGAGTTTAACTGCTTATCAAACAATTAAAAGAAAAAAGAGAAGAAGTGATTTAAAACTTAAGGGAATATCTAATAAATTTAAGGATATCCTCAGTCTAAATTATCTGATGATCTCAGATATTAAATCAGGAGTAAACGTATATGAACAATTCATTACGGGAAGATTTATGGATCCTAGCTTAATTTCAGGATTCTTGGATGCTATAAGAAACTTCGGGATTGAATTAACTGGCTCTTATCGCAAATCAGAAACATTGAGTCTAGATTATGAAGATTCAATAATTTTAATGAATGAATCTGAAGATTTTAGGATAATAATTGTATTGTCAGATAAACCTTCAGAAGAATTCACAAATTCAATTACGAATTTGGCAAAAGATATTAAGGAAAAATATGGAGATCTACTTCGAGCGTTTAAAGGAGGACAAGTTACTCAATTTGCGGGTTTAAGTGAATTAATTGAAAAGCATCTAAATGTTTCATTTGCCTCACCATTAAAGATTGCTTTCCATAAGAAAGCCAAACTTAACACTATCGAAAAATCAATCATACAAAAAGCAAATGAAATTATGAACCAAACCAATTTAGATTATTTCTACACATCATTTTTAATGCCTGATCAAAAGTTCGATCCTGAGACGACTAATGTAATATTCGATTTGATTAATAAAAAGATATTTCAACCAATTAGTTTAAATTTAGAAGAATAACTAATAAAATTAAAACAAATAATATCAACCAATTTAACAATAACAAAATCCTAAAACATTAAATCTTGAAATAAGAAATTACAATATAAAGTTTTACAATATGGATGAAATAATTTGGATTCACATTATAGATGGCTCTGGTGCAAATATTTTTAGTTATGAAAATTATATCAAAGGAACTTCTGAAGTTAATCTCACTTTATTATCTCATTTTATCTATGCGTTACGAGCAGTTGCAAAAAATATGGAAGTAGATGAAATTAAAGAAGTTGACATAGATAAAAATAAATTCTTTTTAATTAAAGAAAAATTAACTAATTTCCTCTTTATTATAAAAACTAAACCAAAAGCAAAGACTGAAATTATAACGCCAATATTAAGAAAAATTAAAGAAAAGTTTGTTGAGAAATTTACAGGGCATTTCACTTTACCTATTCAAGATAAGATACAACTATTAAAATCGTTTAAAGAAGATGTTAAGAGAATAATTGAAGGTAAAAACCCCCGAATAGATCTAATAGACTCACTCTCAAAAACTAAAAGAATTACTCGAATTTGAAGAACAAGATAAATATCAAATGATAATTTTATTTAAAATTTCAGCATATTTCTTCAAGTTCTATCATTTTTCCTTCGTTGATTACCATGTTATTTAGCATTAATCGCATCAATGATTCGAATAACAGCTCGATATTCTCACCAGTTTTGCTGGAACATTCAATAAATCCATTTAAACCCATCGATTTGGCAACTCTCGCTCCCACTTTTCGAGGGATTTCTCTAATAAAATCTAAATCTAACTTAGCACCAAGTAATATAATTGGAAATCTTTGGTTAGTTTTTTGTATTAGTGATAACCAATTACCAATATGAGAAAAGGAAGAGTAATTTGTTATATCATACATCAAAATGCCTCCCAAAGCGCCGTATAAATATTCAGGAAACATATATTGAAACCGTTTGTGCCCGGCAAAATCCCAAATCATTAGCTTTAATTCCTTTCCATCGAGCTCACAATCCTTAGTTTGAAAATCAACTCCAATTGTCCTTAAGCAATTATAATCAAATATATCAGTAATGAATCGCTTTACCAATGTTGTTTTACCAGAATCAGTATCGCCTAAAATGACGGTTTTTAAAATTGCATCATACATTTTAATATTATCTTATCCTATCTAAGTTCTTTATCGCGTTTTTCTTTAAAGTATAATATCCTTTTTTGTAAAAATTATTTGCATTACTACCCATGAAAAGCCCCATATTTAAATATTTTGGAATAAATTAATCAGTTTTTCATTTTTTTCATGGAACTTAATGGAAAATCAAAAAAGTATGCAGCATTTTAACTTTTTTCCTTTTTGTCCTATGAATAAAAGGAAAAATGAATCTAATAATATATGAATATGGACTATAATTATATTTGTATTCTCATTTAGATGATTAAAATTATCAACCTAGGGCGTAAAACAATTATTTTCATGGTCTTCAACCCTTACTTAATTGTGATAATGAAATCAAAAAAAGACTCTTCTTTCTTATTAGAGACATAGATTTGATCAACTTCACATAACACATCTCTATTTATTGCTTTTTTTAATATACCTTCAGAAATACCACACATTATATAAACATGATATATGAAGTCATCAGTATCTTCTAAAAATATTGAATTCTTGAATCTATACGTGGCATTTTTCCCTTCTGGATCAATTTTCAATATTGTTATATCGATATTTGGTTGAAAAATATCATAAGCAGAATAAAAAGCCTTAAAACTTTCTAAAAATAGCCTCGAAATGGGATGACTTTTTAAACCTCTCAATTGTTTCTGAATATTCGGCCCAAAAGAAAATTTAATATCATTTGCTGCTTCTCTTCCGATCTGTATTGCCACATCCTCATTATTTGGTAAATACTTTTTAAATTTCGATAATAGAGCTTTATAATACGTTATAGCAGTTTCAAAAGGAATGAATTTTTCTTTTTTAGCAAAAAATAATTTATATGCTCCTACTTTTTTGCTGAATATTTGATTTGTACGCTCAAGACTAAGCACATATTTAGAAACTGTGTTCCTTGAGAAATTAGTAATATTAACAATGTCTGAAGCAGTTATTCCTCCAGGATTATCTCTAATACATTCTAAAATAACAAATTCATGATTAATAGTGTTCTTTTTGTTAGCCGTTGATCTTAACACCTTTAAAAAAAGTTCAGATATCTTTCAGTAACTTACAAAAGATATATTTATATATTAATCTATCAAAAATTTAATATATATATGTGATAACTATTCTTGATCATTAATTATCAAGGTGAAAAAAATGTCTAAAAAAATATTAATTCTCTCTGCTGTGCTACTTACATTAGGATCAGGTTTAATACCTGGAGGTATTCTAATTGGGGATTATATTAATAATAGAGTAGCAAATTCTATTGATGAAGGTCTTTTAGGAATTGAAGAAGGAGCGATTCCATTAATCGAACCAATGATTAAAGAGAAGGGAATTCCACGCTCTCTTAGAGGAATTAGAGATACAGCGATTCCTATAATTGAACCCATGATTAAAGAGAAAGGAATTCCACAGGCTCTTAGAGGAATTAGAGATTCAGCAATACCTATGATTGAACCCATGATTAAAGAGAAGGGAATTCCACAAGCCCTTAGAGGAATCAGAGATGAGGGAATCTCATTTGTAGAAGATATGGTAGAAGCTACATTTGTAGCTGTATTAATTAAAGTTATGGCACTGGATGGTGGAACTGTTTTAGGTACATATTATCCTCCTATTGGGATAGAAAATTTTTTTAATAATGACACTATCGGAGTTTGGGTTTTTTTTAGCGGCGTATCACATTATCATACTGAACCTCTATATTTTACTGAAGATGCTCAAAATAGGGTATTATTTGGCAACAGCACTACAGTTCCAGGATATATTCCTAGCATTCAAGGCTTTCTTAATGATACATCAACAGGAGCTGGAGTTGCACTATTTTTAGATCAGTATTATAATGCGAATTCAAGCGAGACTAATGAATTGAAGGAAATAATGCAAGAAAACTATAATTGTACATGGGATCAATTAACAAAATTACATGAATATGTATGTGTTTACTTAATTGATTTAATTATCCCTATTATAATTCAAAATAACTTGCATGTAGAATATATGCCAGAATTAGCGGGACTTCTTTCAGTTAACGCAATTGCGAAAGCCCTTTTCATGGAACAGTGGGCTAATGGTACAATATTAGGTGAAGTCCAATATCCAGGAGGAATCGATTTTAGTGAAATGATCGAAGGCATAAACGAAACTCTTGTTGGATTCGAAGTGGGGCGTATAACCCCATCTAATATTACTCGAAAAGTAGCTTTAGCGCTCTTTGATGAGATTAATTACCCGAATGCCCTAACTAACGATACTGGAATTGACCCGTGGATTACTGCTTATACAAATAATACTATTAAGGATAACTTAATGAATGAATTCAATCTAACACAGACTCAGATGGATATGATTCTCTACTGGTTATTCGAAGAGTCTTTCAAGGACAATATCGTTCCTGAACTTATGAAGCTACCCCCTCCAGAGGGAATAGGTAAATCTATAACTGAGTTTGCAAAAGAGCTCCTATTGGAACAATGGGCTAATGGCACAATTTTAGGTGAAATTCTATATCCAGGTGGTATTGATTTTAGTGAATTGCTTGAAAGTATAGATGAACCTCTTGTTGGATTTGAAGTGGGGCGTATAACACCATCTAATATTACAACAAAATCCGCTGTGGCACTCTTCGACGAAATTAATTACCCAAACGCCCTAACTAACGATGATGGAATTGAACAATGGGTTACTGCTAATGCAAATAATGCAATAAAAGATGCATTAAAGGATGAATTCAATTTAACGCAAACTCAAACAGATATAATCCTCTATTGGTTGTTCGAGGAATCATTTCAGGAAAATATTGTTCCTGAATTAATGAAACTGCCCCCTCCCGATGGTGTGGGTATGAGTATCACAGAATATGCGAGAGTGTTATTATTGGAACAATGGGCTAATGGTACAATATTAGGTGAAACTCTATATCCGGGAGGAATTGATTTTAGTGATATACTCGAAGGAGTAACTGATACTCTTGTTGGATTTGAAGTGGGTCGGGAAACACCCTCAGGCATTACGTTAATGTCCGCTTCGGCACTCTTTGACGAAATTAATTACCCAAATGCTCTAACTAACGATACTGGAATTGAACAATGGATTACGGCTTATACTAATAATACTGTTAAGGATGCGTTGATGAGTGAATTCACTCTAACGCAAACTCAAATGGATATGATACTCTATTGGTTATTTGAGGAATCTTTTCAAGAAAATATTGTCCCTGAACTTATGAAACTAGCACCTCCAGATGGAGTAGGTATGAGTATCACAGAATATGCAAGAGTTTTATTTTTGGAACAGTGGGCAAATGGCACTGCAGAAGGAAAAATTCTCTATCCTCATGGATTTCCACTCCCTTTAAAAGCTGGCACAATATATGGACTTGAAGTGGGATATCAGGGCATAGATATGTCTGTATTGCCAACTAATATGTCATTAAAATCAGCAGAATTGCTTTGGGATATTTCAAGCGAATTTTCAATAGTAAACAAAATAGGTCTTAGTAAATGGTTGTCAGCAGTAAGAAATCCTAACTCCGCTATAGCTGCTGAATTACAATCTGTGAATTACTTAGAAGATGATGAAATGATGATGATTTTAAGTTGGCTACCAAAGTTTAGAGACAATATAATGCCATATCTCGCTCAAGAAGAAATGAATTTGCCTTCAGATGCAACTACTTATGCAAATTCAATCGCCCTTGGAATGGTAATTCCGGGAGGGATTTCTATTGGCCTTGGATTGGCAGGTCTAGTAAGTAATTTACTTGTAAAAAGAAAACTTAAAATAACTCAGTAACATTTTTTTTTTATTTGGAGATAAAGACGCTATAACTGCCTTTTATGACTTTCAAAAGCATAAAATAAAAGATTCACTCGATAATTATTTATTAATTAAGAATATTTCAATTACTTCAAACTTTTTTAAACATAATCACCGTGATAATTATTATGGAAATGACGTTATTTGATCAACTTGATAAAAATCAATTAAAAGAATTACTTATAAAATGTTGGATGACTCATGACGGTTCATGGTTTTATAACTGTGTCCGTGAATTAGGAGTTGATACTGCTAACAAACTAAATAAAGCAGCTATTAAAACTCTTTCAGAAGTTGAAATGCAAAGAATAAAAAAGACAATGGGATGGGAAAACGTAAAAATAAAAACGTTTGAACAATTAAAGGATTTTATTATTAATGGCTTTAGTGTATTAAAAGGGGATTTTATGGATTTTGAATATACCTTCCCTGAAAATAATCGGATGCATTGGGAAATGAACCGATGTTTTGCCTACAACGGCATGAAAATGATTGGAGTTAACAAACAATATGAATGTGGCATAATATACCGTGTTAGTTGCTGGCTGGATGCTCTGGGTATAAGCCATACCATTGAGCCTGAAATCGATAAATGTTTATTAAATTCTCGTGAAAAATGTTCTGGGGATATAATATTGAATCTTTAGGGCTAATTAGCATTTATTCTTTATCTTATATTTTATTTTAACGAATTTCCCAATAAAAATCAGGATATTCTTATAATTTTCCTATGGATATTTAGTGTGATTTTACTTTTTGTTGGTGGAGTCATTTATAATGATACATTAATTTCGAAAAAAAAATAGAATTTAATTAATTTTATGATATTTCATTTTTTTTTTCTAAGAATTAATATTATGAATACAGTACCGATTATAAAGGAGAGATTATATCCTGGAATTGCTGGTGCTTGTTGTTGGAGAATTTTACCTTTTATAACAACTACACTTTCAGAAACCATATTTCTTGCTCTATCCTGGGCATAATAAGTTATTATAATTTCTCCTTCAGGTATAGCATCCCATGCATCTTGATCGATAGAACCATTTAATTCTGTAAAATCAAATTCTCCGGAGACTCCTTCTATTATATACCATGTAGAGATTAAATTCACTTCAATTATAGATAAATTATAATTTGGAGGTGTACTCGCAAATTTTTCACCCTCAAGAGGTGAATATATAGTAATTATAGGCTCAAGGGTATCTTTGTAAATTAATATGGAATCAAAATTGATTCGCTCTTTCAATAGTTTGTGGTTTGTGTTAATTGGAATATTCCTTATATCGTCAACAAGGAAAACTTATACTTGGACATTATACCAAGTAAAGCTTTCAAACATCAAAGTTAAAGATATTATAAAAATAGTATTCTTAAAAATAGATTTTGTTTTTCTCTTCATTTAATAATCAATTTTTTTGACTTTGAGATTTTCCACATCCTTAAAGTGAGTTTCCGTAGTGTAAATAAATATTTTCCGAGTTAGCGCTTCAGCAATCATTATTGCATCCACTATTGATAGGAATTTATACTTACACTTAAGTTCTCCCGCCAATATTGATATGTTTTTGCTAAGAGGTATAAACTTGATTATATTACCTTGACGGAGATTTTCCATTATAATTTGAGCGTTGATTTTTCCTTTTTCTCTGCATAAATGATTAAATAGTTCAATATAATTTAATTCTGAAGATATGAAATTAAATTGATTTTTTTTAGTCTTAATCTTTTTAAGTGTTTCTTCATGATTACTTTGGTATAAAGTAATAACCCCCGAATCAAGAAAGATGGTATTCTTCATTAAGATTTCCCCTGATATAATTTATTTTTATCATGTTCTATTTCTTTTTTGCGTTCTTTAGAGATTTCTTCAATGATCTTGATACCTGTCTCCTTATCTAATATTGATTGCATTTTCTTATCCGAAAGATAAGGTAATATTTTAATTCCTTCTAAAGGGTGATCAATAATTATTACTTTATCACCATCCTTCCATCCATATTTCTTCCTTATTTCTGAAGGAATCGTTATGCGTCCATGATTGCTTATATTTGTTATTGTCATGGTATATAAATAGAAAATTAAGAATTTAAATATGCTTACAATTTTCAAAAATTGCTAAGCACATTGTATAAGATTATAAAATGTTTGGTAACACTTTGGAATAATAAATATTACTTTCACCCTCCATTCTTACTTGATTACGATATTAAAAAAAACGAGTAGAAATAAAATAATATCGCTCAATTAAATTATTTGATTTCTAAAGACCAATTTTTATACAATAGAGTGAATTAAAAATTTATCAATAGGAATAAATCAATTTTCTCTAAACCAATTTTGATTTCAGTCATATCTGTAACTTGGTATTTATTTAGAAACTAGCTTGTCCTGTCCATCTGTTAGCCAATCAATATCCACTTTTATTAAAGTTATAGATTCACGCAAATCGTACTTCCCAGCTTCAAACAATATGCAGATGGTATAATCTGATAAGATTGTAATGGAAGAATAGGCTGAAGGTCCTGCATAGACCTGTTTCGAAACATTCCATGTTTCTCCCTCATCATAACTCATCCTGAGAGTAAAATGTCCTCGAGAAAAGAAATTAGGGTTAGAAAATAACACTCGAGATCGCATATGAGTAGATGTATTTGTGAAGCGGAATACGGATGCTTGAGTGCCAGCTTCAGGAAGATCTTTTGCATAATAATACGATTCCCATGCTTCTCCGCCATTATAACTCCAAGCTATTAATCTGTTTCCACCTCGACCAACACGACAATTAATAACCAGCGACCCATTTAAACTTTCAAATACTTGTGGTTCTTCACCTTCTCCAACATAAGCTCCTTTTTGCCAAGTAATTCCATTATCATCACTAAAAACAACACAAGCACCTCCGATATTCGCTGGAATAATTAATCGACCATTTGACATTTGAATTCCATTACCTGGCCCTGTTGCGCAGTATAATCCTTCGGAATCTAACTCTTGTGTAAGTTCTCTAGGCTCTGACCATGTAATTCCAAGATCAGTACTACTCATAATAAAAATCCGCTTATAATCTACACAGAACGGTAAAAATAGTGTTTGAGTATCATTATCGAATATAGGACAAGGATTATGCACCGTATGTTCTCCTCTATTTTGTAAAACCTGCAAATCTCCCCATGTCTCACCTCCATCAAAGCTTCTCTTCATTACAATGTCTATATCTCCCCAATCTGCCATCGCATCCCACCGAGATTCACAAAATGCCAACATGATATCATTAGGCAATACAATTAAAGCAGGAATTCGATACCCACGACCTATCTGATTTCCTACAAATATCTTTTGACGCTGAACACCACTAGCCCATTGTGGATTCCAAAATGCCATTATAACTCCAAATGAACCAAACACAAATAGAAACACAATTCCTGATACAGTTAAACCTCTCATCAACCGAGCTTCCCTCTTAAATCGAAATTTTTCCAAAAATAATTTGATGCTACCGATTATAAGAAGAGCAGCATATCCAAAAAAAGGAATACCAAGAATTACGATTAGAATGATGGGTATAGCTTCTGCTGACCCTAAATAAAGTAATCTAAAAATAAAAAAAAGCACAATACCTACAAATATATTCCATATCGCCCAAAATAATAACCAAGCTAATCTGGCATTTTTATTCGAGATTTTTTCAATTAATAACCCTCGTAATCTGTCTGATCTTTTACTTAATACAGCCATAATCACACTATATATTGTTCCACCAATTAATAACGCAGTAAACACATATAATATCCACTCATTCTCAGCAACGATTAAAAATTCACCTCCAAACATCATAATAAAAATAAAAGCCACGCCACCTAATAAAACAGCAAAAATTGTTAGTAGAATTCCTAAATAAATGTCCCATTTATAAGTTTTAGTTAAAATTTGATTGTGTGTTTTTTGTTCTTCTTTATCCATTAATTTAATCCTCTCTAGTTTATCAATATGAAAGTTGATTCATTATTATTTAATATTCACACTACACATTTAAAAAGATAATTTTTATGTAAAGTTATTGATTATCTTAAGAATATTTTCTATTCTTAATTTCTCCCTTATCTCTTCATCTAAAATATCCACACCTGTAATCATTTTCATTCATATATCACCTTCCAATCAATTTTTGACAAAAATGTGCATTTATATATTTATATTTTTTTATCAATACTTGGAAGGACAAGTCATAAAAAAAGGGACGAATTAGTATAAAAATGGGATTATTTAAGAAAAGGAGAGAAAAGCCAGATAAGATATTTAAGATAAATGATTTAGTGGACTTAAGATTAATAAATAACAAGACTCATATCTATATCAAGAATAAACCATTCATTATTTGTGCCCATTTACTAATAAATATTCCAGTTGAGAGTATTCACAGTTATGATGATATTAAATCAATTGATGAGACTATAGAATTATTTAAATCAAAGGAGAGAGTCCAATATATGATATCTCCAGAAGAAGAATTCATGGGACATTGTTCAAACATTCAGGCATTTTTCGAGAACGGATTAAATACAGACATTTTGCATACAAATATAGCATTTCCGTTATTACAAAAATTAGTAGAACTGAAATTCGAACCAGCCCGAAGAGTCTTCAAGGAAGAAATAGTAATAAGATTTAATAAGGGCACTAAAAGTTCAAGATTTTTCTTAAGTTCAGAAGGATATCTCGATCATCTTAATGGAGAAGAGAAACAGGCATTGAGAGGTTATAAACCTACTTGGTTTCAAAGAAGGGTCTCTCCTGATTTTATGTTAAAAATAGTTATTTTAGGTGATGATAATGTGGGAAGATCAACTTTAGTACTCGACTATTTAAACTCACGGGGTTACAATCCTCGTGCCCCTATTGGAGTAAATTTTGCCACAAAAGACATAGTATTAAATAACCATAGTGTTAGATTACAGATTTGGTTTCTTTCTAATCTTAAACTATACGAAAAGCTTTTTAAATTTTATTTATCTGGAACGTTAGGAGCAATAATAATGTATGATATCACTAACATCAATTCTATGAATAGTGTCCCTAAATGGATTCACACTATTAGAGCAAATAAATGGGTTCAATCCAGAGGAGATATTCCGATACTCTTGGTAGGGAATAAATTTGATTTAAAAGAAAACCGAGTAGTATCCAAAGAAGAGGGAATCAAAATCAAAAATAAATTCAATCTAACAGGTTGTATGGAAATTTCTTTGAGAACAGGAAAAAATGTTGCTGAGATGTTTGATGAGATTACGAAGCTGATACATTTGCATCAAATTTTGTATATATATAAATACTAATATCTATAAAAAACGGACATTACATTAATTATGATTGGTATTTATGTACTATTTTTATTTCAAATCTTCTCTTTTTCTATATTACTTATATCAATTCCAAGTTGATACGCTTCTTCTAATTGATCTTGGCACATATTAATTGGAATATCTTTTTGTTCGTCTTTATTATAGGTACAGCATATAATTATGAATAATTTGATGTTAAAAAATGGCGCTATCCGTTCAAAAAATGCAACTGTTGATTCACAGTGATGGCGATAAGTAATTATGACTACAAATGTTTTGTTTCCAAAATCCTCCCAAGCAAGGGCCTCCATTCTATCGAATACAGTTTTTAATTGAGCCGTCATATACCCCCAATACATAGGAGTGGCAAAAACTATCGTGTCTGCTTTTTTATATGCTGAATAAATTTCTTCCATATCATCTTTTATAGCACAGCTATGATTTACTGATGTTGCGCATGTTAGACATCCTTGACATGGTTTAATATTTAATTCGTTGGTATAAAAATGTTTTACTTCCTTGTCTCCATTTTTATTCAATCCTCTTATGAAATAATCAACTAAAGTGTCTGAGTTTTGATTTTTTCTTGGGCTACCATGGATTATTATAGTTTTCAATACAATAAACTCTCTTTCTAAAAATACTTTTATTATCCACTAAATTTTTGCTTATTTATAAGAATTTGTTAGTAAAAAGTTTAATAGACAAGATATTATGGAAAAATCATATAATTTTATGAAAAAATGTTGCTGAGATGTTTGATGAGATTGCGAAGTTGATATATTTGCATCAAAGTTCAAATTCCTAATAAAAATAATGATATGAGCTTCTCTATATTACATTGATTTAAATGTTTAAAATTTTTTATTTTGATTCAGAAGCCAAGCTTGAACCTAGTTCTTAATTTCTCCCGTTATCTCTTCATCTAAAATATTTGAAGGAATTTCATTCTTCTTTTTTCTTCTTATCATTTCCTTCACTTACTTTTTTTCCGTTAACTTCTCCTTCTAAAACTCGAATTAACTCTTTTTTGCTTTTTTGGGCATCAATCTCCAATTCTTCTTCTGTGGAAAACAAGCCGTTTTCATCCTCAATATCAAGCTCTGTCATTTTTTCTATGTATCCTTCATATAAATCATCAATGATTTTATTTAAATTTGAAACCGAATCTCTGATATTAGAGTTCGCGTTCCGAGAATCCTCGGATAAACTAATCTCTTTACTGATTTTCTTCACCTCTCTTGACATTTTTTCTAAGGATTCAAATATATACCGGTCATCTAATAGCAATGTTATTTTCTCTTCTTCTGATATTTTTCGTGTATCCTCCAAAATTTCCCAATATAAATCCTGTACCCCCTCTTTGATTAAGGAATCGTTTTTTCTTATACGTTCTTTGTCACTTTCATCATACTTGTTTAATTCCTTTATGTAGAACCCAGTAAAAATGTCCTCATTCGATTGCATCTTTTCTGAAAATTTTTTACCTAAATTAGAAATAGTCTCTTCAATTTCAAGTGAAATTTGCTGATTAGTCATTATTGAAAGCATCAACATTTCTTCATTACCCCGAGCCCAGTCTGAGTAAATTTGAAAGTAATAATTTAATAACTTTAAACTTTCGAAAGATTGCGTCAAAAATTCTTCCTTCTTCGGTTGATTCATAAGCTCATATATTCTATCTACTACTTCTTCATCTACCTTAGTTTTTGGAAATGAATAAAATATTGATGGCCCTATTCTTGTATGAAAATACGATAATATAACTATCGTTTTAATCCACACTCCATATCCTTCTACTCTAAGAATATATAAGAAAATCTCAGCATATAAATTTCACATTTTTAATTAATATATGTAATTTTTGGATTTAACTCATAACCTTACACTTATTTATAAACACTTGGAAATTTCTATAAAATTCCAAAATTTATTCCAATCATCAACCCTTCCTGAGGGGCAAAGGCCAGCCCTAAGGTTATCAGGCTGTTCGCTCGTCACCGAGTTCAAGACATACTTCATTTGTAATGCTTTTTTCATTACTTCGGAAGTCTTGAAGGACGTTATCCCACAATACTTGAAAAAATCGTGGAGTCTAGCCCAATTATAGTAGGGACTGCTTGGTTTCAAACGGGGCTTTATAGCGTCCCCGACTTGTGCAAGCAACCACTTATAAATGGTGGGAATCTCTTCCTTAAACCCCAGACCTTTTCGAGCAATCACGTAACTTGCTAATACGTGCCTAGATAAATTACGTGAGCGTGAATAGTTATACTTGCCAATTAAAGAAGTATACGCAGGATGCACTTTTTTTATTGCTATACCTCTTTTAAGGCACTTTCGTTCTAATAATTCTAATGCTGATGTTTTAAAATTGCTTAATTTTTTATTGCGTTTTTTACTATAAGAAAATTCCTGGTTAAAGGATAGGTCTTCAATCACCAGTCCTTTCTTTTTATTAATGCAATAGTTAACCACTTTATCCATCTTATAACTGATATAATCGGCGCGCCTGTTTTTACGATATGTGTGTAAGTTATTAAAGAAGATCTCATGATAGCTCTTGAAATCACCTTCTTTATCTACATTACATAGAGAAATAAAATTATAATTCATGTCAAGTCCTACTGCTCCGTTTTCAAAACCATGGCATTGTTTTGATTTGGGAATTTCATAGGAGATGTGAGCAAAATATCGAACTTTTCCTCTAATAATTCGTCTTACTACTTCTACTTGATATAATTCTAAGCTGAGGATCTCGTGAAACCATTTCTCTTGTACATAGTTAACGATAAAAGGAATTATCAACCATTTTTTATCTTTATCCTTAGAAAACGTACGAATTTTTAGAGTCATGTCAGGAAGAATTTTTAGATTTAAATTAATTCCTTGTCTCTTCCCCACGCAACAAAATGAGGAGTCTCTTCTTATCCTAAACTCCCCCTTACTTATATTTCCTAAAATCATCTCCCGAAACAATTTTTTCGTACCAAATACGACAGGTTTTAATCGTAAAGAAATTAATTTATTCTGAACTGAATATAAACGGGAATAAAGCCCCCTTAATCTCCTATCTCTCTTGTCTTTTTGTTTTACTTGTTCAATCTTCTTGATAATTGTGATAATTTGATGTTTCAGGTATCTTTCACGTTTTTCATACCATGTTTGCTGTTGAGCAAGCTTTGTCTCATTATCTTTTAAGATGCTATTCACATACGGATTGTTATGGCAAAGTTCCATTAATTGGGGCTGGATTAAGTTCCATTTTTCTGTGTTAGTGAGATTAGAATCCTTTAACTGAAAAAAGAGTTTATATCCCACTCGCTTGATTTTATTATAAATAGCGATGATTTCATGTAATTTCTGCTCTTGCGAAACCGTTGGATGCAATCGAAATTTTATGGTTTGCTTCATCTATAAATCTCTATAATTTTAACTATTTAAATAATAAATTTTTATAATTCTTCCTTTGAAAGTTCTTTTTTCATTTTATTTGCTTTATTCTTTCCTTTTCTTTTTCTGTAAAGCCGACTGCTTGAGATATAAAAAATACTAAGAGAATAAAACATAATTATAAAATTTAAAAAAGGTGAGAGATACATATTTTTGATTTTTATAGAAATTTGCAAATTTTTATAAAATTTCAACAAACAGTTGATATAATAATAAAAAAAAGAAATTCTCTAGCCTAGTGTTATTTTAAGTCGATTAAGCATTGTTATTACAAAATGAGATGTCTCCTCACGTATGTACAATGTATTCTTTACATAATTCTGAAGTAGCTCTTTCAATTCTAAATAATAAAATTCTTTATCTAGAGCACGGGGATCTTCCTTAATATTTGCTTTATTTAAATGAAGAGACGCCATTTCTTGAAAAATTAATTCCATTGCTAATTCAATATAAGTTTTTTGTAAAAGCTTTTCATCTTTTTCACTTAGGTCGTAATATTGGACTACCGCTTTTTCTCGAATTCTAATAAGATTTATAATATTCTCTTTTATTTCATATGGTATATATAAAGCCCCAATTTTTGCGATAGTGGTGTCTAAATCAATCGTAATCTTCAATGACTCAATATATTTCTCTAGATGTGATAAAAATCTTATTAAAAATTTAAATGAATCAATCTGAGAATCAATCTTCCACATCTTATACAAAAATCCCCAGTCGGGTAAAACTAAATCATCTAAAACCTTTAAAATCCTCTGTTTTAACTCCCCTATTAGGTCTGTATTATAATAATGGGCTTCCCTATAGGGTTTATCAAGATTATGGAATTTATATTCATAATGCTTTCCATTTTCTTTGAATTCTCGAAAATGAAGGATGGATCTCGAATCTTCGTCTAAATATTCTTTTTTCCCGATTTCCGCTGCAAATTTAATAACGTATTTACATTCGGGACAAATTGTAACCCAAGAGCGACTAACTATATTCGGAGGTTGAAACCCTCCATTTGAACTCTTAAATTTAAATTTATTTACTATGTGAACGGGAGCACTTACCTCGAATTTCGATTTCTCGAGATGAAAAAATCTTGGAATGAATTTAACACTACATAAAGGGCACTTTATTTTCTTCTTCTTCACACTACTTGCTTGAAGCATTTTAAATTTTTTTAACACTTGCTATCCTATAACTAGCCCAATAATTCTAAACTATTAAAAAATAATTATTATAGAAAAAATAAATTATTGCGAAATCTAAGTTAATACTTTAGTTCAGTTATTTTGAATAGATTTTTAGAGTTATCTCTTTAATTTAGGGCCCATTAATCCATTTACTCTTTTAAGAGGATTCTTTATTGAGATTGATCTTTCATAATGACAGGAGTAGTAGTCTTAGCTTTTCTTTCCTTTCTGTTATCATAGCCAAAATTTAATAACTGAACGCTTATTATAACTGGTAAAATACTTATTTGATATGAGTAAAAATCCAATTATAAAAGGAGAATAATAAAAAAAAATTTTAACTCTCAATTTTATAGATAATGCACTCCCTAATTCAACTTTAGCCCCCTCTACTAACTCCAAGTATTCCTTTACAATGAGTGCATATACTGATCATCATATATGTATCCCCTGGTTTTACAGAACGACGACCCGCGTCTCTAAGACCTGGAGTCATAGTAGATATGTTATAAATACCATCTGTATATGCCACCCCTCTTTTACTATAATCCATGCTTATTTTGGATTGACATATAGGACACACAATATATTCGGGATATTCTACCGTAATGTTTAATCACTCCTTTTCCGTTCTTTATTTTATAGAGTGGACCTCACATTTTTATGAGATCCTTCTCGATAATTGCCCTTTTGTTAATATGATATATAAAGCTATAGGTTTTTCCAATAAAAAGAAAGGGTGCCTCTTGCGTGTTATAACTTCAAATCTTATTTAAGCTAAAAATAAATATTTATTATTATTAATGAAATATTTAATATAATCCTCGTAAAAGAACGTAAAATAATAATTTGTAATATAAATAAATCATAATTTTTGAAAAGAAATAGTTAACAGTAATCCTGCTGTCCAACAAATAAATAAAAATTTAATAAAAAAATAAGGTGAGTAAATAATTATTGAACTTGATGAGATAAAATATCGAGATAACTAACGTGGTTAAATTTGCTGCTGAGATGGGTTTAGGAGGCGTGATTATCAATGTTGTAAGATTAAACTCACATCAAAATGATTGGATATATCAGCAATTCGATAATATAATGGAACAGTTTCAAAAAGCACATAAAATAGCAGAAGCTTATAATGTTATATTAAAATTACCAGATCACATTGGTAAAATTCCAATTAATAAAAATATATCCAATCCGTCATGTCAACTGCATTGTAAAAACCCTTGGGAAGAAGTTTATATCAGATACAATGGAGACCTTACCGTTTGTAATATGTTAAATCCTTATATTTATGGAAACTGTCAAAATTATTCCTTTGAAGAAATTTGGAAAGGTCTAAATGCTGAATTATTTAGAGCCTTTGTGAATACGAAATATCGACACTATTATTGTGAAGATTGTTATTATTTAATTTAATTAAAATTTGGTGTGTTTAATGAAAACACTCGCACACCACTATTTATTCTTAATCATAAAAAAGGAGGTGAAGAATATGGGAAAGAATAAAATGACTTCAAAAGCAGCTCGTAGAATCCAATCCCATGCTGACAAAACTGGTAAGAATCTAGATTTTAAAGCTAGAGCTCAAAGAGCTGCTACCAAAAATACTAGCAAAAAGTAATTGAATAAATTTAGTTTCATTTTTTTTTTATACTTCAGTATTATAATTTAGTCTATAGAGAGACTCTTAGGTTTTGTTTTTTACCATCTTATCTTTTTCTGAATATATAAAATTTAATATCAATCTTTCTTAATGAATAACAGATGAAAGAATTAACTGATATAGAAACCCGATGGCTAGAATCATTTGCCAAAACACATGATTTCTTTACGTCCTTCTTGCTCCATTACAAATTAAAAAAATACTTATCTAATAATCAATATTATTGGCTCCATCTTTACATTAACCAGGCTGAAGAAGATGGTGATACGCTATTAAACGCTGAAGAACTAAAATTTCTGGAAGAGAATTCTGAAAGTAATGAGAAATTGCGGGAATTATTGAAATTATATGAAGATAAAGGTTATTTGGAAAATCTTTTCTATAAAGAGTTCTTAGATTTAAAGACTGCAATAACGGGAAAAATTGAAGAAGATAAGCCAGTAGAAAGCCCCTTTAAACATAAAGTTGTAAAAATACCTTGTCCACATTGTAGTTTTCTGTGTTCACCCCAGATTCAGTTTTGCTCGAAATGTGGTGAACCTTTACCTAAATTAGAAGGATATGATGGGCACAGCGGAATCTCAGATATACCTGATGTGGATTATACAGAAAGAAATATCATTCATTCACTTGAAAAGCTAATCAATCACCCTGTCCCTCTCAAAGAGGAATTTACGGTAAGCTCAACTTGCTACATTAAGGAAGGGGACGAAATTACTGGATTAAGCCTTTTCAACTGTGGATTGAACACCCTGCCCCGTGAAATTCTAAAAATCAAATCGCTTAAGAATTTAGCGTTTAGGAGAAACAACCTTGAAAATTTGCCAAAAAATATTGGATTTCTTTCTCACCTTGAATACCTGGATTTGCGATTAAATAACCTCGAGAAGTTGCCAAACGCAATAGGGCTCCTTATGAAATTGAGACGTCTAAATCTTAGCTCGAATAAGTTGGTAGAAATTCCAGATTCAATCGGAGAATTGCTGATGCTGAAAATACTAAATCTAAGTAATAATAAGTTAAGAAACTTACCCGAATGCATTGAAAACTTAACCTGTCTTGAATCACTAAATTTAAAAGCAAATTACTGGATTGAAATGCCGGAATACATTGAAAAATTAAAAGAACAAGGGCTTCATATCATTATTTAATATTAAGTAATAATCATTTCTATAACATCTCCAGATACCAACGTCTCCGTATCCTACTTATTTTCATATACAAATGAGGTAATATAGCGCTAATTTATCTTTCTTTCAATTACTTTTTAATTATAAGATTAAGGATTATTAGTATCTTCAAATTCTTTTAAAACTTTCTTATAACAGGCAGTAAATTCTTCAGGATTTTTAAAATTGATGTGATTAACTTGACTAAAATCTAAAATATGTTCTACATCTATTTCTTTCCATTTGAACTTCTCTGTTTTCGGAAATCCTTTCTTCTTTTTACATTTTGATAACCGAATTTTTATTACATCATTATTGTCGCAAATTCGCATAACAGCATAACCCCATAATCCACCAATCCAGTAAAAATGTAAACTTTCATAATTAGTATCAAAACTTTTTTCTTCTGTCAATTTATTCTCCTCCCATTAATGTCTAAATTATATTTTTTCTAAATCTTTTTAAATCCAGCATATTTTGATTGAGAAGAAATTGCTTTCTCTACTTATTCAATTAAAATTTAAATTTTAAAATTAGTTCTTCAGTATAATGGACAAATCCATTTAAAAAAGGAGATATTCTTAAGATTTATCCTGATGGTGCTTCGCGCGGTAATCCCGGTCCTGCTGCCTGTGCTTTTCTATTTGTCCATAATGGTAATGTTATTCATGAGGGATGTGATTACATTGGAAACGCGACCAACAACCCCGCTGAATATCACGCAATCATTAATGCGCTATAGACTGCTGAGAGGTTTCACAGGGGGCGTCTACAAATGTATTCTGACAGTAATCTGGCTGTCCATCAAATTGCTAAGAAATGGAAAATCAATTAACCGCATTTGACGAAGTTTTGCAACACGATCTATCAACTCTGTGAGAAATATGAAAACATGGAATTTTTTCATCTCTGTAGGCAAAATCCATATACGGTTTTGAACTTGGACCGTCGTGAGAAGTGAAGGTACAAAAATGTTAAATATTGGTGAATAATAATATATATCCGATCCCTAATTGAAAAAAGACAAAGAAAGTGTAAAACTTAAGTGCCAAGTCTCACCGTGGAACGCGCCACCCAAGCCCTAAGCCTATTGCCTGAGCGATGCACAGACAAGTACAGCCGCGCACGATACCAGTAACCAACCGGTACTAGCCTTTTCAAGCGGTTTTCTCCCGAATTTGGCATATATGAACCAAGTAACCACAAAGCATTATTATCATACCGGTCATGACTTACTTGATTGGTTGTTTCAAGCCGATTTATAAAGTGGGTGAGAAAATCTTCTAGTGTCCATCCCGTTTCTCCCTGATAGGTTGGTGTACTTAAGGTTCTTAAATAATCATGAGGTGTAGAATATTCCTCTAGTTGTTTTCTTCTTCCTATGACTTTACCCTGTCCTTGTTGAGGCATAATAAGTATTGGCTCAATTAGTCCCACACTCCAGCCGGGCACAGCACATAAGCGGGTTTCATGCATTACATCTTCTTTCATCAATCCTTGATGGTTACGATCGGTATAGGCTTGAGGGAAATAAACAAGATTAGGAGTATCCACTGCCTGACGCACCCTATCCCATATCCAGATCGGTTCACCTGTATATACATGAACTGGTATGTCAGCGTCAGTAGAATTTTGTTTTGTCCGGAAAATTTTTCTCGCTACAGCATGTGTAAGAACGACAGTTTTTACTCGTTCAATAAGTTGTGAAATAGGTATTGCGATCGGCGTTAACTGAAGCTGAGTAAATCCTTGTTGCATTTTCCTCTCAACCAAATCCTTATTACGTGTAAATACTTCTTGCAGCTGTTTTTGAGTTGGTACAGGATACTCTTTTCCGTCAATTCCAATCACCCCTAAATTATCCGATCGTGGAAGAAGGGTTAAAATTCCTGTTCGGTTCAATGCATTAATGGTGCGAGCATATTCCTTCTCAAGAGAGAATACTCCCTCGGCAGTTCTAGCTGTTTTGGAAAGTCCCAAGTCATTACTCTCTTCTTGCTTGTTCATAATATTATACAGGTGGTTGTGCATCAGGGCGAGATTCTGTAGCGGGTTTGCCTTCTATTCCCCAATGACTTTTAGGAATTTCATGAACAATAACTTCTACTGCTCGAGCAGGGATATCCATATCAATAAACACTTTAGTTATTCCCGAAATTATTTCTTTTACTTTTTCTTCTGA
>JAEOTA010000020.1 GCA_016840085.1 Promethearchaeota archaeon
CTTATAACACGGAAGAAATTAGATAGAATTCCGTGCTTTCCCTTCGTTTCAGCCGCAGCAGCTCAAATTAGAAGGCTAAACTATGGAGAATATGCATCTAAACCAGATTTATTCTTAAGATGTCAAATAGAAGCACAACAACTTATAGGGTATGATGGTATTACAGCAATGCCAGATCTTTGTGTTGAGGCACAAGGTTTTGGAGCTAAAATCATATACCCATCAGATAACGCTGCTTATCCAGATCCATATAATCCGATACTTAAATCTCCAAATGATTACAAAAATATAGGTAAATTATTTGATTGGTCCCATGCTGACAGGATGAATAATCAAATAAAAGTTATAAAAACTATTAAGGACCAATTGCCCGATTTGATGATTGGAGGAATGACTATTGGACCTTTAGGATTAATAAGTCGCCTTCGTAATGCTAATGAACTCGTGAGAGATTTTGTACATCATAAAAATAAGCTTCATGAAGCGCAAGAAATTGTTACTGATATTCAAATAGAATATATTGAAAAACAGATTGAGGCAGGAGCTCGAACAATCATGGTTCCTGTTGTCTTAGCCGAGAGAGAGCTTATGAGTAAAGAAATGTGGTTAGAATTAGATATGCCCTACCAAAAGAAGATTGCTGATTTTGTGAAGAAAAAACGAGCTTTTTACATGGTTCATACTTGTGGTCGAGGACCCTATTTTGATCTTTTAATCGAACATCTTCGACCTGTCTTGATTCAAAATGCATTCTTACCCGATGGTGTAAAAACTGAAAAAGAAATGGTTGAAAAATATGGTAAAAAGTTAATTTTCTTAGGATTTTTAAGCGTCTCTTTACTTGCGTGGGCAAATCCTTATGAAGTTATAGCGGAATGCAGAAGACAACTTGAGGTTTTTGGAAAGTCGCCAGCTGGTTATATTCTTGGAGCATCATGTGAATATCCTCCCTATGCACCTTTATATAATGCAATGGCAATTGTGAAAGCAGCTAGAACCTATGGTAAAAATTTTCAAACAGGTAAGGGTGTAAATTATGAAGAAGAAGGAGGAAATTAATAAACATGACAGATCAAGAGATTTTAAATAGGCTCAGGCAGAGCGTCTTAGATTTTGATGAAAAAAGCGCTGAAGAGACCGCTAAAGAAGCAATAAAGACCGGAATTAAACCAATCGATGCAATCAAGAACGGACTATATTTAGGCTTAAAAGAAATTGCAGATGAGTATGAAAAAACTTACTTCATAACAGATATGATCTTAGCTTCGGATGCATTTTATGCTGGTGCAAATATTTTAAAATCAAAAATAGATCCAGAAGAAGCTAAAGCAAATAGTAAAGGTACTGCCATTCTTGGTGTTGTAAAAGGAGATGTCCATGATCTAGGCAAGAATATGGTCAAATACCTATTCGAAGCTGAAGGTTTCGAAATTATTGATCTGGGATTTGATGTGCCCGCTGAAAAATTTGTTGAAGAAGCAGAAAAAAATAATGCGAATCTTATCTTAATTTCAGTAATGTTAAGCTCTATGTTCCCTGAAATCGGCAAAATTGTAAATTTAGCTAAAGAGAGAAAGTTGCAAGAAAAAGGAGTAAAAATTATGGCAGGTGGTGGGCCTGTTACAGAAAATATAGCCCATCAACAAGGTGCAGATGGATGGGCTCTCACAGCTCCTTTAGCGGTTAAAAAAGCTTTGGATCTGCTTAACTAACTTTTATAATTTTATTACGAAAATTAAACCAGTAATCTTTATACTCCTATTTAGACATATATTCACCAGCGCCAGTAGATATCCTCAGCATGACCTAACATTTCTTCAACATGAACTTTTTCACCATTATCTAACACAAGATCTCCTGTATAAAAACCATGAAGCAGAGATGAATTTAAAGAAATTAGTCCAAAGTTAAGCTTTTCTGTATGTGGAATAATAGGTGTTAGAACCATATTAAATCTATTGTCATTACTCGTAAACTTCCAAGGTTTTGTAGGATCTCGATCCTCGTGGTGGAATTCTACCTCATCAATTTTATGAGTTTTTCCATCATAGAAAATGATATTTTCTGTGTGAGTTGCACCTTCTTCACTTCCTACTAAACCAAAACCATAACCAATATTAAAGGCAACTGGGATTCCATTTACAATTCCACACGCGCTACCCCAGAGCCAATGTGTATGGTAAGGCCAAATGCCACGACCCCAATCCATAAGTCCAAATGAAGTTTCAGGTTCGAATTGATAAGTTTCCTCACCAATTTTTATAGTCCCTTCAGCAGGCATCATGTTGATTTTATGATTATAATAAAACAGTCTAGGGTCTTCCTTATAACCAGTCACTACTACAGTATTATCCCACTCTGGTTTATCATCGAGTTCAATTGTACCTTTAATACCTTTATCCATAAAAGTTTGATCATCAATACTTAATATTCTTTTATTTCCTTTTTTTTCAATAGAGGCATTAAATTTCTTGGAAGGAAATTCGATAATACTATCTTCTAAGGAACTATATGGTAAGAGTTTAGATTTAGTGAAAAATTTAAACTTTCCTTTTCCTTGTCTTACTTTATTTTCAAAATCAAGCCATACATAACTCATCTGAGTAAGATATCCAATATCTCCAATCGTAAGTTGGAATCCAAATTCTTTGTTTAATACTGAAAAATGATCCCATTCCTTAATTCTTGCCCATCCTTTCCCAATATTTTCTTTATTATATTTCAAAATTGGTTTTCTCGCCCAACCACGTTGAACCAGAGAGCCATCTTCATTAAATAAATCTGAATATTCTGTAATTTCGTTTAGTTTTCCCATTTTTAATCTCATAAAAAACTTATGATTAATTGATAGTTTTTAAAAGAAATAAGATAAAATAAAATATATGGTGAATAATATAAAATTCTAATGAGATTCTAATGTCTTCGGAATTTGAAAAAAATTTAGAAAAATATGCGGAAGTCATACTAAAAATAGGACTTAATTTGCAACCAGGTCAACGCTTATTAATTGGAGCGCCTAATACATATCAAAAGGGTGCACCAATTGAATTAGCCCCTTTAATCCGAGTGATTGCAAAAAAAGCTTATCAGATTGGAGCTAGATTTGTCGAAGTAATGTGGGATGATGAACAATTGAAATTAATACGATTTCAACATGCTCCTCGAGACTCTTTTGAGGAGTATGCGACATGGCGTACTGATTGTCAGTATGAATTTGCTAAAAATGGTGATGCAATAGTCCGTATTCTTGCTTATAATCCAGATTTACTCAGTGATCATGATCATAATTTAATAGCAACTACTATTAAAACTCATCTCACACATAGTAAACCTTACAGTAATCTAATATCAAAAAACGCGTTGAATTGGGTAGGGATTACTGCTCCAGTTGATGGTTGGACTGAAAAAGTCTTTCCTGACATTCCACCTGAAAACCGAAAGGATAAATTTTGGGATATACTTTTTGAAATCTGTAGAGTGAAAAATGAAGACCCAATTGCTGTATGGGAGGCTCATATAAAACAACTGGCAGTTAGAAGCAATTATTTAAATAAAAGACGTTATATTGCTTTGAAATTTGTTGGACCAGGGACAGATCTAACGATTGGATTACCTAAGGGTCACATTTGGGGGAGCGCAAGGTTTAAAAGCCAAAATGGAATTGATTATGTAGCAAATATACCTACTGAGGAAGTTTTCACATTACCACATAAGGATAAAACAGAAGGAGTTATAACTGCAACAAAACCGCTCCCTATTAATGGTATGATTGAGGATATTAGTTTAATTTTCTCCAAAGGACGAGTTGTGGATGCCAGTGCTAAAAAAGGTGAAGAGATGTTACATAAAATACTTGAAACAGATGAAGGTACGAGAAGATTAGGTGAGGTTGCGTTAGTTCCACAAAGTTCACCCATTTCACAATCAGGATTACTATTTTATAATATTCTCCTCGATGAAAATGCTTCATGCCATATTGCTTTAGGTCGGGCTTTAAAATTTTGGTTAAAAAATGGTGAAAAAATGTCTGATGAAGAATTTTCTGCTGCTGGTGGCAATCTTAGTATTGACCATGTTGATTTTATGATTGGATCTGATAAAATAGATGTTGATGGTATATTAGAAAATGGATCTGTCGAACCAATTATGCGTAATGGTGAATGGGCTTTTGATATTTAGAGCTCATTCAATCTTTTGGCATATATTATCGATTTTTTGCAAGGTTTCATCAATAATTTTATCAGTGTGGAGTATACATGTATAGAATCTACTTCCAGCAACAGAAATTAGTTCTTGATCTATTAAAGCTGCTCCCATATGTTCCATAAATTCTTTTCTTTGTGGAATTTGACCTGCTTGTTTAGGATCACCTAAATCAAGACCGAACACGCAAGAAGTATGGAAATGAACAGTTCCGCCAAAATTATATGAAAACCAAGGAAGGTTATATTTATTAAATACTTCATTTAATCCTATTGATAACCGTGTTGCTGCTTTACCTGCTTTTTCAGTTGCTCCAGTTTCTTCTACTAATTTCATAGCATAATATGCTGCTGCGCATGTTAAAGGATTTGCAGCTAATGTTCCCCCACAATATGCTCTTTTAGCGCCTCCTCCAACTCCTGCAGCTACCGTTGCCATAACCTCTGCTCGCCCACCTATTGCTGCAGCTGAAGCATAACCATGTCCTACAATCTTTCCAAATACAGATAAATCAGGTGTATAACCATAATAAGCTTGACCACCCCCCATATGGAGTCTAAAAGCACAAACAACCTCGTCAGAAATGAGAAGTGTTCCACTTTTATGGCATAATTCTTCTACTTCTTTATTGAATCCTAGCCTTGTGGGTATTGCTCCTGACTCTCCGCCCATAGGTTCTATAATCACAGCAGCAACTTTACGTTTTTCTCTAAATAGTTCTTCTAGAGCTTCAATATCGTTAGGGGGGATAGATTCAGTATATTGTAGGACCGGTTTAGGTATACCGTATGATTCCAACCTTTTTGTCCCGGGGATATGCATATCGTAAACGAGTTGATCAGACCACCCGTGATAAGACCCTCCAGCTTTTATAATCCACTTCCTTCCAGTGAAGATTCTAGCAATTCTAATTGCTAGCATATCAGCCTCAGTTCCAGACTGTAGCCACCTTATAATTTCACAAGAAGGAAAGTGTTTTTGTAACTCTTCAGCAGCTAAATATTCATATTCACTTGTAATTCCATGGCAAGGACCTGATTCTCTTATAACTTCTATGACTTTTTCTGTTAGTTGTGGATGATTATGACCTAAGATTATAGGGCCTCCGTCCATTAAATAATCTGTCAATATAATATCATCTACAGTTTGCATATAACAATCGAAAACTCGCTTACTTGTTAATGGAAAAGGATAATTAAAAGCAAGATTATGTTCAACTCCACCTGGTAGGATTTTCTTAGCCCTTTCAAATGCTTCTTTTGATTTTAAGTGGTTTATATGATATCTTTCAACTATTGCTTTCAGTTCCTCTGATTTAAAAGGCCGCACAGGATTAGAAACGATATTATCAATCTTGGCTTTTATTTCTTCATATTTCATAATATAAATCTCAATCTAAGTAATAGACTATTTTGGTAACTAAATTAATTATTAAATTGAAGCATTAAAAATTAAGTTTATTTTTGGCAATTAAATACATATCAAATCTTAGTTTTTGCTTAAAAAATCTTTATTTATCTTAATATCATTAATATTAAATATGTCAGATTCTCAAATGAAATATATTTTAGCAATAGATCATGGGACTGGTGGTCCAAAATCAGCAATAGTATCTACTGAAGGTGAGGTCCTTGAATGGGCTTTTCAAGAAGTACCTTTACATGTATCTAAAGGTGGGTCAGTAGAACAAGATCCAGATGATTGGTGGAAAGCAATTAAGAATACTTGTAAGAAAGTTATTGATAGTGGTAAGGTTTCTGTTGATGATATAATAGGAGTCAGCAACACAAGTCAATGGAGTGGAACAGTAGCAGTTGATAAAGATGGAAATCATCTAAGGAATTCAATAATATGGATGGATACTAGAGGGGTAAAATATATTGAAAAATTTTACAAGAGTTTAATACAAGTTTCGGGTTATGCTTTAACTAAAGTTTTGAAATGGATAAAAAGAACTGGTGGAGGACCATCGCAGAGTGGTAAGGACCCAATTGCACACATATTATGGATTAAAAATGAACTACCTGAGATTTATAATAAAACGTTTAAATTTTTGGAACCACAAGATTTTATTAATCTAAAACTCACAGGAAAATTTGCTGCCTCATATGGTTCTATTCACCTTTATTGGGTCACAGATATTAGAGATATTAATAAAATAAAATATTCTAAAAAATTGATTAAAGGGTTGAAAGTTGATCCAGAGAAATTGCCAGATTTAAAATCATCCATAGAAATTCTTGGAACTTTAAAGAGTAGCGTAGCTGATGAATTAGGGCTTAATAGAGATACTAAAGTTGTTATGGGTGCTCCAGATGTTTTATCAGCAACAATAGGCTCTGGGGCTGTTAGAAATTATGAAGCTCACATTTATATTGGTACATCTGATTGGTTAACTTGCCATGTGCCTTATAAAAAGACAGATATAGCTCATAATATGGCAAGTGTCCCATCAGCAATACCCGGTAGATATATTATTGGCAATGAACAAGAAATTGCAGGAGGTGCATTAACTTTTCTAAGAGATAAAATTCTATATCATAAAGATGATTTATTAAGAGAAGAAGCTGTTCCTGATGTTTATAAAATCTTTGATAGAATAGTAGAAACCATTCCTCCAGGTTCAAACAATCTGATTTTTACCCCTTGGTTAATTGGAGAAAGAACGCCTATCGAAAATCATACTATTCGAGGTGGTTTATATAATATTTCCCTTGAAATGTCTCGCGAACATATAATTAGAGCAATTTTTGAAGGTGTAGCATATAATATAAAATGGCTTTTTATGTATATAGAAAAATTCATTCAAAAATGGAAAATGAAAGAAACTCCTGGGATGATAAAAAATGATATTATTATACCAGAACTTAACATAATTGGTGGTGGAGCTCAGAGTAATATTTGGTGTCAGATATTTGCTGACGTTCTTGATAGAAACATAAAACAGGTAAGAGATCCAATTCAAGCGAATGCTCGTGGTGCTGCATTTATTGCTTCAGTAGGGTTGGGATACCTTAAATGGGATGAGATCCAAAGATGCTGTGAAATATCAAATATCTTTACTCCCAACCCAGAAAATAGAATAATTTATGATAAACTTTTCGATGAATATCTCAACATCTATAAAATCATGAGAAAAACTTACAAGAGATTGAATAAATAATACTTAAATATAATTTATTTATTGAAATTTTCTTTTTTATTTCAATAATTTTACCAATTAAAAAAAGAAAAAATCCTTTTTAAGGGATAAATTAACTGAGTTATTGAGTTGTAAAAATAAAAAAAAGGAAGAAAAGTTAATTTTCAAAGAAAAAGAGTAATCTTCTTCTCTACTACTTAATATACCCTCCTGATCTTTTCAGAGCAGCTTCAGCATCTTTCACAATCTTATCCATAATATCGGGTACTTTTTCAATACTATCGATAATGCCAATGCTTTGCCCGAGAAGGACTGCACCTGAGTCAACATCTCCTCTATATGCAGCAAGATACGCATTAGCCATATCTATTAAATATTTTCTATATTCATCTTGTGACATTTGCTTAATTTTCTCTTCTTCAGCAATCTTCTCATCTTTACTGCTAACAACACCATGGTGCAAACTATATGTATTCTTATAGAGTCTAATTGGTCCAAGAGCTCCTGTTACGTAAATTGTGTCCTGAGCTTTAGCAGGTGGAATAATATTTTTATAAGCTTCGTGGAATTCACTTTCATTTGATGCGATAAAGCGAGAGCCCATTGCAATTGCGCCAGCCCCCAGAGTTAAAGCTGCTGCTAAACTTTCTCCAGTTGCAAATCCTCCACATGCAATTTTTGGGATATCAGGGAATTTTTGATTAAGCTGCTGCAGGAGTACAAGAGTAGATACTTTCTCATAGGCTTGATGTCCACCACCAGTTAGACCTGTACACACAATTCCATCAACTGTAAAATCAGGTCCCTCTCTTGGATTAATTGCTTTATCCGCTAACCATAAAGCGGGAGTTACATGGAAAAGCTTTATTTGAGAACTAGTTTCTTTTCTTAGCTTCTGCCAAGTTTTGCTTTGGGGAAGACGTCTTGAAGAACCAGCTGATGTTAATGCATACACACATTGTTCCTTGATTTTGGGATTGTCCATAATAAATTTTGGAATTTCAGTGCAGAGCCTATCTGCCTGTATTTCATTTCTGGATGTGCGGATATTAAAGCCGAAAAGTTTGTCCGTATGTTCAACTACATATTCCATATTTTTCTTCATAGCCTCAACAGAGCTACCAAAGCTGGCTTCAGTTAATTGCTTTCTCGTCATAGATTCCACTTCTGCTAGTGTTGTTTCCTCTCCTAAGGCTTGTCCCCTCTCAATATTTGTATGCGATAATGTACCTAATCCACCAGCTTCAGACACTGCTATTGTCAGATCCGTTGTGTAAAATGGACCCATTGGTGCAGAAAAAATCGGTTTTTTAATTCCAAACATTTTAGTAATATTTGTTTCTATTGTCATAAAATCACTTTTATTTTTTTTTAATATACTTCAATTATTTTAATTACCGTTTAAACTTTGTTCTTTATAATCTTTACTATTCCAATGTTTAAAATTCGAGTAAATAAGTTTTAAAATTTGAATTAATTTTCATACTTAATAGTTAACCTAATAGTTTTTACATTAAAGTACAAAATAGGACATGACAAACCATTTTTTACATGATTTCCTCCGTCCTAAGAGTATAGCAATTTATGGAGCTAACAATACATTCGGGACAACAATGGGAACCATGCAATTGGTAAGGATCATTAATTCTAATTATAAAGGCAAAATCTATCCAATACATTTAAGATTGGAAACAGTATTGGGCTATAAAGCTTATAAATCAATTGCGGACGTTCCAGAAATCCCTGATCTCGTAATTATAGTATTACCACCACAAGTTGTCCCTCAAGTGTTTAAAGAATGTGGAGAAAAAGGAGTTAAAA
This sequence comes from Promethearchaeota archaeon, assembly GCA_016840085.1. Taxonomy (GTDB): domain Archaea; phylum Asgardarchaeota; class Lokiarchaeia; order Sigyniarchaeales; family SOKP01; genus Loki-b32. The sequence continues at coordinate 9,167 of JAEOTA010000020.1, forward strand.
GAATTGTGGTCATTTCGGGTGGTTTCAGAGAGCTTATAGGAGATCGTTCGAATACTCTTACAAAAGAGATAGTTCAAATTGCAGATAAATATGGGATGAGATTTATTGGGCCTAATTGCTTAGGGCTCTATAATGGTTGGATCTATCCCGAAGATGACGCAACGTTTAATATGATGTTATGGAAGACTGAAATAAAACGAAGTAAGTTTTCAATAGCATCCCAAAGTGGGACCTTAGCAAGTCAATTATGGTTGGATTCTGAATACCCAGATTTCAATGTAGGTAAGGCAATTTCAGTGGGTAATGAAGCAAATATAGATTTAGTGAATTTTTTAGAATATTTCAAAGAGGATGAGGAAACTGAAGTAATTGGCTTATATATTGAAGAAATTAAGAGAGGTCAAGAATTTATACAATTAACAAAGAAAATTACTCCAAAAAAACCCATAATAGCAATATATGGGGGAGGATCTAAAGCAGGAAATCGTGCTATAAAGAGCCATACGGGTTCAATAGCAGGAAATATTAAGATTTTTGACTCTATGGTTAAAGAAACGGGTATTATAAAGACTGATTATATTGAAGAATTTTTAGATATTTCATCAATATTATTAACCCCCAATTTTCAATATCCCAAAGGGAAACGTATAGGAATAATAACGTTCGCAGGAGGTCCTGGTGCACTTATTGCGAATAACGCAGAAAGAAATGGATTGATTGTGCCGGAATTTTCAGAAACACTTCAATCAAAATTAAAAAGTATGCTACCTCATACGGCAAGTTGGAGTAATCCCATAGACATTACTTTTGATATGAATATATTTAATCTATACATAAATTTTCCAAAAATGCTAATGAAATCCGGTGAAGTTGATATAATTATAATTTATGGTGCTATGGGTTTTCAAGATATGACATCTGATTTCCAGCAAAATGAAAAAATATCTCAATATATTGAATTTAGAGAGGATATGGCAGAAAGGGTTGATGAAATGGATAAATTATTAATAGCACCTGGTATAAAACTCTCTCAGAAATATTCAATTCCAATTATATACATAAATCCTCAAGGATATGGGAGTGAATGGTCAAAAAAAATAAGAAAATATGGGGGTGTAGCATTTAGATTCTGGGATCGCCCTGTGAGCTGTTTAGCAAAAATATGTGATTATGCTAAATATAGAAGAAAAATTACGTAATTATAATTTAATAAATATAAAATTTAAGACTATTTGGTAAAATTTCTTCTAAATTGGTTTGATTCAATTCAATTATATCCTAATTTGATTTTAACTATTTATTTATCAATCTACGGGATAGATACTTTTTTTGCATTACAACTTTGAAAACTTTCCTCTATTTTAAGCTTTAAGGTTTCAAAAATTTAGGTCACTCGAAAAACTTATATATTTCGAGTATCTTTATTTTAATCAATATGACTTCTAAATTCGAAAAAATGGTTTTTAAGGTTGGATCTAAAGGCGAGATCTTTCCACCCAAAGAGATTAGGAAAAAACTTGGTCTTAAACCAAATCAACCAATTTTAATGACAGTACATGGCGATAAACTTATAATTAGAAAAATCCACAATATAGAGGAAATTCTAAAAACACCTCCAAAAGTAAAGATTAGTTATCATGCATGGAAACAATTTAAAGAACAATTATCTGAGGATTATGAAAAATGAAAATCTTAATTGATACTTCTTACTTTTTACGTCTCATAAAAGTAGAGGTAGAAGGAATCCCTCAAGATTTACTGATTAATCTATTGGAAAAAAATTCTCATGAGTTCTATTACTCTGAACTTTCCATATTTGAATTGACTGCAAAAGGATTAAAACTAACAATTCAAGATACAAATATTTTAGTTCAGGATATTAGAATTGGTATTGATTCTATTATAAATGATAATCGTTTAATTACTATATCATATACCAATAATCCTTATATTATTGAAATTGCAGCAGAATTAAGAAATATTCATAAAGACACCATTGATTGTCTGATTATTGCCAGTGCGATTTGCGAAAGCGATTGTATTATCACTATGGATTATGATTTTTACGAAAAAGTAATACAACATAAAATAATAAAAGAAAAAATGCTTGAAATCAATAATAACTTTAAATTTTGGTTTAATGACCTTTCCGAAGAACCAAAATCATTAAAATAAAAACTCCAAAAAAATGGTGGTATTGTTTCTCGGTTCTGGGATCGTCCTGTGAACTGTTTAGTAAAAATATGTGATTATGCTAAATATTGAAGGAGGTTTAACTAATAAAAATAAAGAAAAAAAATTATAGTTACTATCTATTTTCTTCTTTTTCATGATGAAGCATGACTACAATCCCTAAAATTAACATAGCCATATCATCTGAAACATCCGGTTTTATTTTTACACCATATGTGCCTTTAATTTTAAACAATTTCTTACTTATTTCAGATATTTCTTTACCATCTTTTAGAATCTTGTATTTTAAAGCCCAGATATTACCTTTCATTGTAAATAATTTCTTTTCACTAGGGTCCTCAAACCAATAGTTAGGTTTAATAGATACTAATTTTCTTTTAAGTTTACCAATTAATTTATTGTCATCTTCCTCTCCACCTTCAAAGAATTTGTAGGTAGAACGCATAGAGACTACTTTCTCGTGGACAGTTAAGAGTGGATTATCTTGAAGATCTCTCAAACGATATGTATTGCCAATTTTTATTATTTTACCCTTAAAATAACCGAGTTCCTCTTTATCAGGAGTCATTACTTTAACTTTATCTCTAAAAGACATAAGTTTCTCCTGTAACAGAAAATCTCTTTGCTTTTTAAGTTCGATAATTCATCAACTCAATTTGTAATTATATTTTTAATAAAATAGTAAATTCTAATTATAAATATATATGGAGTTGTTAAAGAATAAAAAAGGAATTTATTATATTAAGATCTAGTTCATTAAGATGGTAAATTATCTGAATTTCTCTTGGTTTTCTTTCTTTTTAATATCTTCACCATAATATAAATAAATCCTATAAAGCAACTAAAGATTAGAAGAGTTAATCTGAAATAATAGCTTACATTGGATTTAATAGAATAGCTTGGGTAATGAAACACTAAGTGTGGGTGGTAATTTTGATTAAGATATTCTTTTGTATTGATCAATACCCTTGCTTCATCTTCTATATCCTGATCATATAAAATAAGGTTTAATTCTAAAGTTGAAGTAAAGATCAAATCAGTTATATCGAAGAGACATGTTCCATCCACTGTGAGATTCAAAGATTTCACTGCCCATGTAATATTTGAAGGACCATTAATCCATGTAATTGTCTCTTCACTCCAATATTCATTTACGAAACCCATATCTAAATCAAGCGGTTTAGGAATATTATTAACTGTTAATGAGAGCGAAACCATTTCCCAGCCACTTTCTATAAAACTTATATTGAAATAAATAAAAGCCATATTTTTTCGTAAAGCAAAAGAATGTTCAGGAATATAATTACCGTAGTGCATATATTCCGAATCACCATAATTATTCTCTGGAAGTTCATTAAATACATGAGAATCTTTTGAAGAAAAGATGATTTGCTTATAAGAATTAGATGCATTTCCAGTATTAGTGAAAATTAAGCAAAATATAAATAAATTTAAGGTAATTAACAAGAGTATTGTTTTTTTACGTTTCATTTTAAAAAAATTGGACTATTTATTGGCTTATATATATAATTTTGTAGATTCTTTTTTAAAATTTTATGAAATTAATTAATACTACTAATATACCTTATTTACAGTCCTTATAAAAATAAAATGAAAAATAAAAAAAATTATTATTGTTTAGCCTTTAATTGGCTTTCCTTGTTTGAGCTTATCTATATCCTTCTCTTGGAGTTCACGTCGTTGAACTTTACCCGTCATACTCACGGGCATCTTTCGAACAACTTCTATTAAGCGTGGAGTTTTCCATTTCGCCATATTATTCAAACACCATTCTTTTATTTCATCAATCGTAATATTCTTATCGATTTTATACCCCTTCTTTAAAGTTATCCACGCTTTAACCTTTTCGCCTGTCATCTCATCAGGTAGACTGGCAACCGCAATTTCATCGATTGCATCATGATGTCCCATCAATTCCTCAACTTCTTTGGGAAATACTGAATGACCAGAAACCTTTATTAAGGATTTCTTACGATCTCGTATCTCAACAAATCCATGTTCATCCATAAACCCGATATCCCCCGTTAAAAGCCACCTTTGTCCGCCCCAAATTTTCAGATTATCTTCTTGCCCTCTTGTCTTTCCCAAGTATCCCATCATAACATGCGGACCAGCGATGCAAATCTCACCTGTGTTTTCAACTCCAAACCCTCCTCTTTCTTTTGTTCCATCACAAATAGGTCCCGCCTCAAAGTTGTCGGAAGGAAAGATAGCCCAATCCGCGCCGGGCATGGGTAAGCCTAATTTCCCTGTTTTATATGAACCCCAGAAAGGTGCTACACTATGAATCGGGGATGTTTCTGTTAATCCGTAACCAACTCTAATAGGGCAAAAAATCTCCTCAAATGGAACTCTTACATAATCATGCAAAGGTCCTGCCCCGGATGTAGAATATTTGAGTTTTTTCCAAAGATCGTACTTCTCCTTAAATTCTTCAACTCCCATACTTTGTACGAAATCTGTTAGCCTTTTGAATAGCATTTCTAGACCAACATACATAATTCCTTCTGGTGCGTCTAATTTATTTATTGTTTCACACAATAAATTATCAGTAGGTGGTCTTGGAAAGAGGAGCATTTGCATTCCGAGTGAAAGCGCCCCATTCATCACACATGTCATTTTGGGGGAAACGTCCTATGCGTTTACCTTTCCAAAGCTGTGGAAAAATGGGATACTTCCAATGGTAATCATTCCAGGAGACAATTTGACCCATTCTTTAACCATATATATATTAGCTACTAAATTTGCATGGCTAAGCATAGCTACTTTTGGTAATCCTGTAGTTCCACCAGTCATAAGATATACCGCAGGAGTCGTCCATGGATCGATCTCAACCTTTATCTCTTTAGGTTCTGTATTTTTGATTATATCCTCCATCCAATGTATTTTATAGTGTTCGGTCTCGTTGGGGATAATGTCTTTAGCGCTTGGTATTCCTAAACCTTGAATAGTTTCTTGATCTGCCGTTAGGAAATCCACAAAGTTTGTAGGAATAACATGTTCTACGCTTGTTTGTGGGAGAACATCTTTAGGACCAGTGATATATAGCATATCCATCATAACAAAAACCTTTGCATCCGTCATTTTTAAAGAATGTAATAGTTCCATTGATTTATAAGTCATATTAATTCCTTGTGCGATTGCACCAATATATTGGCACCCCATATAAGCAACGACAAAATTGATGGAATTGGGTACATCAATCGCAACTACGTCCCCCTGTTTTATTCCCAAGTTATCGGAAAGAAAAGTTCCAAACCTCTTAGCATATTCAAAAAGAGTTTTCAGTTTCACTCGTTCCATGTATGATTTATATACAAACACGCAGATATCATTATCCCACGTTCCATATAAATCAGCTGCATGGAGATAGCCCTCCCACATTGGGGTGATTTTAACACCATCAACATCTTTTAGTTGCTTTGGAACTCCTTCTGGCCAATAACCCTCGGTAAACCAAATTTTTTTCTCATCAACTAAAAAATCATCTAAACTTGGCATTTGATTTCACTTTTATACTTAATTTACATTTAAAATTTTGATATTATTAGTTAAATTTAGTTATTATAATATGATTGATATACTATCATATAATAATTTAACTTGAATTAGCATTAGTTCGTGTTAATATAATTTACACTTTTGAAGATAAATGGGATTTAAAGATAAACTTAAAGAAAGATTAAAAGGAAAGCTATCTGAAGAAGAACTTGCACTCCTTCCAAGAGGATTTCAGACTTTGGGAAAGGTTATAATATTAAAGCTTAATCAGAAATTACTAGCCCAAAAAGACCTTATTGGCAAAGTATGCTTAGAATTATTCCCGAAGATAAAATCAATTTATGTTAACGTGGGTAAAATTGTTGGTACTTTTCGAGAACCTGAGAAAATTGAACTTATGGCGGGTGAAGATAATCCTCTTGTTGAACATAAGGAACACGATGTAATTTATAGATTTGATATTACCAAAATAATGTTTAGCAAGGGAAATTTGAATGAAAGAAGATTCTTGGCAACTTTGGTTAAAAAAGGAGAAATTATTGTCGATGTATTTGCAGGTATTGGCTATTTTTCATTACCAATAGCAAGACATTCAGCTGCGGAGCGAATTTATAGCATCGAGCTCAATCCAGAATCATATAGATTTCTTATTGAAAATATTAAGATAAATCATTTTAAAGATATTATTATTCCAATTAACGGCGATTGCAAACAGGAAGTCTTAAAGTTAAGTAAAGCAGGAATTAAGGCAGATCGCATAATTATGGGTGTTTTTCCAGCACCAAAAGAATATATTAAAGAAGCTTTAACACTAACGAAGGATAATGGGTCAATATTTCATTATGAAGGAGTAGTTGAGAAAGAAAAATATATAACTTTATTTGAAGATTTTAATGAAATAGCGGAGAGCGAATATTATAAATGCGAATTAAAATCATACAGATTTGTAAAGAGTTATGGTCCAAATTTGTTTCATACCGTAATAGATATCTTTGTATCAAAATGATTCCTTCTTATTTCTTATAGATAAAGTGAAAGATATGTTATAATCATTGTAAAATAACTAAATCTTTTAAATAAAATTGAATTATGTATAAACCATGGAAACTGAATCCAATCAAATAATAATAATAGATTCTGCTAGTAAATCCAAGGTTTATTTAATGGGAGGAATTTTAATTTTTTTGTTAGTTATTTTAAATGCAATATTTGGAATAATCACTTTTAATATGCAAACGTTCAAAGATACCTTAAATTCTATACTAATTTTACATTTGCCAGTCAGTGCCTTTTTTTTATTTTTGTTATTCTATTTCTCCATGCTTTATGCATCAGTTTCAAAAATTTCAATCTCAGATAATAGAATTGAATTTAAACAATTTCCAAAAAGGCATCCAGTCACAGTTAATTGGACCGATTTTGACATGATTAAACTTAAAGTCTCAGGTGCAAGAGGTACAAGTACAGGTTTTTCTACACGCTCTCAATCTATAATAAGAACACTAAGAATTAGATTTTTACGAGATACACCACCGACATTCTCTAAAAGGAACAATCATAAGATTTTTAGTGATTCGAAAGTAAGCGAAATACTTCGTGCATTAGTGAATTTTGCTAAAAGAATGAATAAGAATATCATTATAAATCATCGTACTCAAAGATATTATCATATAACAGTTTGAATTTTAGAAGTTCAAGAAGAATTAAAACAACCAGACCAATAGATTTTTACTTCAATTTAAATTAAGGTTGAAATAATTAGTTAATTTTATTTATTGAATAGAAGAAATATATCTTATAAGGGAGATAAATAGTTAATATATATTTTTAGATAATTTATAAAATAAAGGATATGACTAGATTTGACAGAAGAAGTTATCATTGGTCTTGATTATAGCCACAACAACATTTTAACTCTTGAATCTTCCAGCTTTTCCGAATTTACACAATTCTTATTTACTTCTGGTTATAAAATAGGACAAATAAAATCAGGGTTCAACTCATTAAGTGATTTGAAAAAATATAAAGTAATAATCCTATCAACTCCTAAAAATATTAATTTAAAACCTGAAGAAATTGAGAATATTGAAACATATGTAAAAAATGGTGGAAGTCTATTAATTACAAGCTCAAGTGGCGGAGATTACACAAATAGAACGAATTTAAATGAATTAATACGAAAATTTGGATTTGAATTTGGATATGATGAAATTAATGATTCAGTTAATTATGTGAACCTTCAAAGAAGACCGATTATTACAAAGTTTACACCGCATGTATTAACTGAACAGATAAAAAAAATAGTCTTTTCAAGTTCATGTTCAACTCAAATAATAGATTTTGTTGATGCTGATAAAAGTGTTAAAGTAGATGGAATCTTACAGTCTGGTTTAAATTGTTGGCGTAAAAGACACGATGGTGAAGATTGGATTGAAGAAGATTGCCCTAAAATTCCAATATTAGTTGCTGTTGAGTATTATGCAGGAAAGGTGGTAGGTTTTGGAAATATTAGTATTTTTTCTTCTCTTGCTCGAGAATATGGATTCACTGCGTTTGACAATGATATTTTGATTGCTAATATTCTAAATTGGTTAATTGGAAGTATAGAATCTGAAGGGAAAGCAGTAACTGTCGATTTAAATCTAGATCTATTCTATTGGGCAGAAAATGTTATAAAAAATGAAAAATGGAAAAATCTTTCGGATCTTATAAATGTCAGTCTAAAATATTTTAAAGATAATTATTCTGAAATTATAGAATCAATCAAAAAAATACAGCAAGAAAAATTAGAGAGAAAAAAAGCTTATGAAAAAGCAAAAGAAGAGGTTTCAGGAGAGCATAAGGTTCTTGAAAAATTACCTAAAGTTGAAAGAAAAAAAGAAGACCTTGAAGAAATAATGGGTGCCTTAGAAGAAATCACTGGTGAAAAATATGAATTATCAATTGATTTTGAAGAGGAAGAAGGTATGGAATATATTGAAGAAGAAACAGGAATAAGTTATTCTCATGAAGATATAGAGGGTTTTGAAGATGGCTATCCAAAAAAGGCAATTTGGCGTGGAAAACCTACTATCGCCTTTAAAGAGTGGTTAGAAAAGAAGTATAAAAGTTAAGACTAACTTCATTTTAATGAAATATAATCGAAAAATAGAAATCAAATCTTATATTCTTCTCTCTAATAGATTTAATTTATATTTATGATGGATAGATTCTTATTCGTTTTAGGTTCAAATTGGCAACTCTCACTTGCAGAGCTTGATAATTACCTTAAAAACTCTCAAAATAAAGGAAGAATTATTGATTATTCTGCAACTATTGCAATTGTTGAATTCGAAAACTTACATAAAGATAAACAATATGTAAATAAACTGATGGAACTACAATTTATTTTAGGAGGATGCCAAAAAATTGCTAAAATCTATGACTTTATTGATATTCAAACGATCCATGATGCATTCCCTTTAAATATTAATACTTACCAACATGTAGTGAAAGTAAGAGAAAAAATTCTAAATATCCTTGAAAATATACTTGTAGGAAAAAACCTGATTTTCCCAAAAGCATATGAAAGTATGTTTTACGCCGTATCTATTTATCCCAATCTTTATGATGATGATTATTATACAGACATCTTAGTAAAACATTTTCTACTGTTTCTTAATACAGAAATAATGGAAATAATAAAACGAAAGGGATCAACTAAGGTACTTTATTATAAATATCCCGATAAGAACATCAAATCTGGAAATCTGAACCCAATATTTCCTCATATTGTGATTAAATATGAATTGCTTAATGAAAATAGGGCTGAAATCATATTTGGATTTACAGAAGAAGGTGTATATATTGCTAGAACTTTTACAGTAGACGATCCTAATTTTAAAAAGCAAATTGATGAGGAAAGACCTTTAAAAGAATTCAAAAGTAGTATTTCTCCAAAATTGGCAACAATTATGTTAAATTTTTTAAACTTATTTGATTCCAGAGAGAAAAAAAGAATACTTGATCCTTTTGTTGGTAATGGAACAATACTTTTATTTGCCTTATTACATGATTTTCAAATTTATGGGTCGGATAATGATATTGAAAAAGTTGAAAACACTGCTCGTAATTTAAATTGGTTATTAGAATTATTAGAAGAAGAAATCCCCCCACTTTTTAACAAAAGAATAGCAAGGTGTGATATTAAAAATCTTTCTGAGAATTATGAGCATAATTTCTTTGATGGAATCATAACAGAGCCTGAGTTAGGTCCCTACTATTTAGAAAAACCATACTATTCTCAAGTAAAAGAGTTGATAAAAACAAATTTACAGCCTTTATATGATGATTTCATTAGAGAAGCATATCAAATATTAAAACCAAAAGGTAGAATATGTTTTATTTCTCCAATTATTAATACCATAGATGGGGGGGAGGTCCAGATAAATATTGAAAAGCTTGCTAGTAAAAATAATTTTAAACAAGTTTTTTTACTAGATACAAATAGGCTCGTTAGAAAATCTAATAAAAAACTTCAATTTGCCAGAAATCAGATAAAAACAATGATTGATGCTAAAAAGGGTCAAATAATAATAAGAAAACTTTATGTTTTTGAAAAAGCGTGAATTTCTATGGATCATAAAATAATATTGAACAAAATTGAAAACATTCTAGAAGGACAAGCCCATCTTGATGAATTGGCTAAAAAAAAACAAGATCCATTTAAAATATTAATCTCTACCATATTATCGGCACGGACAAGAGATGAAAATACAAGAATGGCAACTGAAAAATTATTTGCGAAATACAACACCCCTGAATTAATTGCTAACGCAAATGTTGAAGAATTAGAACAACTTATCAGATCCTCAGGGTTTTATAAGGTTAAGGCTGCTCGGATAAAAGAAGTCTCTCAAGTTTTAATTGATGAATTTGATAGAAACGTTCCTGATAAATTTGATGAATTGATTGAATTACCAGGTGTGGGGAGTAAAACAGCTAATTGTGTATTAGTATACGCTTTTAAAGTGCCCGCTATCCCGGTAGATACCCATGTACACCGAATTTCAAATAGATTAGGGTGGGTAAAAACGAAGAACCCGCTAAAAACAGAAGAAGCACTAAGAAATACAATTCCCAAAGATCTCTGGTTAAAATTAAATAGATTATTTGTTAGATTTGGGCAGCAAATATGTTTGCCAACTCGTCCTAAATGTGAGATATGTCCTATAAATGAGGAATGCCCTAAAGATTTTTCAATGGAGATTGCAATTAGACTTAAGAAGAAAAGCTTCAAATAAGCCAATTTAAACTTTACTTGTAGTTTCTAAGGTAAAAATAATAAAATCTCAGGATATTAAAAAAACAGCTCATTAATACATTAATCTAAGCTTTTTTCTACGAGAATATATGATATATCCGATTAACATTCCCCCTAACAAGCCAAATATATGTGCCCAAATATTAATCCCTGGTGCAAAAGATGCAAATATATAATAAGCTATATATAGAAGAGCAATAGGCAAGAGTGCTCGATTTTCTGTTGCTACTATAATAAAAGCAACACCTATTAATCCGAAGATTGCTCCAGAGGCGCCTAAACTTACAGCGTAAGTTGGTAATAGCAATAATGTAAATAAATTACCAATTATACCTGAAATAAAATAAATTAAAACAAACTCCAACTTGGAAACATATTGATTATTCTCTATTGTGGCTCCAAACAATAACAATGCAAGCATATTTGAAAATAAATGTAAAACATCTGCATGAAGAAATACAGAGGTTATTAATCTCCAATATTCATATTCATATAATATATTAGCATTAATTTGTACAAAATTTAGAATATATTCCTCTGGTAATGCTAAATTAAATAAGATAAAATTAATTACATTTAAAAGAATCAAGAATAATGTAATTTTAGCATCCTTTAAATTTTCGACATCTAAAATCATCATTTTAATTAAAACCTTACAATGGAAATACGATTTTAACAGTTAAAATTTATTATGATAAAGTATAATAATAGGTTTTTATATTATTTTTTTAACATTATAAGTTGATCAAATTTTGGACAAATACGACAGATTTAACGAACGGCTGAGGAATAAAAAAAAGCGTTTGTTAGACTCATTGATTTTAAATGAAATATTAACTGATAAAAGATTAATTAAGGCTTTTATGGATATTCCTCTTGAGAAATTCATTCCTGAAAAATTTATGAATGTTTTAAAACTTTATGAGGATGTACCGAACTTATTTTATTTTGATGAGCAAAATCCAAGAAATTATAGAACAATTTCAGCCCCACACATGATTAGTATAATGTTACAAGGATTAGCATTAAATACTAATGATGATTTGTTAATTTTGGGGGCAAAAAGTGGCTATATCGCAGCATTAGCTCATAAACTAGCACCAAAAGGTGAAATAATAATTCTTGAGGCTAATTCTGAAATAGCTAAAATTACAGCGAATAATTTAAAAGAATTGAAATTAGAGGATAAAATTTCAATTATAATTAAAAACCCGCTAGATGGAATGCCTAATTTAAGTCCATGGCAGAAGATTTTAGTAACTGGAGCGATTGAACAATCTAAAATACATCCATTATTAAAACAATTAGATGAGAATGACGGTGTATTATTTGCACCCATTGGACCAGAATTTGTACAAATATATACCCAAATTCTAAGACAAAAAAATGAATTCTACGGGAAAAAACAGTTACAAGTGAAGTTTTCACCATTGATCACTCAAGTTGAATTAGATGAATTAGAATTAATCACTGATATTGATGAGATTGAAATTGCAAATGAATCTGAGGTGATTAATAAGGTCCCAAGTCTCTACACAAATAAAATTAATATTAAATACACATCAGAAATTCTTGATAAAATAGTTCCAGAACATCAAGTAAAAATTCAATCTATTGATGAAACTCAGCGTGATGATATTTTATCAAATTTGAATACTATAGAACATAATATTAAAAATCTAAAGAAAGAAGAGGATATTCAAAAATCGTTTGAATTTATTGATGATATTGAAGTAAAATTGGATAATCTCAAAAAATTTAAGAAACTATTCGAAATAAAAGTTAAAAGAATGCAGAATATACTAAATCAGATACGATCCTACTATATTGTAAGGAAAGAGTTAGAAAAGTCAGTTTTATATGATTCGGCGGTTATAGATAAAAAGATTGAAATAATAAATAAGCAAATTGAACAAATCAATCTCCTCTTAGAAGTAACTCAAAATGAGATAAATAAAATAAAATCTTTATAGTAGTTGTTCTCCTCTATACTTCACTTATTATTATTGGATTTAAAAAAGTATAAAAAAGCATTTATTTTTTTAGAAATTCTAGTATTGCTTTCATAAATTCTGGTAAATCATCAGGAGTTCTTGAAGTTATTAAATTGTTATCAATTATAACAGGTTTATCTTCAAATATAGCCCCAGCATTGACCATATCATCTTTTATGGCGAAATAACTAGTAGCTTTACGATCTTTGATAATTTTAGCAGATATTAGGACCCAACCTGCATGACAAATAGCTCCAACTAATTTCTGGTCCTCATTCATTTTAGCAACAAAATCTAAAACATCTTTTTCTCTTCTTAAATAGTCAGGATTTTTTGTGCCACCTGGAATAATTACCCCATCGTAATTATCAGGATTAGCATCTCTAACAAGAATATCTGGCCTAATTGGATAGCCATGTTTCCCTTTAATCTCTCTTTTGAATAAACTTAACAATTCTACTTCATGTCCCGCTTCTTTTAATCTAATACGTGGATAATGCAGTTCAAGATCTTCATATCCATCTGTTGCAAGAATTGCTATTTTTTTTTTCATAATTTATAACATCTTAATTTTTTCTTTTTATAAATAACTAAATTAGTGTATATTTTCAATTTAATAATACAGAGATTTACCTATTTTAGGTTGCAGGTTATAAAATATTATTATTTTCTTTTAGGCGTTAATATTAATATAAAGAGATTTATCGAATTCTTAATTTTCTAAATAAAATTCAATATACCTACATATACTATTATAAACGTAATGATTATTAATAAGAAATTTAAAGGTGTTGGTATGATTTTATATGGCGTTTTTTCTTTATATTTTTCATAAACTTCACCATACTTTGGAATTAGGATTAATTTCTCTTCAATTCTGGCATGAACTTCTAATATGAGTAAAATTATTGGACTTATAATTAAAGAGATGATTGAGTCTGATATTATCGCAGCACCAAGAAAGATTATTACCCAAGCAGAATAAATGGGGTGCCTTATAATTCTAAAAACACCTGATTTAATTAATTTAGAACTATTTTCGTCTAATGTTTTAACTCTATATACTTTTTTTGCTTTATTAGCAAAATTAACTCCTATAATAATAAAGACTATTCCTAATAGTACAAAAAAAATCCAATAATCACGAAAATAACTAAGATTTTGAGGAAAAACCATGATTAGAAAGCTCGAATTTATAATTGGTATTGGAACAAGCGATATTGTCCATATTATCGGGAATAATTTATAAAATGACCTAACTAATCTATTTTGCTTATTCTTTACTTTTATGAATAATAGCCAATATACTATAAGGTTTGAAATAAAAATAAATAATAAAATAATCGTTATCAAAAGTATCATTTTTATCAATACCCTATCAAATTTAGTCTAATTAATATTTAGTTGATTTTATAATTTCTGATGTTAGAAATCAATATTTTCCATATTTTTTAGTAGCATTCATAAAAATTCTAATATTTTTTAGAGGTATTTCTTTAAAAATTACAGTACTTGGCCCAAGAATAAAATGTCTATTTTCTTTAAATATATCCATCAAGTGCTTTACATGTTCTATAATCTGATTTTTATCACCATAAGGTAAGATATGACTTACATCACCAAATCCAATAACTACAAAGTTTGGGAATTTCTCATTAATAAATTGTGGATTAACGCCACCTTCCCATCCTTGTAAACCACAAAATCCTGCTTTTTGAAAATACGGAATTAATTCTGTAGGATCGCCGTCAGTGTGGATTTGTGGGATCATTTCTACTTCAGAAATAAGTGAAATAAGCTCCTTATAAGGAGTTAAAAAATCTTGCGTCCATCGTTGTGTTGAAATCATAGATCTACCTTTAAATGCTACATCATCTAATAATGTTAGCACTTTACCACGCCCGTTAGTCGCTTCAATTAAGCCTTCAATGTTTATTTTAGCTATGTTTGTGTAAAATTCTATTAATTCCTTATATAGCTTAGTTTTTTTCTGAAAATGATAGCTAAAAGTAGCCATTCCCATGCTTTTCCAGACCTTATCGAAAATCCCATCGACCATTAAGATGGGAAAAATTTTTGGTGCTAATTTTTCATATTTTCGTATTGTTTTTCTAAGTAATTCACTATTATCTATTTTTTTTATATTGGCATAAATTTCATCTAAAATATCAATTGAATGTATATACCCTCCCTCATAAAAAGTAGTCTTACGTCTTATAGCTTGACCATCTTCTTTAATCTTAATATAGTTTCCATTATTTTGACGAATTTTAATTGGTTTAATTTTAAAACTTGGCGGGAAGGGTGCAAAAACAGAATCAAAGCCCAATACAAAAGGGATATCAAAATAATAGTTTTTAAATAATTTTTCGGGATGATACCTTAATATTTCATCTTTATATTTATCGATAAATTCCTCTCTTATATATTGTACATGAGTAGGAACTCTATCTAGCTTTTTTCGTTTTCCCTCATCATATACAGTGAGGTATCGTTCACGTGCATTCATATATGATTAAAATATAGGAATTTAATTTTATTAACTAATGTAGATAATTTGTTACTATTTATTGATTGTAAAAGCAAAAATGTTGGTATACTTTTAGTAAAAATACATTTTGATATAAAAAGAAGATATAATTAAAATCTAATTCTTAATTAATCACAATAAAAATTCTTATGGTGATATAAATAGAAGAGGAAGAGAGAATTAGCAAAGAAGAACTTGAATTACTGTATGAAGTTTTATTTAGAAGGATTATGGAAATTATGAAAAAACCAGCTATAGATATGGATCCTTTTGGAGAATTAATTAATAGATTATCACATTTAAGTGGTATTTTTAGTTTTAAAGGAATGATCTCCATAATTCCAGAATTAGTAGCCTATGCTATTAGATACGGTATGATGGTAGAAAAAGCTTTTGAGGAAGAACACCCCCATTTGGAAGAAGATATACAAGGATTAGACGATTTTGAAGAACAAAAAAGAAGAATTTCCCAAATTAAAAAAGATATAGATAAACTTAATATCTACTTATAATTAAAACACTAATTTTGATATTTTTTTATAATTTTGGTATATACAATCTTGGTTCTTAAAAAAAGAAGAAAAAAATAAAATTGTTTTAAATAAATATTAAAAAAAATTAATCATATTTGCTTTTAAAATCATTTAACTTATTCATTACTTCATCATATAATGACCCGACTATAATTTTTTCTCCAAGAGCTTTTAGTTCCTTAGCATATGCTAGAATTTGATGAAGTACTGGTCCAGGTGGAAATTCATCTCTACTTCTTTCTAATAAACTTCCAAAAACTTCACTAGTTGGGGCTCGATCAATAGCTTTATATAAATCGATAAAGATATCATGGATTATTCCAGCTTGAGAATCGGCTACATGTGCCTTTGGAGTCTCTGTACCAACTGGAGGTCTATCTGACCCACTGGTAGGTGCTGAGCCCTCTCTTCCTATAACTATTATGCTAGGTTCAGATCTAGGATAATCTCCTGAGCCTGAACAATTATAATTAATGTTTACTGCAGAACCTCCTTTAATCTCAACTAATTTTACTTGTAATTCTGATTCGTCACCTATTCGTGTAACTTCATGAGTTGCCCCTGACGGTGGTGTAAATTCTGTTAAGCTGAATCCTGAAGGAATTTTATCTTTTACTACTACGTTTTCTAATTCGACATCTCCTTTATTTTGAATCCTAACAGAAATGCTAAATTCTCCTTCGGTAAGCCCAGGTTTAATGCTTTTGAGTGTTTTTAGTTTACGTTTTACATATTTAACTTTTATCTCGGGTTCTATATCAGGAACTTTAACAAAGAATTTACCATCAACCGGACTATTAATTTCAATTTTAACTGGTGTCATATACTGGGTTTCAGTGGGAGGTCTCGGATTTCTCGCTTTAAGTGGATAAGATATTTCCATTTTATTCTCTGGGAGAAATTGGTCAGATAAATTAAATAATTCAATTAGAATTTGATGTGATTTAGCAAAATCTTGATCACTAGGTTCTATTAATATTCTTTGGACAAATTCCTCTCTTGAACTTATATCTATATCCCCTAAAGTAATTTTCAACTCTTTAACTAAAGGGGGAATAAAATCAACAGGAATATCATCCGATACAAATATCTTTTCAATTGTCGAAGAACCATTATTAACAACTGTATTCACAATTGACATATCTGTGTTTGCATAAGCATCAACTTCAGGTGGATTCATTGCTTTATCTATTGTAGCACTTAGAACGGTATAAATTGTTGATTCTTTTGTTATTTCGCCTATCACTCTTGTTATTACAACATATAAGGGTGTAAAGCCTATTTCGGAGCTTAATTCTGGAACATCTTTGGCTTCGACTTGAAAATCAAAATCCCAAGATTCATCAGGATTCAATATTCTGTCTGGAGTTTGAGATACTACAGTTTCAGATCCTGTTGTTATTGTTTGGGATACTTTCACATCTTCTAATTTGACTTGAAATTCTGATTCATTAATAAATTCAATACTACAATCCCACCTTCCAGGTGATGAACCCTCGTCTCTATCAACTCCACTCATAGAATCTGTAAGTCCCCGAATTTCTGGGTTCATCATAGTTAATTTATAATTATTAACTAAATAAGTAACATTTAAAACACCAAGTTCTTGCTCACTTAGTTCTTTAATATTGACAGTAAAGAAGATTTCAAGTACTGCGTTATTCTTTCCATCTAAAGAAGTTACCTCCCAGGATAAAATTCGTTTTCCGTCCTCTTCTTTTAAATTAGCTTCCCCTAAACTGGGATTTTGTAACTCTATTTCTTGAATGAATTCTGGCATATCCCTCTTAACCTTAATGTCTAGGATAGGAAAATCTAATGGATTTGAAAGAACTAATTTTAATGTACATTTATTATCATTTTGAAAGAGAAAAGCATTATTTATTATGCCTGGAATGGAATTTTCTGTGTCAAAAAACTCTTCGACATTTAAACTTGGACCTTTTAATTCATTAATTTGGTATTCTTTAGCAAACTCTTGAGTAGCATTTAAAGTACCTACTGTTAATTCTTTCGAATCGACTGATGTATTAACGATTTCCTTAAGATCGCATATCAAATTCCATAATCTACTTCTTTGTGATGGATTTTTTACATTAAGCGTTCCTTTTCCAGTAATTTCTTTAAGATTTTGTGAACCATCTAATATTATCTTCTCGTAATCCGTAATATCTATAACAATTAAATTCTGAGACATTTCAATATCATCAAGTATTTTTTTATTTAATTTAGTTTCTTATTTTGATAGAAAATTTGTTATCAAAATAATAAAGTATAGATTTTTATATCTTTTCTAAAGAATAGATATATTAAAAATAACTTATAATTGACAACTAATCTTGTTTGTAACAAATTGTAATTATATAACGACAAAAAATTGTGATTAATAGTAGATTTTGGGAAGTTATTAAAAGATTTAATTTTTTAATGAGTTCAGCAATTGAGGGCCCAAATTGCCTAGAAGTATGTAAAGGAGATTGTTGTTCAATTAGGATTGATGTTCCTAAAATATTGGCTGAGGAATATATTAAAAGAGGTTACGCTAAAGAAGAAGATTTTATTAGAAGTGATGAATTTAGCTTTAATTTGCGATTTGATGATGAAAAAGCGAAATGTTTTTTATTTGATAAAAATTTGAATGGTTGTTCAGTTCATAATTCAGGAATTAAACCCCCACAATGTTGGATTTACCCCACTAAATTTTCAAATCCTAATAACGAACCATTAAGTTGTAAGAAGGCAAACGGGTGGAAAATAATTGATCCTAAGAAAACTAAGGAAGCAGAAGAATTATTAAAATTTTATATCTTTCTTTGTCAACTTGAAGCTAAAAAAGAATTAAAAAATATTTCAAAGCGATTAAATAATAGCCTACGAGCGAATAGTTTAATTCTTTCATTGAGAGAACGCAAACCCAGTCAAATTGCAGGTTTTAAAGATACTTGGGATAGGTTTAAAATTTTATCAGCTGAGGGCTTATCACTACAGATTAAAAAATTTTGCCAAATATATAATGAAAACTGTAGTTATTTGAAAGATAACAATTTTTTAGGGTGTAAAAAACTGTGTGAAAAAGTAATCAATAGTTTAATTTACTTTTTACAACAAAATTTTAATGAATATGTAAAAAGAGAGGGACCAAGTTCTGATGGAGAGTATCCCCTTTTCAAATTTCATAATCTCAATAATAATGTTAACTGTAAAAGAAAATAATTCAAGAATACTTAAGTATTTTGAAAAAATTATAAAGTTTAATTAAGAATGATTCATTTTTGTCGAAGAATTTAAACGCTCTAATTCTTGAATCTTAGCTCGTATATATGTAGATATTTTCTCCATAATACACTAATTTTAAATAATATTTGGATATCATACAAGTAATACGTTTAATATATGTTTATAAAGAAAGTAGTGTGTGTTTATGTCATTAGGAGATAGAACTCTAAACGAATTGGCTAGAAGGGTTTTTTCTGAGAAATATGATTTCATTAATGGACCAGTGCAGTTTAAAGGTAGCTCTGGAAAATACTGGACTTTTGATGCTCTCGTAAAAAACAAATTAAATACTTTCGGAATATTCATAAGAGACTGGAAAAGAGAGATCTCGATAACACAATTGCGACAACTACATAAAGCATGCATGGATACTAATATTCAAGGGGGAATCATGGTATGTAATGTCATTACAGATTTTTCCCGAGAATATAGTTCCCAATTCGGATTACAATTACTTTCTAAAGGGCATTTAATTTCTACATTAAGAAGAAGGAAGTTTCAAAATGATTTTTAAATTCACTGATTAAACTACAAGCACCTCTAGCATATCAAATTCTATTTTATAGTTAGTTTTTTAGCTGGTTGTCAAAGGTTTTTTTGTAAATTAACCAAATTATAAAAAATCTCCTAAATGGAAATCTATATTCTTTAATCAATATATATATATTCTGCATGACTCTTTTGTTGAGCTTATTCAAAATATTAAAAATTTATAAATTACCAAGATAATTTTTATATTATAAAAAAGAAATTCACACAAGAAAAGTATGATAGTCGTATATCAATTCAATGAAGAAATAGGAGAATTTGAAGAAGTTGAAATAGAAGTGAATGTTCCGCTTTTTGAATTATTAGATTCTGATAAAATTTTACTCTTTGCTGATGGCCATAATAAAAAGATATGGGTTTGGGAAGGTCAAAATACATCTACGAGAACGAAATTCATTTCGGCACAAGCAGCACCAAAAATTCGTGATAAGCACGATGTGACTTTTACTATTACCTCAGTAGATGAAGCTGACGAAACAGTGGCCTTTAAAATAATGTTAGGTTTACCTTAGCTTTTTTTTATTGATTAATAGAAACATTCTTAAAAGTTTTTATTTAATTCTAATAAAAATTTTTAAACTACGTCTACTACATTAATTTATACTTTTTATGGATATCAATTAATATAACTTATTTAGAGAAGAAAAAAAATGTTTGATAAAGAAAAATGTACTCTCTGTGGAGAGTGTTTAATGAAATGTCATTATTTAGCATATTCAGAAGAGAAAGCTAAATTAGAATTTAAAAAGCTAATTGATGGAGAGGATACTCCTGTAACTGCTGATTGTATTACTTGTGCTGCTTGCAATATGTTTTGCCCTGAAGGTGCTAATCCATTTGATTTGATTAACGATAGACAGGAAGAAACTGGAACATTCAAAGTAGAAGAACAAACTATTCGGATGTTTAATATGGCTTCAGCATTACCCTCTAGCGTTATTAAGGGTGATCCTGAAAAACCAGTTATGAATCTTTGCACTGTAGATATACTCCCTGGAGTTATAGAAGGACAGCTTTTTGAGGGAATGACCCTTTTAAAGGGAGGAGAATATTTTTGCTACCTCGGATGGGTACATGCCGGAAAACCAAGTATGTTAAAGCAAAATGCTCAAAAGTTTGTTGACAATCTTGTTAAAACTGGCGCTAAGGAAATTATTTTATTTCACGACGATTGTTATGCAATGTTATCTAATAAGGTTAAGGAATTCGGGATAAATGTACCATTTAAATCAATTCATATAATAGAATATCTACGAGATTATGTAAAGGATCATATCGATGAGATA
The DNA here is from genome assembly GCA_016840085.1 of Promethearchaeota archaeon. Taxonomy (GTDB): domain Archaea; phylum Asgardarchaeota; class Lokiarchaeia; order Sigyniarchaeales; family SOKP01; genus Loki-b32. Next base: position 30,352 of record JAEOTA010000020.1, read on the forward strand.
GAGAAATTAAATATTAAAGTTGCTTATCAGCAACCATGTGCTTCAAGATACCATTTTGATATAGATTCAATTTTAGGTGATCTCTTCGAATTAATAGGGGTTGAGAGAGTTAGCAGAAAATATCAGCGAGAAAATGCTCTTTGTTGTGGAGGAGTCCAGAGATCAATGATTAATGTATCTAAAGAAGAATCGGAAAATTGGCGTATGAAGAATTTATTAGATGCAAAAGAGTCAGGAGCTGAGGCAATGGTCTTTTTGTGCCCAATATGTGTTTTAAGCTTAAGAAGCAGAGCAAAAGCTCAAGGATTAGAACCATATATTATTAGTAATCTTGTTCGTTTAGCATTAGGAGAGGAACTTACTAATGGTGGTGCAGGCAAGATTTTTAATTAATTTTTTTTAAATTAAAATAAGATGGTTTTAATTTTAAAATCTAGGGATATTAGAAGTAGAAAAGAAGCTTTATAAGGAGAAATTAAAATCTGTGGCTGAAAAAAAAGGGATAATTGAAGAAGATTATGTCTTCGAGTTTTATGAGGAAGATTATGCAGAATCACTAGAAGAAGAAATCCCTCAAGTTGTAGAAGAATATAATGAAATCCACTTTGAGGAAAATTTAAACGACGAGCAACTTGAAATTGTAAGTAATTTGAAAGGTCCAATGTTAGTCATTGCGGGAGCAGGTTCAGGGAAAACACGAACTATAGTTTATGCTGTTGCTAAGTTATTGCTTAAAGGAGTAAAACCAAATCAGATTATGCTTGTAACATTTACAAATAAAGCTGCAAATGAGATGATCAAGCGTGTTGAAATTCTTCTCGGTAAACGGCCGAAAGGAATCTGGGCAGGAACTTTTCACTCAATTGCTAATCGATTTATAAGAAAATACGCTAAAATATTGGGTTTAAAACCAAACTATATTATAATGGATGAGACGGATGCAAAAGCGTTGATGAGACTTTCAATTGAGAAAGCTGATGTAAAGGATCTTGATGAACGATTCCCTACTTCTAGAATGGCAAAAGATATCTTATCGTTCTCTATTAATTGTAATAAAACAATTCGAGATGTGATATTATGGAAATACTCTCAGTTCGATAGCGAGAAGATCATAAAAAAGTTAGAACAAGTATTTAAAATTTACAAAGCCAAGAAAGCTCAAGATAATCTGGTAGACTTTGATGATCTATTGATATATTGGAACCAACTACTAGAAGAAAGATCTATTGCTCAATTAATCGCAAGGAACATTAAATATGTTCTTGTTGATGAATATCAGGATACAAATCATATTCAAGATGAAATCATATATAAAATAGTGAAACAGAATCCAAGCCGCAATGTCATGGCAGTTGGTGACGATGCTCAAAGTATATATGCTTTCAGAGGAGCTAATTTTCAAAATATCTTAGATTTTGAAAAAAAATTTAAAAATTGTAAAAGATATTCTATAACCTATAACTATAGAAGTGTTCCTCAGATTTTAGATTTAGCTAATGATTCAATTAAGCATAATGAAAGACAATTTAAAAAATCTATGCGAACAACGCGTAGTAGTGGAATTCTACCATTCCAAGTAAATGTTGGAGATGAAATAGAACAAGCTCGTTTTATAACAAATCAAATATTAAAATTACGTTCTAATGGAATTGATTTAAATGAAATAGCTATTTTGGTGAGAGCCGCATCTCATTCATTAAGAGTTGAACTTGAATTAAGGGCAAAAAATATACCCTATGAAGTTAGAGCAGGCGTAGCATTTTTCGAAAGAGCTCACATAAAAGATATAATCGCTCATTTACGTATAATTGAGAATCCATATGATGAAGTATCATGGTCTCGAATTTTTTCAATAATTCAAGGCATAGGATCTTCATCGGGTATTAAAATTTTTGAAGCAGTTTCGAAGATAGAACATCCTCTTGATGCTTTGATAAATAAGATGTTCTATGCTGAAAAATTAAAAGGATCTCGCATATCTAAAGAAGGTATACGAAATACAATTTCTTACATAAAAAATCTAGTGGATTTCACTGCAGAAGATAATCCATCAGAAGTAATAAAAAATTTAATTTCTGTGCTTGAAGATCATTTGAAATCCAGATTTGATAATTGGCAAGAACGCATAGAGGATTTAAACCAACTAAGTATATATGCACAAAATTTTCCAACTATTCGTAAATTTCTAGAAAACTTAAGCTTAAACTTATCCTACTTAGAATCTAAGACAGTTCATTTAGGGGATCAAACAGAAGAAGAAGCTCCATTAATTCTGTCTACTATACATAGAGCAAAGGGTCTTGAATGGCGCGTAGTTTTTATTCCAATGTTATGTGAAGATTCCTTTCCATCCAGTAGAAGTATAGGCAATCCTGATACGTTTGAAGAAGAACGGAGAGTATTTTATGTTGCTATAACTAGAGCTAAGGATCAATTATACTTTATATCTCCTTCTATTAAACATACCTACCGCGGTCCTCAAATAATAAGAATATCTCAATTTATATCAGAGTTAGCCCCTAAAGTGTATCGGAAATCCTCAGTCAAATTAATATCCAAAAAAGGGAAGAAGAAAGATATAAAAAAAGATTTATTTAAATCTGCTTTAGATCTTTTATAAAATAATATAAAGAAATTTAAAACCATCTTTAAGTTCATTTTTTTAATTTAATTTGTCATTATTAATAGACTGATATTTCAATTCTTGATTTTATTAAACAAAATAATGAAATATTATCTATTGGCAAAAATCCTTAACAAAAAAGCTAAATAAAAAAAAATCCACTAAATTTGTTAAGTCTTTAAACTTTATATTTTAAGACAAATAATAATTTAAAAAGCAATTTAATAATTCTAACTCTGGATTAATACAATTTTTTATTTATTTAAAATGAATAAGAGGATTATTAATAATAAAGATAATTTTTAAAACTATTAATTAAAGATGAACTTTGAAAAAAGAAAGAATCCATTGAGAGAATGCGTAGAATTCATAGAAAATTGCAAATTGGGATATCCTAAAGAGGATGATCCATACTCATCCAGTACGGAAGAAGAAACATTTGAAATACAGGAAGATAAAATTTTTGAAATTCCGCAATGTAAAGATGTACGGAATATAGGATTCGTTGATGGAGGAAATGGACCTATACTGAGAAGTGCAGATTTCAATATAAGTTTAAATCGTGTTGCAGGAGTATTATTTACCTCAAATGAATGGACTAGACCAAAAAAAACTCCTATTAAAATAGAATTTTATAGTGCAACGGTCTTAGACCTCCTTGAGGATAATAATCTTGGTTATATTACACGCTTTTTTCCAATTGAACCAGAATTTTCCAAGTATCTTCCTCAAGATGTATTAAAATTTCCTATAAATGATCCTTCTATAAGAGAAAGGGGATTCAGTTTACCAAATATAGATGTCTTCGGTGGTGTAGCAATGAGGTTTGCAGAATGGACTTATGCAACAAAATTTGTGTTAAATGAGTTAGATGAAGGTAGTATTTTTGTAAGAGATGGCTCACTTCAAACTAGCTACACTGGAGAAACAGAGAGAGCTGAAGATTTATATCATAATGCAATTAAAAAAGGAGTTGTTGTAACTGGACTTTCAAAAACTTGTCGATTATTTACTCAAAATGGAAATTCATTAAATTCATTAATAAATTATATATGTAATAAAAAATTTCCAGATAACTCATGGTATTATCATCCTATATATAAGATTACAAAGGCTCAAGAAAAAGCAGACTTATATTTTGTGAAATTACATAAAAATTCACTTTACTCCTTTAGATTTGATATTCTTTTAGATCAAGCAAAAAAGATGTCTGAAGACCAATGCGAAATTGTTATTTCTAACCTTGCTAATAACTCTGATGATTTATCTTATCCAGGATACCCATATGGTCTAATTAAGGCAGATCAACTTGCTGCAGTCACCTTTAAAGAATTAGAACCTCAAAAAATTCAGTTAATTGCAGAACTCAATCAAGATAATTATATTAATTTTATTTTACCCCGTTTACGTTCAGTGAACGCGCATGATTTATTAAATATTATAAGAAAATAGTTTTTAAGTGATAGATAATGGTAGAGTTAGGAAGGAAAATTGGAAGTTTTGTTACTGGCACTTCTTTAGTTAAATTAACATTAAGGCAAAAATCAGATCAAGAATTCGAACTAGGACAGCTTTTTATTGCAGGTAAAGATAGAAATGAATATTCAATTTACCAAATTAAGGATTTATTTTATGGGAGTCAAATTCCCGATAATGTTCTTGAATTAATGGCGGGGTATGGACTAGAAAGAGAAATGGCTGATTTAAAAATATATGAACCTGAATTACGAAATTATATATTAGCTCGGGCTAGACCTTTAATATTTGTTAAAGATAATAAATTGTATTTACCAAAAAAATTACCAACGTTCTTCTCAGATACATACAATATTGAAGATACACATTTAGAGTTTTTTAAAGAAGAAAAGATTGAAAATCCCTTAAATTTAGGCAAAATTCGTTCTGGCTCAAAAATTTTAAAAACAGAAGTAAAACTTGAAGCAACAGATGTTTTAAAGCATCACATTCTAATCCCAGCAACCACTGGTAGAGGTAAATCGAATTTAGTAAAAACTATTCTGTATAATTTAATGAAAAATGATAATTGTGGTAAACTTGTATTTGATCCTCATAATGAGTATATTGGAACTGGCGCACAGAAAGGATTGAAGGAACATCCAGAAAGCTCAAAATTTATTGAGTACTATACTATACGATCAATTCCTGGAAAGCTTGATTTAAGGTTTAATGTAAATTTAATAGAACCTATTCATGTAATGGGCAGTCTTAACTTTACACAACCTCAAATAGAAGCTTTAATAGGTTTTTATCGTTTACATAGAAAAAATTGGATTCAAGCGATTTTTAGTGAAGATACAACTTTGTATCCAAGACCTCAAGGACTTCATGGAGGTACTTTAGATGTCATAAGAAGACGGTTATCAATTCTTTTAAGTTTTGGGTTTGATGAATTTAATAACATTATAGAGAATGGTATTTATACCTTAAATGGATATGAATCAACAATAAGTAATATAGTAAACTCATTAATAAAAGGGAAAACAGTTATTGTTGATACTTCTTTATTTGAAGGATCTCGAGAAATTTTTGTTGCTACTATTATCGTTGAAAATATATTTAATGAATATAAAAGATTAAAGTTCAAAGATCAGTTAAAAGATAAGCCGGTCATAACGATTGTCTTAGAAGAAGCTCCAAGAGTAATAGGAAAAAAAGTATTAGAAACAAGAGATAATGTTTTTGGAAAAATCGCCAGAGAAGGTAGGAAATTTAATATTGGGTTAATTGGAATAACTCAATTACCAAGTTTAATAGATAGAGAAATTTTAGCGAATATGAACACAAAGATAATCCTTGGAAATGAAATGGGACCTGAAAGACGAACTTTAATAGAAAGTTCTGCTCAAGATCTCTCCGATGATAGTCAAACAATAGCAAGTTTAGATATTGGTGAAGCGATTATTACTTCAAATTTTACCAAATTTGCAATTCCAATTAAGATCCCATTATTTGAGGATTTATTAAAAAGTAAGCCAGATGAGATTAGATCTGATAAAAAAATAAAAAAAGTATCTCCCGGTTTTTAAAGAATCAAACAATAGAAAGAGAAAAAAATGAAAATTAAATTTGCTCATATATCCGACGCTCATTTAGGTGCTTGGAGAAATGAGCGGATAAATGAGTTAGGGTTTAAAGCCTTTGAAAAAACTATAGAGACTATTATTAATGAGGATGTAGATTTTGTCATTATAAGTGGTGACTTATATGATGTTAGCAATCCAAGGGTAGAAGTAATAGACTTAGCAACAAAAGAGCTAAAAAAATTGAATGATCATCAAATCCCTGTATATGGAATAATGGGTTCTCATGATTTTTCTCCCTCAAATAAATCGATGATTAGACCTTTAATTACAGCTGGATTGTTTATAGATGTTTCAAGCGGAGATATTACAGAAAATGGAAAGTTAAAGTTAAATTTTTCTCAAGACCAAAAAACAAAAATTATGTTGACTGGTTTACGAGCACGAAAACGTAGTCTCGAGATTGAAGATTATAAAATTTTAGACATAAATTCTCTGGAAATTGAAAAAGGACCAAAAATCTTCATATTACATACTATGTTAAATGAATTGAAACCTAAAGAGTATAAAGATATGGAATCTGCTCCTAAATCTTTATTACCTCAAGATTTTGATTATTACGCTGGGGGTCATCTTCATAAAACCCTTCCAGAAAAGTTGAGGGATAATGGTACTACTATGGAAGTTAGTAAGAAAAATAATATAATTTATCCTGGATGCGTATTTCCAACAGATTTCAGAGAACTTGAAAGAATTAAGTATGGTGGGTTTTGTATAGCATCTGGTGAAAATAATGGTGAAAAATTAGATTTAAAAATTAAATACAATCCAATCAAAGTAATCGAGGTAGAAAATATTAGTTTGGATTGTACTAATAAGTCTGTGTTTGAGGTTAGTGATAAACTAAAACATGAATTGTCTCAAAAAGATTTTAATGATAAAATCGTAACTATTAGAATTTTTGGACCTTTATCCTCAGGAAAAACATACGAAATAAAATCTAATGAAATTATTCAATTGTTTAAAGATAAAGGAGCTTATGAAGTCTTAGTTAATAAAAGTGCTCTTACAACAGCAGAATATCAATCTATTAGTGTTGTATCAGGAGAATCTAATGAAGAAATTGAAACTGCTTTAATAAAAGAACATGCAAGTAAAATAAAAATTGGAAAATATCACGTGGGTGGAGTGGAAAAAAAGATCCATCAAATATTGAACATACTTGGAACAGAGAGGCAAATAGGAACAAAAGTCATAAATTATAATCAATCTCTAAAACAATCATTTTTAAATATATTTGAAATCGATGAACCTCAGGAGCATAAAAAATGATTTTAAAATCTATTGAAATAACTAATGTCAGAAGCATTAGTTGGGAAAAAATTGATTTTCCTTCATCGACAATGTTATTTTTTGGGGATATTGGGAGTGGAAAATCATCAGTATTAAAATCTATAGAATTTGCATTATTTGGGACATTAACTCACGGAGACTTAAGGGGAGATTCTCTTTTAAGAAGGGGTAAAAAATCTGCTTCAGTTGAATTAATGTTTTCTATCAATGGTAATGATTATTCAGTTAAACGCAGCTTATCGAAGGATAAAAAAGGAAGGGTCTTACAAGAAGAATGCACTTTTATCGATCATAATAAAGGAACTAATATTACTTATGCTCCTACAGATATGAGAAGAAAAATATTATCTTTACTTTCTTATTCTCTTTCTCGATATGAAAAAGCAAGTAAATTACCTTTATTCAGATACACCGTGTATACTCCACAAGAACAATTAAAAGAAATCATTCAAGCTGATCCAAACGAACGATTCGAGATATTAAAGGAAGTTTTTGGGATTGAAAAATATGAAATTGCTCTTAAAAATGTGGAAATTATTAAAGATTTTTTAAATGACAAAATAAAAGAATTGAAAATAAAAATTGACCAAATTGGCGAACCAGAAGAAGAGATTCTTCAAAAAGAGAAGGAAATTAAAGAGGTAAAAAAGATAGTCCATAAGATTGAATCTGAACTTACTTTAAAAGACAACGATATAATATCTCAGGAAAAAATTGTGAATAAAATTCAAGAGGAGTTAGAAGGATATACTAAAAAATTGATGAAAGTTGAAAATAATGAATCCAATATAAGTGATTATAAGGCAAGACAAAAAAAGACCAATTTAATATTAAGTAAAATTCGAAAAGAAATCTCTGAAAAAGAAAATGAGATAAAGAATGTAAAAGAATTTAAGTTAAAGACCGAACTTAGTGAAGATGAGTTAGAAAAGCAATTAGAAAATTTTCAAAATCTAAAATCTCAAAAAGAAAAAGAGCTAGCTCTCATTAAAAAGAAGTTAACTGATGTAGACATATTATTAAAAGAAGGTAAATGTTCTTTATGTGGACAATCTATACATGAGAAAGATAGATTTGAACAAGAATTCCATGATGCTTCTTTAAATTTGGAAAAAATATCAAATAAAGTTAAAGAGTTAACTCAAAAAATAAATGATCACAAAAAATCACTCAAAAATATATGTGAATTTCAAAAAAATAAAGATAAAAAAGAATTTTTACAAAATATAATCTCTGAAAAACAGAAAAGAGAAGCAGATTTAGTTTCTCTTGTAAACGATTTATTCGTTAGAATTGATGAATATCAAAAGGATATAATTGCTATTTTATCAGAATATGGAACTACTAACCTGCATAAATTTAAAGATTCAGGGAAGGATATAATCAACAAACTAAACTTTGAAAAAGAAAGGTTAAATCAACTGAAATCAGACAAAGAATTAACTGGAAATGAACTAAGCGCCCAAAAGAAAAGTATTGAATTTTTAAATGAAGACTTACTGAAATTAAAATCTAACATCCAAAATAAAAAAATACTTCAAGATAATCTCATCTATTACTCGCAATTAAAGAATTGGGTAAGTGACCATTTTCCTATCCTTATAAGAGATATTGAAAAAAAGATAATCTCTTCCAGTGCTTATCACTTTAATTCTTATTTTAAAGAATGGTTTCATGAATTAGTGGAAGATAAAAATATCGAAGTTGAAATTAAGACAGATGACTTTCAACCAATTGTCTATGTTAATGGTTATGAATCACCTTTTAGAGATTTGTCAGGAGGAGAAAAAAGTGGACTTTCATTAGCTTATCGATTAGCTTTAAATAAAATTATAAATGAGAGATACCAAGAAGTAAAAACAAAAGATCTCTTGATACTAGATGAACCTACTGATGGATTCAGCCAACAACAAATTAATCGCATGCAATCTATTTTTGAAAAATTAAATACTTCTCAAATGATAATCATTTCTCATGAGAGAAATCTAGATTCTTTTGTTACTGATATTTTCCATTTTGAAAAGGAGAACCACGTGACTAAAGTTAGAAAAGAAAGTTAAAACAGGTTCTAAAAAAAATGTAAACTATAAGTAAAGATATCTTTCACTTTTTAATTATTATAATAAATTTGTTCAATATTAATTGGTTAATATTCTGATTTCTACTTTTTTCCTTTTGAAATTTATAAATTTATCTTAGAGAATTATAAAAATAAAAAAAAATTGTTAAGAAAGAGAGATTATAAATCTCGTGCCTTTACAGTCTTTCGATTATTTGCTTTTGCTCGATTTATAGCCTTATCAAGAATTCCCATAATTATACCATTAAAGGTATCTCCATCAAGGATACCACTACTGGTATTACATTCTTTTCCTTTAATATATTCTCTTACCTTTGATTTCACAAACAAGGGTTCCGTGGCTTTTTTTGCCATTTTTGATCTTCCTCTTTTTAAATTTTTTCAAGATTTTATTAAATTTCGGGTTTAAAATTAAGTTAAATTAATTTTAGTTAAGTATTAATTTTTCAACTGTATTATTAAATCTTTGTAATTTTATCATAACTTGTTTAATTTCCCTTTTTTCTTCAGAATTATTGGATAATTTTTGAGTATTGAAAATATTAAAATAATTGTCAAAAGGATGAAAAAATCCAAGTTTGGATATTTATAATAAAAGTTTATTTGTTCATAACTCAAACAGTGAAACTTACTTAAAAAATCATAAAAAATTTACTTAAGTATTATTTAAGATATCAATTATTTAAAATATTATAAAATGAAAGAGTATAATAATAAAAAAAAAGTAAGATTGTTGTTATTTTGTTTTAGCGAAGAAAAAATGTTCCTCTATTTATTTTGGTGGAGCGAGTACTATTTCAATGCTAGAAACATTGTTACTTTGTCCATTTTCTCCTTCTAATTGTTCTGTGCTTAATTTGATGTCCTTATATTCTGTACCTTTTAAAAAACGATTTCGTAAAATTTCACATACATCAACTGCATGAGAAATTGCTCTACCACGAGCCTTAACGGTACAATCCTCGCCTTTGTTAAGGATCATCATCGTGGCCATCACGTAATTCATAGTTGGGCGACGACCAACAAAGACAGCATTTTCTTCTTTTGACATTTTAATTTCCTCTTTAGATATATAATTTTTGTTGTATTTCTATTTTTTTATATGCTTTTTTGTATTTGTGTATTGCGTATTGAAGTTTTAACGTAATTTGTTTAAAATTACGGTAATAACATTCTTTTTAAAATTAAGGAAATGTTTTAAATTTTATTGTCTGATTAATATAGTTTTGGATAAATTGCAGTAATTTCACATTTGTATCATTTTTAGTATTTTCCAAAAGAATTATGAGATCTTATGAGTTGAGAATTTTTTATAGAAAATTTCTTAGTTAATTTACTAAACTTATTTTAAATAGTTTTAAATAATTTAGATTAATCATAAATAATAACACACTTATTGGTGTGAAATCCTTGTATAAAAAAAAAATTGAAAAAAGAAAAAAAATTACGGCTTTAGTGATCTCACTAATACTATTATTCATATTTAGCTTTAAACTCAATAATGTAACAACTGAAGGAAATAAAGGTGATAATAATAAGCTGAAGAGTTCTGCCATAACTCTTCCCATTTTCATTGATGATCTTGGTGGTGGAGATTATACATGGGAAGAAGCTGCAAGTCAAGATTGGTGTAGTGGTTCAGGTACTGATGTGGATCCTTATCTACTCGAAAATTTAGAAATAGATGGTGAGGGTACTGATAGTGGTATATTAATTGAAAATTCTGAAGCATATTTCACAATTCGAGATTGTACAATTTATAATACAGTATATATTCCTGATGCAGGAATCTATCTATATAATGTTACTAATGGTAAAATAACCGGGAACAATTGTTCTAACAATGAAATGGGAATAAGAGTTAGAGAGAGTTCCTATGTTGAGATTACTGGAAATATAATAGATAGTCCCGATGATTCAGTAGGAATATCTTTAATCTATAGTCATAACAATATAATTTATGGGAATACAATAAAAGATAAATATCAAGGGATTCAACTTGAGGTAAGTTCTCATAATACCATTTCGGGAAACAACGTCCTTGAATGTAGTAATTTTGGAATTATTGTACTTAATTGTTATGCAAATAATGTTTCAGGGAATATTGCAAATAATAATACATTTGGAGTTGGCATAGTTTCTTATATGGGTTCATGCTATAACAATACCGTTATTGACAATACAGCTAACTTTAATGGACAAAATGGAATCTGGTTATTGGAAAGTTGGAACAATCTTATCCGGGAAAACAGCGTATCTGAAAACTTTGGGGAAGGTATATTTTTAGATTCCAGTGATAATAATGTATTATCGGGTAATATTATCTCTAATAATTTTTATGCGGGAATCTCATTAGTAACTGCTGTGGGTTATTGGGGTAGTGATCTAAATAACATTACTAACAATATTATATATGAAAACTATGGGCATGGAATTAATTTAGATGATGAGTGCCAGAGTAATAATATCTGGGATAATGAGATCTATGAAAATGGAATGAACGGTATAAATTTACTAGAAACCGGTTTTAATGATATCTATGGAA
>JAEOTA010000003.1 GCA_016840085.1 Promethearchaeota archaeon
CCCATAACAGTATTATTTGATCGAGGTACCTGGATAGATGGTGGAATTTTTGCTATCTTTAGTTTTTGGCTTGAACTTACAGTATTATGTATTATAATTAGTTATCAAGAAAAGAAGAATATTTTCTATTTACTTGCAGGAATTTTTAGCGGGATTAGTTATTTATCATTGTCATTAATTGGTTTTATCCCTCTCTTGGCGTTACTCATAAGTTTATTTTTGAGAAAAATTAGAAAACTTGAATGGAATGGAGAACAAATTAGGCTCGTATTTTATGTCATATTTTTTTCATTTCTTATTATGCTCGCTTGGGAAATTAATTCCCTACTTCAATATGGGCGAATATACTTACCCGTAGTGTTATTGCACTTAAACACAAGTCTAGCACCTGCTGAACCATGGTATTATCATTTGGAAAGAATGTTTGAAAATCTACTTGGACCTTTATTCATTATTTTTATTGTGGGACTCATTACACATTTCAAAAGACTTAGACATTCATTTTCAATGTCGGATCTATACATATTGTCGTTAATTCTTCCAAGTCTTGTTGCTTTTTCTCTTGCTCAATCAAAATTTCCTCACTTTCTTTTCCCAATTTATCCATACTTTTACATCGTGATTTCTAACTTTTTGCATAATCAAACTGATTTAATAAGGAAAAAAGGCATTTCTTCATTCCAAATATTATTAGTAGCTATTACCTTTGCCTGGGTTATCAATGAGTTCCGGGAACGTTTTTTTATAGCCGGATACCTTACAATTCCTATCGCAGTGATTTTGTTTTCTTTTTTACAAACCGATATAGATAGATTTCCCTTCTACAAAATCAAACAAAAGAAATTCGACTTACTAAAGGTAGTGATATTGTATTTCTATTTAATCGGTGCATGCTTATTTGGGCCATATTGGATTCTTAGTAAAGAGATCTTAGGAACCCCGTATGCCTTGCTAGTGAAACCACTCGCTCAAGTTAATGAAGGATTTTCATTTTTTGGAACCAATTCCTTCATTTCGATGCTAGCTCTATTCCCTTTTCTTTATATTCTTTACAATAAACACGCCATTAAATCTCAAATGGTTTTCCGACGAATAAAAATAGGCATCGTGCTTGCTATTTCATTATTATTTATCAGCGGCACAGTCATAACATTACTTGGATGGACAACGCGAGGTTGGGCATGCTTATTCAATGAAAGTTTTCAGTATCGTGAGGTGGGATATTTTATAAGAGAAAATGCCGATCAAAATACTGTAATTTACGGATTAAATGAGAAGGATAGTTATAAAATCATGTTTTATTCAGACAGAACGGCGCTGCCTGGATATCCTTCATCAGATAGAATTAGCGAATTAAAATTGAGAGGATACGACGTATTAATGATCTTAAACACGTCTCAAGTGCCCTACCAAGCAAATTTGATCTATACTGAAGAGCAAAGAATCTTTCTATATATTCTTTAAGGTTTAAAGTTCAATTAATATTAATGCAAATTTTCAATGTCTCAAAAAATCTTATAATTTCCAAAAATGTTCCCTAATATCTGCATTTCTATACTCGGTGTTATGTTTATGGATTTTTTGTATGATTATGCGAAGTTGCCAAAAGCCCGTAAATTTTTATCAATCATAAATTCAGCAGCGGGGCGATTATTTAAAAGGCTTAAGAATTTAAAATTTGAGGAACTAGATATCTCGGATTATAATAGGGAATATCTAAAAAGTTATTTAGAGGATCTATATGGTGCTTTGCAAAAATATTCTTATATCGTAGCATTATCTTTAAGCACTTCTAATTTGCCCCTTAATAAATTTACCTTCATAGACTATGGCGGTGGAACAGGATTATTAAGCTTGTTGGCTAAAGAATGCAATATAGGTACAGTGATCTATAACGATATTTATGATGTTTCTTGCAAAGATGCTAAAACAATCGCCCAAATTATTGGAAATGAAATTGATTATTACGTTGAAGGTGACATCGACGATATAATTAAGTTTCTAGGGGAAAAATCGATTTCTTGTAATGCTATAGCATCTTCTGACGTGATAGAACATATATACGACATTACGAAATTTTTCCAAAAACTAAAGTTTGTACCTGGAAAATCAATAACGGTTGTAATGAGTTCAGGCGCAAATATGCTAAATCCTATAATTAACAGATCAATAATGAAACAACAGAGGGAAATAGAAAATAAAGATAGAATTAAAGAAAAGGGACATAAGAAAAGGGATTGCCTAAAGGCTTACTCTAGAGTTAGAAGAGAGATTATTTCTAAATACGAAG
>JAEOTA010000021.1 GCA_016840085.1 Promethearchaeota archaeon
CAAAACTGTTTATCGCTGGAAATTAAGGTTCACTCTTTTATTTCGACTGGAAAACTATCAGAACAAAAGATTGAGATGCAAATTATGATCCAATCTTCTCACCAGCACTGAATTTTGCACCCACTCCAAAATTTTTCTTTAAATACTCTCATAAATAATGGAATTAACCATAAAAAAAACCAATTTACAATAGTCAAAAATAAAAAAATGCGGAAAATTGGAATGAATGAAGAGGAATGTAATATAGTTATGGCTCTAAAAAAGTGTCTCACGGATTATGAGATATGTAAGGCTATTTTTTTAAAACATGAATGCATAATTAGCGAAATTCAAACCGAGATCAATATAAAAAAGACAACATTGTATAATCATGTAGATAGGTATCATGATATGAATCTTATATACAAGGATTTTAGCAAAGGAAAACAAAGAAATGGGTCACGATTTATAATAATAGCAAGACCGAGATTGGAGAGAGTGCTTAAGGAATTCAGAAGGATTATTCTTGAGTTTACTAAGAAGATTTCTGATAATAATAAAATTTTTGATAACAAAATTGATTAATTTTTAGATTCGAGTATAAAAAGTTGCGGATAGGAGAAATTCTCATGGAAGAGAAATTAGATTTGACCAAAGAGTAATAAATTTTAAATATTGGTCTATTCTAATATATTACCAACTAAATAAAAATTTAATAGAGAATAAAACGATAGGGTGTAAAAGGCAAGGAAAAATGAATAATTCTGTAAAAATTATGTAAAAAATAAATACTTCTTTTTATTCTTTAATTTTAACAATTGATAATATATAATTTTCTATAAATGAGCCAATATATACTAAATCTTAAGCAAAAATACCATAATGAGCTTGTAGAGTTAATTTTCACACTTTCACCTTCATTTACAAAAAAAGAATTTAATAGGTTTCAGGATCATTTTTCAAAAAAAGCTAGTAAACTTGAAATTTCATTCGGGGATAAAAAGAGACTAACAACCATAGAATTAAAGAAATATCAGAAAGCTATAGATAGATTTATTTATAATCGGAGAAAATTTGCCGAAATGCTTGAAGAAACAGAAATTTCTTATAGAAAAATCCCATTTTTAAAAATGATCAAAAATTCTACACAAGATTTAAAAGAAAAAGAAAAACTTCTAAAAGAATATTTAGAAGAATATGATGATAAAAAAGAACTTGAAAAATTAGAAGAATTTACTTATTTAACAGAAGAAGAGAGAATTGGGCTAGCTAAAAATTTAAAAGATACTATCTTAAGACAACAATCTAAGACACAGAAAGCAATAGAAAAGAGTTTAGACCCAACAGAAACACATAATGAAACACTAAAGAAAGAGTTTATCGATATACAATGGAAAAGGTATCAAAGATTCTTTGATGTAAATCCCGTCTTTCACAAAATATTATCATCTATTCTTTCAGAATTCTTAGAAGATTATTTTCGAGATCAAAAAGTATTAGATGTAAAAAGTCATCTTATTTCAATAATTATTATTCGAAAATATGTAATTAAAAAATTAAAAGAGAAAGAAAAAGAGTTTAAAAAAGAATTATTAGAAAGGCTTAAAAATTCAAAATATCGTTCAGATAGCACTTCTCAAGATGAAGTAATGCCAAAGAAAATCTCATTTCTTAATTTTTTTGCATATATTTTAACTCAGTCAGATCTTAAGCTTAGATTTGAAAATTCTGAAATTATAATATCTTTTGATATAAAAACACTTTATAAGAATTTTTTTGATTTATTATCAAAATACTCTAATGTAGTCTTTAGCTTTCAAGAAGGATTTATAATAGATGAAAATCATTTCCTCTTAACTGATTTTAAAAGAAACCTATTAAAAAAAATTAATTCTGAATTAAAAAGATTCAATGAAAATATACTTATATATGAAGAAATTGAAGAAAAAACTGGAGTAAAATTTAACTTTAAACAAATAATAGAGCCATTTTTAGAAGATTTTACTCTAGAACATCCAGCAAAAATACCTAAACAAAGACCAAGCAAGCACACAATTATAGAGAGATATCACCTAAAAACAGTGATGCTGAGTTTAGGTATTATTATTATATGTATAGTTGGATTGTCTATTTTTTCTGCTCCTGATAAGACACAATTCATAGCACAAAAACATGATTCTGTTCAAATCGACTATACAGTGTGGGTATCAAATAAATCAAAGGAGTATGATGTATTAAATCCGATACTCGACATTACCTTATGGATTCGGATGATACCAATTACAGAAAATGATACTACAGGCATTATGTTAGGTCTGTATAATAATTTACTTGGAAAAGAACTGTATTATGAAAGTGAGTTAAAATGGCTGGATAAATGTATTGATCAAAATCGGGATGGGATAGATGATATCACAAATAAAACTGCATTAACATATGGTAACAGTACAGATCAATACTTTAATACAGCATTAATGATCAGATTCAAAATACTTGATATTGAAAAAGCTCCAGATTATCAAGAATCTCCTTTTAATAGAGAAAAAGTGTTCGGATTTTTATCTTACATTTTTCAAATGGTATGGATTATCACTCTTCCCATATTGCTTATGCTTATACCTATCTTTATCACCTTAATAATAGATTTTATTTCTCGACATCCAATAGATTTTCGAAAAATAAATATACGGGGTATAGACCTCCGAAAAACATTTTCTTTATTTATCAAGTATGGGATTTTAATAGGTATTCTGGTATCTATTCCTTATATTGTGTTTGGAATTATTAAGCTGCAATATTCGCCAGCACTTCTTAAAATAATATGGATGGAAAATCCAGAAGAAATTATTGTTCTCATTGCCACATTTAGTATCCCGTCTATTATAGTAACTGCAATTATATACCTACTGCTCTATAAAAAAGTAAAGTAATAGGAAAAAAAATTATAATATTACTCCTCCTACATCACAAAATGCTATGGTAAATATATCAGAACTCAATGAAGAATAATCCTGTAACCACGAAGGCTCAGATCCAAAAGGGATATCCCAAGTAGGATCGAGGAAACACCACGAATCCTCAGGATAATAGGGATCAGAGGTGCCGAATCGCCATAATCTGCATGTTGGATAGCTTAAAGAGAACGCACTTGTATCTTCGATATGAACTAGGCATGTGCCATGATAAAACGCTCCCAAAGAAGGATGGCTTGGATCATGGAATAATGCTATTGCGGTTTCAAACCCGCATGATTCCAAGAATGCCGCATCAAGAATTGCTTGATCTTCACAATCCCCCATTGCTCGAAATGCGGTCTCCACAGAAAATTTAGCATAATCTAACCCAAAATATTCTTGCCCTACGGTAATATTTCCATCCCATTCATAATCGATCTCATCCACACACCATTGATGGGTGGTATTAATATCTGTTAATTCATTTCCGGTTAGCCCCCTTCCTGCCCAGTTCGGTAGCCACTCATAAAACGTATAGTTCATGATATATTCACATAAATACATGGTATTATTGCCAAATTTTAATGCATCAGAAAATGCATTGGATACATTAGTGAAGTAATTATGTTGCCCACTCTCATGAAGAATAACATCTCGATAAAACCAAGTAACTTCTTCCCAGTACGCCTTACTCGTAGCAGAAGCAACATAGATTGGCATATAAAATCGTCGTACTGCTTCGGCAAATAATCCATACTGTATAGGTAAAATTTGCTTTTTAATATAGGAACATACCGAAGTATATTGACTAAGGAGTTCTTGATAATCTTCAAAAGTAGAGTTGTAATCTCCTGTTAAAATCTGGTAATCTTGCAATAATTGGTCATATTCTTCTGATAAATCATTGTACTTTTTTTGAGTATTCTGTAATTGAGGTGCTATGGTGAAATAAGTTATACTGAATGTTGCTAAATTCGTGCCAATTAACGCTATTAATATATACCTCAATATTTTTTTTGAAATTTTATTTTCAGTCTCATTCAATTACATCACAATTTTTCTCTTTTTTTTTTATTTTTTTTAAATTCTAATACATCAATACTCTTTTATATATTTAAACTAAAAAACTTGTAAAGGATTATATCTCTTTTAGAACTCTCTCAACTGCTGAGATTAATGCTTGTTCCTGTGTGTGAGTTAAGGTTGTGTCAAATTCCCTATTATTTTCTAGTAGCATATCTTTGAAGCTTAGACCTTCAATTAACATCTTCAGAAAGCCCTTTAATTTATTACGATATGTATTTAAATATGGTAATGCGGTTTCCTGTTCCTTATCTAATGTGTTAGTGAATTCATTGATGTTAGCAATTAACATATCTCTAAATCCTAACCCATCGATAAACATTTTCAAGAAAAGTATCCATTTGTTATGCATGTTAGCAATGGAATTTATAATCTTATTTAGTAGTATTATTAGAATTGCTCTATATTTTCTTTTTGCTTTTGACATTTCCCTTTTCATCCATCTGAAATAGTTATTAATTCATTTACTATCTTACATTCGTAATTTTGATCTGTAGGAATTAGGTATAAAGGAAAAATATTTGAAAATGAATTATTAAGTAAGTAATCAATATGCCAATGAGTCTTTTTATTCATTGAAGATAGAGAGTGTCTTTTTACACGATTCCTTAAAGTTGATGATCCTGAATTTCCTAATGCAGATCCTATATATAAATAATAGCCTTTACTGAATAGGATCTTGTCTAAAGAACCGATTTGTATAATAATATTTTCATGTAAACATATAACCAAAATATAAGATCCTTTCATTTATTTTTAAAATACCTAAATTTTAGACCTTTGAATAAAGACAAAATAATTCTAGAAGAACAAGAACTAATCTTAGTTAAGAAATAAAAATCTAATATAAATCTAATTTTTGATTTTTTTCTATTATTTTGTCTCGTATTATAAGTATTATTGAAACAGATTGAATGACTAATAATGAATATAATATTAAATCAATGAAAACACTAGCATGTATGTCAATTCCTAACCAATTTTGATACCAACAACCAGGATCTCCATCACTATACATTAAACAACTGGTAACTGCTAAATATACAATATGAAATCCTAATGATGCAAAAATTACTAAAATGCCTAAGAGAATCTGAATATAGAAACTTTTTTCGATTTTTAATTTTTTATTTGGAATAAGTAAATTTAATTCCTCTTTTGATGAGAGTTGAAGATTTTCTTGTTTTTTTTTTAGAATTAAATTTCTTAAAATATTATTTTCATTAATTAAATTGTGATTTTCCTTATGTAAATGATGATATTTTTGGAATAAATCTTTATATTTATTATCTTGCTTATTTAAGTTGTAATCATTTTGTTTTGGTTCCACATTACTAGGGTTGAACTCTGTATCCCTCATGATTGATGCTCTGATTCTATATTATTAAATTCTTAGAAAAAATTTGGTAATTTCAAGAGATTCAATTCATTCATAAAAAGAAAAATCCATTTTTTATCTATTACACTTTTTACTTTTTGGATCTCGTAATATAAATACACCCTTCTCTATATCATCTAAACATATTACATTTTGACCAAAACATAAGAAGCAGGGCGCCGCTCTTGCTTTCTGGCAATTAATACAATAATCCTCTTGTTTATATTCTTTATTAATAGGTTCTTTGATTCTATTGTTGGAAATACTATTATACAATTTTTCATTCTTGTGGATTTTAGGTTTCTCAAATTGCAGTAGCGTTAAATTTTCTTGGCGAGGTGTTAAAGAGGCTTCTTTTTCTGTTAAAATTTGGACATATTTATTTTTATCTTTATTATCAATATGTTCAGTTTCTTTATGAGGTATATTAAGAGTTGGTTTTCCTACATTTGTTCTATGTTTACCATTTTTCTCTGAAGGTTTCGTAGAGACTGGAGATAGGTTTCTTAATTTTTTCTTTATTACTTGGTTATTTTCTATTTTTCTTAATTCCTCTAATAGTTGGTTTTGTGTTATTTTTCCTCTTTTTAAGGACTCAATTGTCTTAGAACTAAACTTATTATCAAGTAGTGCTTCTCCTATACGTGCTTTAACATACATGGTTCTTCTTGCTAATCCTAAAATCTCATGGTAGGTTTCTACAAACGAATTTGTGTTATTGGTATGTGATGGAACTATAAGTGCATTTGATGCACTTATGAGTTTGTGATCTTGATTTTTAACTGAGGAACGTATGTATTTTCCTTTTTTTGTCTCTGGATGATCTTTTTCATGTAATCTTTTAAAACGAGCAATCCCTATATAAGACTCATAATCGTTAAAGTCTTTTCTACAAAAATTCTCCTCTAATTCTAATTCTAGTGCTTCTTTTTCTGTAAGATCATCCAATATGGCTGAGATTTTTTCCCAACCGAGCTCAACAGCTATACAAAAGCGATAAAATCCCTCAACCAATTCATTATTCTTGTTCAGAGAAATTGGATTCCTTAAACCAAATTTAATCATTGATTTTTTTAATGCTATGTAGGTTGGTTCCTTTCTAAAATCACCGAATTCCTGTCTAACTCTATTCTGTGGATTTACTTTTACATCAACAACTCTGACCTGTCTAATTATTAGATTTTTCTTAGGATACGACTGATATTGATTGTTCTCTTTTCTCTCACTTTTAAAATCTTTCACTTCTCTGTCCATCTTTTCTCTTAATTTTGTAGTTATTTTCATGGGTTAAAAATTACTTTCTTAATCCTTTTTTATATACTTATAAGTATTTATGTAGCACACCATATATTAATGATAAGCAATACATATAAACTTTCATACTATACCTGTATAGTAAATATATAGTATTTTCAAAACCAAGAATTTTAATCAAGATTATTATTAACTCCATTAATATCTATATCTTTTATCCTCTCTGGGATGTTCTCGTCAGTTTTTTCCTGAGCTAATTGGGCCATTTGATAATTAAGCCTAATCAATTCTTTTGCAATTTTTCGCGTCCCATCAATAACCGCTTCAGAATGGCTTCGATAAACCTCTCTTGGTTCGCTAAAATTAAGATTCATCTCTACAGGAGCACTTGGAATTTCAAGTTCTTTATATACTTGGGTAATTAAAATTTGCTGGAAATAAGTAGGAAAAAAAATTAGTAATAAAACTACAATAAATAAAGTAGGTTTAAGCATTATCTTTAATTTAGTCCACCTTCTTGGAAAAGAGGGCCAATCTTTCATTGATTTCCAATTTTTTTTAAAATAATGAATTCTTTCTCTAATTTTCGTATACTTCTTTATTCGTCACTTTTTATGGCTTTTAACATTTTTTAACAGTCTTGAATACTCTCGCAAGCCCTTAAAGAAAATGAAAGTTGAAATTCCAGTAATTCCAATAATTATAATAATGAAGATAGGAAGTAAATAATCAATTAAAGGTCTAGGTATTTTAAATTTAAAGGAGTCATTGTAAAAAATCTTTGTATTCTTAGCGTAATCTCTCAAAATAATTAGATAAGAATACTTACCAGGTTTCAACTTATCAATACTAAATGTAAATTTGATTTTCCTGTAATAAAAATATTATTAGAGTTATTAATAGCAATTCCGTATCCAACATCAGTCTCAGATGTGCTATAGATTTTATCCCATTCCAATAAATAAGAAGTATTATATTTCAATACAACAATATCTTCAGAAGAAGAAAATGAATTAGTATATCCGCAAATGTAAATAAAATTTGAGTCACATTTTATATCATATCCTACATCCGAATATTCTCCTCCCCATGTTATATTCCTTTGTAAATTCCCAAAAGAATCATAAGATAATAAAAAAATATCATCACTTCCACATACTCCATAACTGGCAGTTCTTCCGACCATATAAATTTCTGCTGAGGTGGAATTAATATCTAACACATAAACATAATCATTAAGCTCACCTCCCCACGAAGTATTCCATATCATGCTTCCTAATGAATTATACTCGCATAATAATACATCATACGCATTTTTAGAAGAATTAAATATATTTCCTATGACATATATATTATGATTGTCATCGGATATAACATCTCGACCAATTGTCTGATCAGTTTCAAACAAGTCTTCCCAATCAAATTTTGACGAAAAATGGGGAATATCTTGTGTCTTAACCACAGAATCCAGACACACTATGATACCCATTAAACACTTCTGGATTTATTATCCAACGTTTTAGGTTCCTTTCCTGAAAATAAACTTGAGGTTGTGAATTATGTTTTACTAACCTTGCATCAGTATTTATATCAGGATCCTGTGAGATATGTCTAAAGATATTATCTCTAAAAATAGGAGTAATAGTTAAAAATAGAAATCGCATTATACCCATTACATAATTGTGCCTCTTTAAACAAATTTATAGAAATTTGTAAAGAAAAAAGGGGATTTTGTGATTATAAAATTCTTATAAATTTAAGATACTCTGAACTAAGACACAATAGTATATATAAGGGAAATTATCTTTCTCTATTATTAGCAACAAACATATTTTTCAACTATTAGTAAGAAAAATCTGTGTGAAATATACTTAAGAGGGAATAAATTGTCAAAAATAGGATTAAGTATAAGTATGATTGGAGGCATTTTGTTCTTTGCTTTAACGTATTTTTTTGCGAGACATTATTATAGTATGTGGTCATATGGAGAGGTAGGTGTCATAGGTTTTCTTTTTTATCTTTTTATTAATGGGGGTGCTATCGGTGGATCAATTTTAGGATTTAGAGGTAAAAGAATTGGTTATTATATTTGCTTATCCGGAGGAATCAGTTTTCCCATACTGTGGTCATATTTTTATGGTAGTCCATATTACTTTCTTTATAGTTTTTTTGAAGGGTTTATTGATGCATTTTACATTTCACTCCCAATGTTACTATTATTTATCGGTGGTATTACCAGTTTTATAGAATGGCGAATGGAACTAAAAAAAAATGATTTAATCTTTTGAAAAAAAATAATTTTGCACAAATTGTATAGGGTATATGATTGCTCCCCATATTTCTAAAGGATCTCAGTATATCATATCAAGTACTTCAGAATATTTTAAATAAAAATAGAAATGTTCAACAAATTATATTTCTATCACACCTTACTCAATACAAATTCCTAATTTAAATATCAATTTTTTTATTAAAATCATATCCATTAGTTTAATGCTTCTTCTCTTGAAAAGAATTTTTTATACAATTTATCTGTTTTTTCGGGTCTTATCGGTATGTCCTTAAGCACATGCATAATACCAAATGTGATAAAATCCTCTATTTGAAAATATAGCTTTCAATATTTTTTTCTTACTCAAATGCACTTTTGAAATAATATTACTAAAATACGTTTAAGATTTTGAAAATAGGGGTTTTTTCATATTTCATTAATTTTTCTTTATTGTTATTCTCATGGAGAAGTAAATATGATTCTATTGGGATATCATTTCTTACAAGATTTAATAATATTTTTTTTAGAGATTATTAGTCTTCAAAAATTCCAAAAAAACATTATTTTATAATGTAAAATAATTTTTACATGCAGAAATTGTTTTTTCCATTTCTCACTATAATATTTCAATAGCTAGTTTAAAAATTTGTTCTTTAGATGGTTCATAAATTTTTTCTGATAAAACCATTGCTTTATTTTCTTCATCTAAATTTATATATTCCATCAATTACAAGAAGTTTTGAAAGATATCTACCTCTTAGATAAATGGACGATGGGAGAAACTAAAATAAACATATCTTATTATCAAATTCTAAAATAATAAGAGAGTTCTACTCGTTGGTCCTAGTGTTCGAATATAGTTTTCCTAACAAAATCTGTTCCCGCAGATTTCTTCTGCTTTTCACTATTATGGCAATCATTATTAAACCCATAATCACATTTTCCAGAATTTTTGCATATAGGTATCCCAAGCTCATTTTTCCCTCTAAACCAAAAGCAAGAATTAGTATCCCAACGAAATCATAGGGATCAACAAATGGCCATAATATGGGATTGAATAGATGTGTTAGAATATCCAAGAGAATATGGAATACATTTCCAAGCATACATGATAATACAAGAACAGGAGTTAATCTACATACATCTTTTACTTTTACTCTATCGAGGCCAAAAAGTTTAGAAGTCAGAATCGGATACAGAGAGACTGTTACAAATGTCGAGATGATTGTTCCAATAGTAACCGCACCAATTAAACTATGCAAGATAAGATGATCTGGTAGAATTCCATGGAAGAAGATAAATAGAATTGGTACCTCGATATCCGGTATAAAAGAACCGACAATTAATCCCGGTAAATTTAACCTTTTGTCGAGTTTTGATAGTCCCCACGCAAGAGGATAGTGAAGTGGTGTTAGTGGAATTTTTAATCACTCTTAATAATATTTTTTTTTTAAAAATATCTACCTAATTTTTATATTTATTATGTTTTTGAATATATGTAAGAAGTTATAAAATGATTTTTGATTTTGAATTAAGTTAAAATTATTTAAGAAAAAATGATTAAAAGAGAGATGTTACATTGGATTTTAGATCTTAATGATAATTGTTATTAATAATCCTCTAAAATTAATTGTACAAAATTCAGATAATGTTCACAAACCTTATAATAATAAAGAAGATAAATAAAACACGTGAAATTTTTTAGTAAAAAACCTTTCCTCAAACCATTTTGAAAATTTTATTAAATGTAAAAAACAATTAAATTTTTGGAGGATCAATATAATCCTTCTTTAGATTGGTTATCTTAGTAACTCTCTTATGTAGTAAGCTATATCTGATGGTGGTGTTACTACTATTTCGTCAGGAAGATTAGTTTCAAGTCGAAGTAAATAATCTCTCACTTCTATTGGACCAATATCGACTAAATATATCTCTTCTTCATTTTTACAATTGATAAAATCGTTAGATCCTCCATAACAATATAAAGCAAAGATTCCTTGATTAATTTCAAATGTTTTAATAAAATCTTTAGGTAATGCTTCCTCTAAGATTTGCTTTTTTTCTGGATCCGATGTAGCCGCAATAAGTTCATTATTTTTCTCATATGTTGCTATGATACAAGCTCTAACATGTTTTAAATAAATTTTATTAATGGGATATCTAGTCATTGTCTTAAAACCATGAGAACCTTCTAATTTAACTCCATAACCATTAAGACGATGTTTAAATATTATTTCTTCAATTTTAGATTCTAGCTGAGGTTTCTTGAAAGTGATAGTTGCTACAACATTTTCAAGGTTTTCTGGGAGGTTATTTAAACGTTCATGAGCCCTTTCCACGTAAACTTCAAGGTCTTCTTTGGAATCAACAACGGGAGTTGAAAATATACCTATTTTATCAACCATAATATGTGGTATTTTGACTCTTTTGGCTGTTATAATTTCGTTTCGAATTTCACGATGTGCAAAATCCATTTTTTCTATATCAGAGACCATATCCTCAACAATACTTTTTTCTATTAACATTTTTTCATCTCCTCATGATTGATGTTCACTTGTAGTCATTCTAAACCATTCAAAGTCTTGAAAAAGCTTACAAAATTCCCAAATTTCACCTCCACACCTTTCAGATTCAGTCCAAAGAGTGAAACTCTTGTTCTTATGTCTACGAATAAATTTAAATGTTACATTATACCAATAATTTGCTAGCATTGGACTAACGGTTGTCCTAAGTTCTGATTCCTCATCAGATTCGAATAAACTACAACAAATTCGTAACCAGATATCTGACTCCTCCTGTTGTGTGTAAGGCAATCCGATAAGATCAGGTAAATTTGTTGAATATTCATAGAAACAGTAATTACATAGGGGCCCTGGTTGAATAAAGTCCCAAACATCTATATTTCTACGTACTTCGTAAAGATATGATCCACCCATAGCCTTTAAAACATACATATTGTCGGTATGCCAGAGAAAATTTTGACATGTGATAGTATAATCTTCATAATAAGGTATATAAGGAATAGTCCATTCACTTGGCCACCATTCTTGTGTATAAGTAATTTTACCATATAAAGAGTATACACGCAAAACAGAAGTTTTTGTCTGTGCATAACCTTCTATCCTAACTCTCAATCCATCAATGTCACTTTTGCCATATATAAGATTATCCCATACAAATGATTTCCATGAAGCCGTGCCACCAATAGCAACAGATTTCTCCCCAAGCCATTCACCATCTACATAAACATTTGCAAACAGTGTACAAGTTGATCCAAAAGATTGAGCATATGTTTTCACTTCAATTTTCGTATAACATGCATCACTTGGACCAACATTTTGCATTTCATAAGTATCATATGCACTGCCAGTATAATAATCTGCCTGCACATAATTATTAATATTAGGTGAAATTTCATCAATTTCTGTGTAGTGTGTTTGTGCAGTTGAAACTAAGCCTTTATCTATATCTGCATTTGGTTTAACATTTGCTGTTTGTGTCTTACCCATTTTTTTTCACCTTCACTATTGGTTGTTTATTTTCTCTTTCTACAAATTCAAGTCCTGCTTTATCGTACATTTTTAATACTCTATTTATATAAGCATCTACAACTTCTTGAGTTATTACTTCTTCTCCCCAAAACGCTTTAGATGATACTTCAATATATTCATCAGTACATGGATCAATATATCCCTCCATCTCTTCTTCTTTTAATATTTCAGCAATTTTTTCAGCATGTGAAAAAATAACCTTACTTTCGAATTCAGGACTCCATTTTTCTTTAGTAAAGTCCTTTAAAAAAGTGTACATCAAGAAAAAACGTCCTGTTGCTCTTTGAAACGCTAAAGTCTGTATAAAGTCTTGGGTTTCTTTCATATATAACCGAAACGTACCACGTGTTTGAAATGCATTGACTAAACGACTTTCTTCCAAATCTTCTATTTCTAATTTTCTTAAGGTCGATAAAAATTCATCTATTCCTTTAAAATCATTTTTTTTAATTTCTTGCCACAAATTTAATACATCTCTAATGGACATTGATTTAATATATAATATATTAGAAATGGGCAATATATTTAAATTTTATTACTATATCTGTATAGTAAATATATAGTATTTTATAAATTAGGGATCTCCGCCAAGATTATCTATAATTCATTACTTTTTAAATTTTTTTATGTCCTTTGGGGTATCTACTTCAGTGTCTTCTTGAGCTAATTGGGTCATTTGATAATTGAGCCGTATCAATTCTTTAGCAATTTTTCGCGTCCCATCAATAACTGCCTCAGAATGAGAGCGATAGAAATCTTTACCGTATTTTAGTATCAGATTTATTAATCTTTCAGGAATCTGCACACTTCTATACTCTTTTTTTGCTTTTGTCAACGTTCAATTCAGCTCTATATTGTATACAATTTTAACCATCGTTGTAAAAAAATAATTCCTTCATTTAATAAGCAATTATGATTATGAGCAATAATATCTTCGAATTTCTGAATGCTATATAGCTTATCTATTAATTGCGTATTTCGAAACAGAGAATCTCCTGTTGTTCGTATGGATTTCGGATGTAAAGAATAAACTGCTTCTGTTAACGACTCATATGGCTCTTTTTGAAGATTAATAATAGGGAGTATCTCAACAAATTTATAGGCCTTAAGATCATATCCTTGCACTTCTAAATACCGATATATCCTTAGAATTTCTTCTTTTTCATGAGTACTAAATGAGAAAAGTGTTACTTCTCGTGTCTGTTTTAAAATTTCTAAAATAGTTAAATAAAGCATATCCTGATAACTGCTATTTTCAATATAAAAAGTAAATAGCACATCATGTAAGAACAACCCACCTAAAAAAGTTGGATTTCCCTCGAAATCAATAATTCCAATACGATAGGTATCTGGTATGGGATTAAATAAACTCTCCTTGTTATATTGTATGGTTTTTTTTACATATTTTACGTTAGGATCTCGTGGAATAGCTTCTATATGGGTAATTACCGGCTTCACACGAAATTGATTAAATATACTCCTTATAAGGTTCCATTTTTGCAACTCATTTAATTCCATTTTTCTTATGCCTCCTTTTTTGGTAATTCAAGATAGGCTCTTACAAATTTAACTGCTGATGAATACAATTTTATGACAAAATAAATAGCTTTTATCAACTGTTCTTCTTTGTTTTCTACTAACTCATACTCTACTTCTCCAATATAATATCGAACTAAATCGACAAGCAGAAACGAATTAGTATAGAATTCTTTTATGCTTGTAATTTGTTGTTCTGGAAGTGTTGAGATGTCTTCCAAAATAATATGGTGTAACAGCGTATCAATTGCAATATTAAAGATCTGTTTAGTTTGGTTGAGGAAATTCGTAAATTCCATTTCACTTTTAAGCATAGTAACTATCTGATCTTCATTATCCTGGAAAAACACGTCTGATTTCAAATGCGAGAAAAATTCAATATAATATAGGGTATTAAGCTTATGCCGAAACACCGGAAATTTAATTTTTGTATCTACTAAATGGAGTTTTAGCAGGGAGATGATGCAACCTATATTCTGAATATGGAGTCTAATTCCCATATTGTTCAAAAATAAAAAAAAAGTATGCAGATCCTTTCCCTCACAATGAAATGCTTGATTTTCAATGTAGCTATAGAAGCTTTTTAACTCGTAAAACCGATACCAAAAGTTAAAGCTAGCCGGAGTTCTCTCTATTGCATGGATAGTGCCAAATCTCAAGAGGATTAACAATGAAGGATATAATTTATCAGGACGTAAAAGATGTGTTATATGGTTACTATTTACCTGATATGGTTTTTGAAGGAAAAGCTCTACATTATCAGACTTAAATTTTTCTAGTACATTTTCTATTTTCGCCTCCTCAAGTAATTGAGTATAGGTTAAACATGGTTCTGAAAATTTCTTTTTTTCCACATTAAATATTGGAATGGAAATAAGTTTCGAGGTTGGATGTGGAGAAAATAGGCGAAATACACCCCTTCCCATAGAGCTGCAATCAAGCAATATTGCAAAAAGGTTTTTTACTTCAGGAGAAAGACAGTATAATTGATAAGGATGATTGATTCTTAGTTTATAGCGTAATTCTGGGGGTATTTTAATAGTACCCTTATAGACAGTATACAACAATAATGATTGGAGAAAAGATTTTGCACATTTGAACTTATCAGAAATACTACTTTTTGCTTCTTTTTTTAGGGTTCGAATACCTGGGACAATAGTAGAATCATATATTTCTGGAAAAGATACATAATTTTCAACATCAGTAATAGTATCTGGTTTCACAGAAAGTAATAAATGTATTCCCTTTGCGCCTGAAAATATAATTAAAAAACAAGGAAGATTAAAACCTAATGCTGTTCTGGTAATTGCTTTTGCCGTATTAAGTGTTAACTCCCAAATAACTTGTGGGGTAAACATACTGTATAATACCGAAGGCACATCAATGTCGATTAAAAAATAGAGTAGTGAATCTTTAGTACTTTTGGTTGAGCAATAGATGCCAATTATATTATTTTCCTTAATAATCTTTGTAAATTTTTCATGTGGGGTGGTCTTTGTTATGGTGTGGTGAAATTTCATCTTTGTGCCACCAATTGACACTGTTCTTCTTTTTTGTGGAACTCTATCTTCTTTTGCAATATCTAGGGTAATTTCTGCATGAGTATCTGCGCCATTTGGAAAAATATAATTCTTAAATATTCTATAGTAGTATTTATGTCCTAAATAGTCATGAATTAAGTCTAGATCATCTATAGAAACAAAATTTCTTACTTCATCTAAAGGCTTTTTTTCTAAACTAGTTTCTAAGAGTAATTGTGTTCTCGTCTTTCCTTTATACAAAATATATACTTTGAATGATATCTGTTCTGAAAACGCAAGTTCCTCGAGCTGAAATAATCTTACAATGCTGATGAGATCTATTATAGAAATTCTATCTGTACTACATTCTAATTCTATGGTATTGATCTTTTTATCTTTTTCAGAAAGTTCTGAACTTGAAAAAGATACTGAATTTTTCAGTGTACTAAACTTACTTAAAGAGTAATGTAATTTTGTTATTAAGTTTTTGATGGCATTGGAAGTCATATCTGTTACTTTATCTATTAGAGCAGTAAGTTCATGGCTTTTAATTTGTCCTTGTTCATAGAATTCATGAATCATTTCAGTATCAGGAGTAGTAATTGATAGTGTGATGTGTATCTTCTGAGCGATATTCCAGAGAAAGTTATCCTTTTCCTGTAATTTTGTTTTAAGCATTTCAACTTCTTCTAAAAAATCAAAATTACTGGTTTTTAGATCCTCTATTATATAATTGAGTTTGGTAGCATAATAAGTACTCATTTTACATCATTACCTCTTCAGCAACATGTTCAATGATATTTGATATTAGAAACTTGTTTAGATCTTCTTGAAAGTCATTATCAACTAACACATTGAGATATTTGACCAAGAGTAACAGTCTGCAGAGGATGGACATGCCAAAATTTTTTAAGTTGAACTCAACTGAATCTTCCCTACTCTTTACAAGCTCCAAAAGTTTAGTATCTTTTATTGTATCTTTAAACCCTTCAAAAGAATCTATAAATAATCGTTTGTCCTTCTTGTGAGAAAGCTTGGAGGTAATAGTAGTAGTGTCTTTTACTTTGACTGGTGTTATTTCTTGTTTTCTTTTATTTGTAGCAATTACCTTTTTAAAATCCTCTTCAGAATTGTGTTGCATCTCTAAAAAAGTAAATGAGCAGTCCAGATGAATTTCTATTTTCCGTCCGTGTATGCAAAAAAACATAAGAGAAATAATATTTATCTGACACTCATCAGGATTGAGAAGTGAATCTACAGGAAATGAGAGTATGAAATATTGGGTTCCCATAAATTCTAGATTATTCTTACGTATTCGATAGATTTCTTCTACGCATTTCTCCGGATCGGATATTAACCCGATCTTATATCTTATTGTGGTATGTTTTACAAAATCAGAAGCTATGTTTTCAATCTCTGTAGCGTCCGTTTTGTAACAACATACCTTAATGTTCTTAAATGAACTAAATAATATACTTACAATTTTCATTTTTCCGATTCTTAGCCAATTAAATTAAATACATCCCCTATTCTGATCTTAAGTTTATAAACTCCGAGACTTTGTGAAATTCATATTTTTTTAAATTCCTAACAAAATAAGAGGCGAAAGCAAAAAATAAAGAAATTTGAGATATATTAAATGAAACGTAAAGGAAAAGGATGGGGGGTATTTCAATATTAAGAAATATTAATTCCGGCTAAGAATCGGATTACCATCCGAAAAATACCCCCCATATATAGAAACAACTATATAAAAAGCTAACTTAATATTTCCTCCCGTTATAGTATTGAAGTTTATAATAAAATGGCGAATTTGAAATAAGTATATGTAAATGTTATATAATTATGATATAATTATACTATTAGTATTTAAAGTCCTATAGAAATCTAAATTAAAAATTTTCTACTAACATGTAAAACTTTGTGTAGTGTAAATTCTTACACTAATTTGATAACTTTACAATGTCATCACACATATCATCGATGTAAAATATGTTATTCTTTCCCACAACTTGTGTATATTTTTTAGAAAGGGCTTGCTCCCAACTATACACAAATACTTTCTTTCCCATTTTTATTACTCTTCTTACAGTGTCTACCAAATCTGAATCTCCACTTATTAGAGCTGCAATATCATACGCATCTTGCTCTGCCAAATTAATCATATCTTTATGAATTTGCAGATCAATTAATCTTTGTCTCAGTGTTCCATTTGGACGTACCTGCAATTTAACGATCTCTGTGTGAAATCCTGCCGATTGCAGGTATCTTACAAATCTGAACTTTTTTCGATATTGTGTGGTATATTTCTTTCGAGGGATTCCTAAATACGCAATTGGAACAACTAAATGATAATTCTGAGCAATAATTTCTTTAAATTTTATATAATCGATACGAATATTATATGGTATTATGGGATGAAATAAATTGGCATGATCGAGAAAAATAATCATTCTATCTTTGATAATCCCTGATTTTTCGATATAAAACTGAACTGAGTTGTCGAAATTGTCATTATCAAAATTATTAGTTTTTAAATTATTATATTCCACTACTATAACCACATTTCTTGTCTTTTTTTGTGGGGTGTAATAGTTACGTTCGATTTAAAATTTAGATTTTCTTTCATAAAAAATAAAAGAGAGTGTAGGATTATAGAAAAATCACCTATACATTTAACGTCTGGCACACTTTTTGTGTATAGATTTAAAGTGTCGCAAATTTCCAGAAAAACAACTTGTGGTCCGAAAGTATCATAAATTAATTGGTTATAAGCTATTTAAACTCATAGCAATTTGGAATATCACGGATAAAACCTGGAGTTATAAGAAAATCTATAAATTTATATAAAATAAATAAGTAATCGGCATAATAAAGGTATGAAGAGGTTTCCATGAAATTTAAACCCCTCTACCAGAATTTCAAATTTGGAAAATTATTATCTGAATTTTATAATGAAATGTTAAGATAAGTCAAAGAAGTTATAAATTTTTGCTGTTATAACAGGTGGTTTATTATTAAATTTGAATAAAATTAATTGGCTAATTTACAACGCTATTAATCTAAACCTTGACTCATTTACTATTAAAGTTAATCCAACAGACATGGAGCAATATAGAGAATATTTTTCAAAAGAATTCCCGAATGAATATGAAAATATGTTCTTTAAGTTTAATTTTATTGAAGGTCCTAATTCTAACGAATTTACAATCCAAATAAATAGAGTTTAAACAAAGAAGTAGCATATTATTAATTTTTAGATTTATTTATAATTCTTCATTTTTTAATATATTCAGAGCCTCTATTTTGGTTTATATCCTGCTGTAGTTAAAGCACCCCTAAATAATTCTTTAAAACGATCATAATTTTTATCATTAGGTTTGGGAATTAGTTGTCTATGGATGATATTAAAACCATCATTTTTAAGATTTTCATACAATACTTGATATAAATTCTCATCAATTATAATTACGGGAATTTCTTTTGAGATTAATTTTTCTAATTTAAATTTAAACGAATTTTCATATAAGAATAAAATGTCTTCTTCTTTGAAATTATACGTAATTAGAAATGGATTAAAATCTACTAGATAAAAACCATTTGTTTCAAAATCTTTAAGTATAGATTCTCTTTGTTCCGAAGTCTCATAAAATCTAGCACTAGGAAAAATAAAAGAATTAGTACTCTTTCTGATGAGAAGTTACATAAATTAATTGACGATATTACCGAATTCAGAAATGAATTAAAAAGTCAGATTGAATCTGATAATAATATAATAGAAAATCGTACACAATTTTTCGATTATAAACTCACATCTTTTAAGGCATGATTAGATAAATTTTTTAGTCAAGATTTGGATAATTATTGATAAGAAGTTAAAATTATTGTAATATTTTGATGGGATCAATAAAAAAAACCGACAGAATTACAAATAACAAGATGGTGCGTTATGATTAGTATGAGTTATGATCAAATCTATAATAATTGGATAAAACCCGAATTAGATAAGAGAAAAGCTGAAGGTTTAATTGAAAAGGCTTTTAAATTCTCGAAATGTCTCATTACATTTCCTAAAAATTCAGAAATAGTTGTAAAATTTAATTCGGAAATAGATGTAGTCTTTTTGGTTGAGGGCATTATAAAAGAAGATAAGGAAAAGGGTGATCCAATTTATAATGAGGAAGTTAATGATATTGTGGATGTAATATTGCCTAATATAGATGGAGAACGAATTGCATTTATTTATCTACAATTCAACGGTAATTATTCAGAGGGTGTTTTATTTGATGTAATGTTTGATTTTACGCCAAATCACATTCTAAAGGATTCCGAGCTAGAACTCTCTTCTGAAATAGCACGCAAGTCGTTAGTAAGGCTATTACGAAAGGAATTGAGAGAAAAAACTGTAAGATATATAGTGCAGTTTAAGGATCTTTTAATTCAAAATGGATTTTGGGTCATACCAGCACTTTTGCCATCCCCCTTAAATAAAATAATCGTTGCCATCCAGAAAAATAATATATCTGAAGCAGGGGAACTGTTCCTCAACCATTGTTCGAATGAATTTTTAGAAGGTTTAATAGATAAATGGTTGGAGTTAGAAGAATTTAAGACAAGGAAAGATGTTATCGAAGAAGCATTTTTTTGCCATAAGAATGAAAGATATATCACGGCAATTAGCACTTTGTTACCACATCTGGAAGGTATAATTACAGAGTTTGGACATTCAGTTTCTACTGATATACTATTTCGACAAGAATCTAAAACTAAGAAAGTAAGGGACATATTATCAAATATTAGCTTGTCAACTTACGAATTTCAGAGTGTCCTTTATTTCACTTTCTCGTTTATCATTGATGGACCTATGTTGGAAACATTCAATGATTGGTTCCAAAAAGTTAATGTGGATTTTCCAAATAGACACGCAGTAGGTCACGGTAAATACATAAAGGAATTATATACTAAGGAGAATTCAATTAAGGTTTTTTTATTATTGGACACAATTTATTGGATCATTAAAGAATTTCGAAATGTAAATGTAATTGAGCATCAAGATCTAACTAAAAAGCTACATAAAATTAATATATTGGATTCTGAAGGTAAGATAGAGGCAGGATTAAAGGAGGTTGAAGAAATCCTTAACCACCCAAAATTTACTATGAAATACGATTTTTTTAGACAAGCTTTATATTACAAATTGGTTTTCTTCTATGAATTAAATCAATTAGATCAAGCACTCGAATTATTTGAAAAATATGGAATTAACGAATTGTCTGAAACATTTCTCAACCCATTCAATATTAAAAGTCTGCTTCTTGCTAAAAAAGGGGAATTTGAAGAAGCTCATCGTATAATTGATGAAGTTATCGAAAAGACAAAAGATAGATTGGAAAAATTGGACTATACCGATAATAAAGTTTTTACATCTATAAAAACATGTTCAGGATTTTTTGAGGCCAATCTATTATACAGTTTCTTGTATTTTTCCGCTAGTTGTTCCTTCTGCGATAAATTAAAATCTGTTTCTTTTTCTATATCATCTGATGCTTTTTTTTCTTTCTTAACTATTTGCCCTTTATTTTCTTTTATCATTCCTAGTTTTTTCTTAATACTATAAACTTCATCGTTAGGTATAGACAGATTTTTTCCTTCCAGCTTGTCATATGAGATGAGTAATGCTTCCAGCATTAATGAGATTTTATCCTCCCATTCATTAGCAAAACCAGTTGTAATATTAGAAATGACATCATGAACTGATAAATTACCTTTTTCCCTAATTTCATGCAACCACCTGATAATATCATCCGAAATTTTTTGTTTAATGACTGACTTGAAAATAGATGATCTTAAAAGGTCTAATAAGCTAATAAGGTGTTGAAAATTCATGATTCGTCGATTTCTCTTAAAATAAAATAGATCATGATGTTGATGGTGGAGTGCCTGAGAAAATATGTCGTGTAAAATGTTTTCAAATAAATTTCTTAGTAAAAGTGGCAAAAGAACAAAGGTTTGGGGATCATAAGCAACCCGATTAATGATGCTGATATGGGCGTCGTATTGCAGCAATCGAAATTTCTCAAAATCATTATCTATAAACTTATTCTTATCGGTTTTACTATCGAATGTTATTATAACGAATTCATCAAATTTCTGATTCTTGAATCTTTGAACCTCTCTCACTAATGGCTTAATTTTAGGAAGAATATCATCCCTAAGATGTTCAGCATGATTAAAATGGTTATAATCACCACCCGTCATCCATCCTCTCTTAAAACAATCAAAATTGGTCTCCTTGATAAAATAAAGCAGCTCATATAGCTGAGGAAGACTTAAAGGGTCAGTTAATCTCTCTTCAGACAAATCAAAATCAGTTAGAAATTTCTCTCTTGTTTTTGAGAGTCTCTTCATGCAGTCTGGATGGGCTCCATCAGGGATGTTCATATAAATAAGCTTCTCAAAAAAAAGCGATATTTCCCGTTGAATTTCATCCCATTCATACCTTAATCGTCTTTCTATAATCTTTCTAAATTCTTCTATATTCTTCATTTGAGATTTTCCGAAGGGGGATTTTGTTTAAATTGATTTTGACAAATATACCTTATGAAAATGAAAATTTAAATTATATGGTTAAAGGTCAGTAAAGATTAAATGATTTGTCTAATTATCTGAATAATTATCAATTTTTCTTTAAAAATCTTCATTTATATGACCATTTTAATGTTTGAGAGGTAAGATAAAAAATAAAAAAGAAAAAAAATAAATAATGAAGATATCACAAGAGGCTCGATAAATGGATTTTTAAAAAAATTGAAGAAGATATCTGCCATTGATACAAAAAAAAATCAGGAGAATAAATCAGAAAAAATGATTGAAATTACCTATTTGGGTATATCATATGTATTAAATCATGTATACAATAAATATATTTGAAGAAATACTTAATTCTTAATTAGTCTTATTTACTAGATTCCAATTTACTTTTCCACAATTACACCGAACTGCGTCAGGATCTTGACCTTTCGTAGTAAGATATAACTCACCCTCTGGATTCTTAAAATCTCAATTCCTCATTTTTTATTTAAAAATTCTACCAAAAGAGATAAAATCATGGGTATTGAATCAGATCTTTATATCACAAGAAGGTTGATGGTATGCCCCTTCGACAATGTATGCCACTTGCCAAAACATCATTTTCTATGCAAAATTCCAGAATGTAGAGAGTGTCCTGATTATATACAAAATGTCAAAAGGTTAAAATCACGGATTCTTTTTTAATTCTTAAACCAAAAATGTCAGAGAATAATAAGAAGTTAGAAAATTTTCTTAAGAAATTCAAGGATACACGAAGACCAAGTAAAAAGTCTGTTCAATTAACGTTTACTCGAAGTTTGAATGTTCTTAGACCTTCAGAAAAAATCTAGTCCGTGATCATCATAACTTAATTCATTGAAATTTAGATCATGATGACCTTCGATTGATTACCTTCAAATGAATTATCATCATTTTTAATAGTTGGGGATATATTTAATTTATTGCATAGAATAATAATATTTATAATTGGAATATCCAAAATAGAGAAATTATTTGAATATTCCCATTGTAGGCCTATTAAATTTCGGGGTATAAAAATTTGGTTCAATTATATGAAAAATTAAATGGTAATACAATAACAGTCAAAAATTCTCAGATTCCTAATAATATTCGAGAAATTATTATAAGACTTGTGAATAAAATTGATCCAAATATTGAAA
Source organism: Promethearchaeota archaeon (assembly GCA_016840085.1). Lineage (GTDB taxonomy): Archaea > Asgardarchaeota > Lokiarchaeia > Sigyniarchaeales > SOKP01 > Loki-b32. The sequence continues at coordinate 23,279 of JAEOTA010000021.1, forward strand.
TAAATATTGTCGTTAAAGGAAAAATTGGTTATGAAATGTTAAATGACAATAGATTAGATAAAAAATTAATCAAATTAAGGTTTGATGAGATTAACAAAAATCATGGATTAGCAATCACTAAATACGATTTTTTACTCGAACAGTATAAAGATTTAAAAATTTGTTATGTTAGTATGGAACATAATAATTTATTGCAAGATATAATTCATGAGGCAATTCATCTTAAAGATCCATGGAAATTAGAAAGATATTTAGATAACGAAGGAGGCAGTATAAACAATTTTATATATAATATGCTTGATGAATTTGTCGCAGAATATTTCACCATCTTAAATTTATTAAATATCCATGATCTGTTAGAATCCAATTCTCTATTTAGAATAAAGAGGATCAATCCAAATGATTATAATAATCTTTATGAAAGATTTAAGATAGTAAAAGAAAATGGTCTTTTATCTGAAAAAAGCGATAAAATTATTGTTAAATTTTTTGAAGATTTTTTAATACCTATTATGTATGTCCTAGGTCAATATAGAGCTTTTATTGAATATCTAAATATAGATCTAGATTTGAATAAATACCCTATAAATCTATACAATGATTTTTTATATTCAATACAAAACGATTGGAATCCCGATTTAATTGATTTCTTTAAAAAAATAAAAGATCATCTAATAAAATCTCAAATCGAAAATAGAACTGAATTGTTTATTAGAGAATATTATGATTTATGCGATCATTTTCTAAATTCTCCTAATTCTATTTTACGATTAATTATTTCATAAACAATTAATTTATGTAAATTAAATAAAATCTGGAGTTAGAAAAAAAATTCTAAGGGATTCTTATCTTATATTTATTTTCTCGAGTATTATTTCATATAATCAAGAAGTATAAATTTGTATTACAATTAAAAATAAAACAAAAAACCAAATCATAACTGCGACAATTAATTCTTTGAAATCAATACGACAAACATCGCTGTGATGAGGAAAATAATGATTGGAATGATTGGAATGTAGAAGAACATTTTGGAGAACATTATAAAGATGATTATGTATAATATTAAAATATATAACCAGATAGTTTCAGTTGTTCCAGACGATTTTATAATGATTCTAATATCTTTTTTAATATTTTAACCCTATCGATTTTTTCCCATGTAAAATCTGGATCTATTCTGCCAAAATGTCCATATGCTGCTGTTTTTTTGTAAATTGGACGTTTCAAATTCAGATCACTTATTATTACTCCTGGTCTAAAATCAAATGTCTTTAAAATCCCATTATAGAGTTTTTCAATAGATATTTTTTCTGTTCCAAAACAATCGATATCAATAGATAAAGGTTCAGCTTCTCCAATAGCATAAGAGACTTGAATTTCACATTTATCAGCTAAACCCGCTGCTACAACATTTTTTGCTGCATATCGCGCCATATAAGAAGCAGAACGATCAACCTTTGATGGATCTTTTCCACTATAAGCCCCGCCCCCATGATCCATAACACCATAAGAATCTACTATAATTTTTCTGCCTGTTAATCCAGAATCGCCATGCGGACCCCCTATTACAAACCTTCCAGTACGATTAATATATATTTTTGTTTCGTCATCAATTAATCCTTTCGGTATAACATAATTGATTACTTTTTCACGTATTTCTTTTTCAATTTGCTCACTTGAGACATTTTCTATATGTTGAGCAGCTATAACTATTGCATGGATTCTTTTTGCTTTTCCATCTTCATATTCTACAGAAACTAGACTTTTCCCATCAGGTCTTAAAAATGGTATTATTTTTTTTTTTCTAGCTTCTGCTAACCTTCTAACAAGACCATTTACAAGGTGAGTTGCCAAAGGCATAAATTCGGGGGTTTCATTTATGGCATAACCGACCATTATTCCTTGATCTCCAGCACCTTGTTTCTCTATTTTATCTCTTTCTATTCCTTGGCTAATGTCGGGGGATTGTTGATGTATAGTATTAATTATAGCATAGCCTTGATAGTCAAAACCCATAGATGAATCATCATATCCAATTTCTTTAATTGTTTCTCTTACTACTTTGTCATAATCAATATTCATTCCCTTTTTGGCAGAAATCTCTCCTCCAATTAACACAAGCCCAGTCGTTACAAAAGTTTCACAAGCAACATGAGCATCTGGATCCTTTTCTAAAAACGCATCTAAAATGGCATCGGAAATTTGATCACATATTTTATCAGGATGACCTTCAGTTACAGATTCTGCTGTTATAAATCTTTGGTATGTCATAATGGTAAAATAAGAAATCTGAACTAATAAACTACATTACAAACTGAGATTTTTCTAAATTTATTTAATTTCAAATAATTGAGAGTAATATTGAAATGAAAAAGACGAATTAATTAAATTATAGGATGTTAGTAATCTCAAATTGTGTGAAAATGGACTCTAAACAAGAAAAGGAAAATAAGATTGGAAAATGTGAAGTGTGCGGATATTATACAATTTATTTACTTGGTGTTAAATTTTGTCCGCATTGTTTTAAAGAGAGATTTCTTAAAAATAAAAAATAGAATTAAATCATTATTTTTTATAATCATATAAAATTTTTCTATTTGTTAATGATAATATTCTATTTGTTAAAAATCAAATCCAACATAATATAAGAGAACAAATAATTCAATTAATTGAATCACTAAAAAACCTGAAACTCCAATTTTCAAAAAACAATACATTTCACATAAGAGATTTAGATTTACATATTAAAAATTATTAGATTTATTTTGTGGCTCAATTTTAATGAAAAAAATAATTAAATTTAGTAAATTATTGCTTTTTTAACTTTGATTTCAGCAGTTTCGATTTTAAAATCATATTCTCTTAAACGGGCATCTATATTTCGGTAATCCAATATTTTTCCCATATTGTATTGGAGATGAGTGATCTCTAATTCTGTAGCGGATTTCGGTAAGGCAATAATATTTCTTCCACCATCAACAGAAGCAAAGAGATAATGCTTTACAAAAGAACCACGATAAATCACTTTAGCAATTACCATCCAAGCCTTATTGTTTGGAAATTTTTTAACCCATTCTTCATCTAATTCTTTACCCGAATCTGGATCATCTGGATGTTTTGTTAGAATATTTAACCCAACATCAGGCTTATATGTATATATTTCATTATTTATATCATACAACCAATCTTTTGGATTTGATGTTTTTAATATAGTTTCAATATCTTCAAATTTCAATTTATTCTCACCTTTTGGTTTAATTTTAATAAAAATTTCATATAAACTCAACTATTGTTACTATTTAAAATTGTCTTTGAAAATGACAAAAATGTATAAGAATTATAACTTACATAAATCAATTCTTATTTCTAACTTAATTTAGGAACATCAATTCCAAAATCTTCTAAATTAAATATTTTTTTATATCTTAAACCTCCTCCTCTTACAGGAATAGGTTCTACAATATTAAAATTTGCCCATTCACTCCAATGTCTGATAACTTTATCTTTCCCTCCAGCAATTTTATCTGCGATTTTTCTACTACTATTTTCGCCATCACTTAAATAATATATTTTTTTTTTTTCATCATCGTCTAATACGCTAATTAATACATCTTTTACTTTACCCCAAGCTTGGAATTTTGTCCATTTTACTAACTCTTTTAACAATTCTATTATTTGTTCATCTCTTTCCATAATTTATATCCTCACCTTTAAGAATTTTCAAAATAGCCTCTTCTTTTTTAATTTTGCTTTCTAATACTTCTTTTATAGTATTAAATAAAAATACTGTCGTAAAAAACTTATATCCATATTGTTTTAGATACCTCTTTGCGTGTTTTGTTAAAGGATCTTCTCTTTTAGAAGGATCAATATTCTTATATGGATTTATAACATATATTCCTTTTATTTTATCAAGATCGAAATCATTGTCTATTGCCGTATCAATCCATCCTCTTAATTGAAGAATCTTTTTTTTAGTTCCTTGCCTTTTGGTTCCTTCAAGTTCTAATAAATAAGTTTTGTCCTCGTATATGAAGGAAATATCGTGTTCACCCTTGTTTTTATGATGAGTCACATTTTCAAATCCTAACTGTTTTAAACAAAAAGTAACCGATTCTTCTAAAGGTTCGCCGCTTCCATATAGAAGTCTCTCAATAATCTCAAATTCATTAATTTCTTTCCTTAATTTTTCTATATCTTTTAATTTTTGACTTTTCGATTCGAAACTATATTTACTTAACCATTTTGGTTTATGTTGGAGTTGTAAAATTTCATCATACATATATTTGGGAATATAAATCGTGGTCTCACTTGGTTTTTTATATGCTATTGAAAGTTTATCAAATTCTACGAGGTAATTAAGTATATCTCTAGTTTTTGTTGTTGAAATATTTACTATTTCACTAATATCTTTTACAGAGCATAATTTCTGATTTTCTTGTATATATTCTTCTACAGCATTATAAATCAAATCAAGATCTTCATTAGTGAATTTTTTACTGTTTTTTTTTAACCTTTTTCTCACCTAATCAAATAAATCTGATTTTTCATAATAAACTGCATTGCCTTCTCTTTTAGTTAAGAGGAATCCGTTATTCTTTAAGTTCGAGATTTTCTTTTTTACAGTTATCTCAGCTACATCTTCATTTTGAGCTACTTTTTTTGCTAAATCTGAATAACTTAGTGTTCCATCTGCTAAATCCAATATTCTTTTTGAAACACGATCCTTCTTAATTTCGTTTTGAAACTTATCAATAACCTCTCGATTGCCAATTTTTAAGAGTAATTCAATATTTTGTAGCTTTTCTAAGATTTCTGCTAATAATTTCTTTTCTAACGTCATATTAATGCACATGTTATTTTTTTTCTGACAATAGATAATCAAATTTGCGTTTGTAATACCCTCTCTTAAGGCTTAAAACTAATCCATTTTCTCTCAAATCTTTAATGAAATCACTCACAGCTCTTTGAGAGATTTTAATCCTGTCTGCTATTTCACTTGTGCTTAATTCACCATCCAGCAAATTCCAAGCTATTTTTCTTGGTTTTGTTGAAGCAACTTTCTCAATTTCTTTAATAATATTATCTTTTGCATAAATTTCTATTATTTTTTGAGTTTTTGAATTATCTTTTACTGAAATTTCTAATAATTGCCGAATAGTTGTAATCTCTTCATATAACTTTGAAAATTTATTTTCGTTTTCCATGTTATGTATATAATAAGAAGCTTTTGCTTATAAAGTAACTTCTTAATTATACTATACACATATTTTTCTATTAATAAATAATATATTAATAAATCAATAAATTAGAGGACTCTAATTTTTTATATACCATTTTGTTAGCAGATTAATAATTCAATATAAATCTTCTTTATATACGAAGTTGATATTGAAATCCGCAACATTTAATTAATAAGAAGTAGTAATAATATACTTGTCGAAAGAAAAAAAAAATTATTCAGATTGTTTCCATTTATAGAAAAATCTCTTGAATTTTTGCGAGTTAACGTTTACTGTTTTCACATTATATTCCGTCTTTTAATCATCAATGGCATCTAATAACATATTTTCTTCGGCTTCTACTTCCGATTCTATTTCTTCTTCCAGCGATTCCTCAATAACTTCTTCGACTTTCTCTTCAGGGTGTTCTAACATCCACTTGTATAATAAGAAACTCCCTGTTACTTTATTCTTCCAAATCGCTGATTTTTTGGTGTCTTTTTCAAACTTTCTCATCTGCTCAATTAAATCATCAGTAATGTTAATTTCTTCATCATGTAAATCTAAAATTTTATCTCCCACATTTATATTCTCTAACGATAATTTATCATTCAATTTTGTCTGTTTTGTTTTTTTAGCCATTATAAATCATTCCATTCTTAATTTGGGTTATTTTTCTTAATCATTTTTAATATAAATTTTATTAAATAAATAGAAAATGTTTGACAATATAAATCTATGTTTTAAGTGATTGTTCGGTTAATCTACAGACAGATATGATATTAAATGATAATTAATATTAATTTCATAGAGATCGATCTTCAAATAACCTAAATATTTGGCATATATTCGTTTACATACTGTCTACACCTATTAGAATCAATTTTTTTTATTTGTCAATATTAAAGAGTAGACACTGTAAGAATATCAAAATCGGGATTTTTTTGAAAAATTAATATCAAAAAACCGAACTGGATGAGGCAAAAAAATTAAGAATTTTTTATTTCATCTTCAAACTTTTTATAAAATCATGTATAACCTGATCTTTACTAATCTCTTTAGATTCTTCGGAGAACTCCTCAGAATAGAATATAATATTTGGTTTATATGGTCTTCCATTATCTAATTTATGTATATAGAATCGTTTAATATATTTACTTTGCTTAAATTCTGTTGTATCAGACATTCTATTTAGATATATTGCGAATTTATCATTTTTTATCATATTACCCTGATTCTCTATATTAAAACCCATTGTTTGCAATTTATTATGAGCTACGTCTAATAATTTTCCAAATTTAATCCTAAGTTTTCTTTCTTTACTTCTATTACTCCTAATTTCTAAATATTTCTCTAAAACTCTCTTAATTCTTCTCTTATAAAAAATTAGTTTCCATTTAATTTTACTAAACCATAAGAGAAAAATTCCAACAATTATGCCACTTATAATTCCTCCAATTATTGCAATAATTAATTGTTCCATCTAGTTATTTCCTCTCATATAGTAGGTTTTAATAATTTCAATAATAGAACTCTACTAAAAAGATAATTATAGAAAATAAAATTTATTTTTGTAATTATAAATCAAGAGTTGAATTTCGTTCATATGCCTCTTTTTAAATTACTTTAAAGAAAACCTTTATCAATATTTTTTTTTAGAATTACTTCAATAAGTCGTTGAGTTATTGCATTTTTATTTTCTCCAAAATGTAACTCTTTATGACAATTTGGACAAATTGCACATACATTATTTATTTCATCGACCCCCTCTTTAGCAAGTGGAATTAAATGATGCGTCTCAAGATAAGGTATCTTATCAGCTCTTTGAAATGGTGCCAATTTATTACAACATTCACAATTACCCTTTGCTCTAATTAAAGCTAAAGCAGCAATTCTAGGATCTCGAAAATATTGCTTTACAAGTTGATAATTTTCTTCTTTTGAATATTTTTTCTCTTTTAAACTCTGTAATAATTTATCTTTTTCTAATGGCTGATCTTTTACTTTTTTCTCAAAATATTCTTCTGACTCTTCTACAGTTTCATAAATTATAAAATCTTGGATATGTTCTTTAGATTTTTTTGCAATTTTACCAAGAAAGCAATCTAATGTGGTTAAATCTGTTCCAAGAAAATCTCTTAACTCGTAAAGTTTTTTATTAATAGCTATATAATCAGAACCCCAACTTCCGGTAAATTCGGGAGCTTTACCCAATAAATATAGTGCCTTTTTAGATCGAATGTTCCATACTCCATATTCTTTTGGATTATATACATGAAGAATAGCGGTTGCTAACCCATTATTTACTCCTCTGATATGATATTTACCATGTAAATAAACCATATTATCAAATCTATCTTGAATATTAATCGATTCATCGAGCAAATATTTTAATGATTCTTTTAATTTTTCCATGTCAGCTAAATACCATTTCTTTTGTCTTTCAAGTTTATCCCATGATTTATTATTTTTTACAAAACTTTCAAAATCTTCTTTAGTTAACGAATCAATATTAACAAACATATCTCTTAGAGAATCATATGCCTTATATCTCTCTTCAACGATCTCTTTAGCAGTTTTTCCATTCCAAACGTCCTTCAAATTCAAAAAATCTTCAAACAACCTTTTAATATCAATTTCCATATAATTACCTCATATTTTGTCTTACTATTCCTTTTTTCAATTAAAATTTGAACCTTCTTGACATTTTTTATTTTTACTTCTCTATATTGATGTATCTTAAATTTAAATATGTGATTTTCCCTATTAATATATAGAAATTATAAAAATATAGAAGACAAAACAGCAAGGAAATCAATATGAAAATAAATTTTAAGTTTAATTCTAAGTCAAGTAGTCAAAATATTCAAGAAGCTAAACGTTTAGCAGAAAAATGCGGGGGAGTACTTGAAGGAAAATTATATAGTATTGATTTTGATTCATTTAATGATAAAGACTTAGAGCAATTATTTTTTCTGATAGGACATTTAAAAGGCTCGGTCATTACTATTGACGGTAGCGAACCCTTTAACGCAGCAAAATTATTTAATGTCGTAAATTGTAGGGATAAACTTCTCTGTAAGGGGTCTTGCAATCATATTACTTTTGGATATTACCCTTTAGCTCAGTTCAATTTACAATACGGAGCTTATATAAAAGAAGGTGTGTTGTCTACATCCGACCCATCTTTAATAACGCAGATTTCCAAATTTTTAGATCCCATCGATGATACTCACTTTAAAGTTAATAAAGAATTGTATCTCAAATATCTTAATGAAATTACTGAGCTTGAAAATCAATTCTGTGAAAAATATGATAAAGAAAAAATCAAAGAAGAAATTGCAAAATTACCGGAAAAAGTAGAACTTGTTAGTGAAGAGAGAGCTTTCGAACAAGAAGAATATACCGGTGATGATACTATTATAAGACAGATTTTAAGTGCCGCAGAAATTGATGATAAATTCTCTTTTGATGAAATCTTAGACTGTTCTAAGTCTGTTTCACTCTTATTAAATACAGTTAAAGGTCATTATATTAACAATACCGATGTTTTGATATACTATCATCCTTATGTAAATAAATTTGTTTTAGCTAAGTTAAAAGTCTTAGAAGATGAATTTAATAATTCAGATGAGGAAGAAGAAATAGCTGATATTATTACAAAAGAAGAAGGGATATACTGTATTAAAGATTCATATAAAGAATTGTATTTTAAAGCGTTTGACATACAAGATGGACAAGCTCAGAAATATTATGAATTCATAAGGAAAATGTAAAGAAGTTCTTATTAACCCCCTCTCAAATTTACCAATCCTATCCTTTTTTTTATCTCCGTTTTCAATATATTTTTGACTTACCTAATTTATCCCATCCAATCATTATTCTATGGGAAAATTGCTCAGCAACATCCTCTAAATGAGTGATGAGAATAATTTTCTTAAACATTGATTTCAATTCAAGAATTTTATTAACAAACAATTGACGAGAAGTTTCGTCATCCAAAGTACCAAGATCACCCTCATCAATGATTAGCGTATTAGATTTTCTAAATACTGCTCCCTTAGTGTCAGGTATTTCTGCAATGCGTTCCATTATGGCAAATCGAATCGCAGCATTAATTTGAGTTTTTTCTCCACCGGAAAATGTATCTGCTATTCGTTCTTGCTCCCCGTCAAATACGTAGATATCAAATCCTATCTGATTTTTCCTTGTAACAGGTTTAAATCCAATAAGACTTATCCGCCCTTCAGTAAGATCACTTAAAATTTGGCTCGCTCTTCTTGATATAGCGGGTAATATCTCTTCTATTGCGAATTTAGGAACACCATTTAAATGGAAAATATTTTTCTTTAATATTGTATAAATTTCAATATTTTTTTTTAGTTCTTTAAGCTTTATCTCGTTTTCTTGGACTTTCTGTTTTAAATTTTTAATCCTGTTAATATTTTTTACGATGTTTTTGATTTCTAGATTTGTGAACTCAATGTCCTTCATAATTTTTTCTAATTTCTCATTAAGCTCTCCCGCTTTTATCTCATATTCATCATATTTCTTATATCCCGATTCATATTCTTTTAACTTTGGAGTATTAGTTTCTAAATTTTTATCAATCTCATTTATATCTGTTTCATATTTTTTAATTAAGGCGGTGAAATCTTGAGTTTTATTTAGCTTGATTTCGATTCCTTCCTTTTGTTTTTCCTTTGCTTTTAAACTGTCAGATTCTTTCTTTATACCTAAGAGTAAATCATTATAATCTTCGGTTAGCTCTTTTTCTATTATAGATTTTTGGAGGTCTTGTATCATCTTATCATAATTAGTAATTTTTTCTCGAGACTCTTTGTTTTTTGAATCATAATTCTGGTGTAACCGTGTTTGTTCTAAAGCTAATTCATCAGAAATAAACACATCCTTTGTTATAAGTTCTCGTTGAGGTATATTCTTCTCTAATTCATTTTTTGTCTTTTCTTCAAGTGCTTTAAATTCTTTTATTCTTTTATTATCCTTATACTCTTTAACTAAAGGTATTTCAACTTTTTGAAGCCTTTCCAGTCTTTCAGAGAATCTTCCGTTATTTATTAGGATATTGAAGGCTTTGTCTTTTGTAATTTTCGCACTAATGTTTTTAAGTCTATCGGTTTTTTCTGTCATTTGATTAAGAATTTCCTTTAATTGCTCTTCAAACTGTATTTTTATGTTGTCTTGTATTTCTCTATTTTTTGTGATTTCAGTTTCAATCCTTTCTTTATCAAGGCTCTTTTCCTCAATATCTTGTTTTCTAATTTCTAAATTTTCTCTTTCTTTTTTCAAAGTATCAAACTGTGACAATTCTTCTTTAAGTTTAGAATAATCTTGTTGATTTTTCTTAGATTCTTCTAAGTTATCTTCAAGTTCTTTTTTATCTTCTTCTAATTTCTCAATTAACTCTTGTGTTTCCACATATTTTATAAAAGGATCTTCAAATTCTTCTAATAATTTCTTAATATTTTTTAGTTCTTCTTCAATAGTTTTATTCTCTTTCTGTAATTGAATTACCTGAGCTTTAAATTTATTATGCTCCTTTTCATATTCAGGTAATTCTTCAATACTAACTAAATAAGCTCTAATCTCTCCCTCAATACTAGTTACATCTTTTTCTAAATCTTTTAGAATTTTTTTGCATCTTTCTCCTGCATCAGTAAAAATTTTTAATTTAAATAGTTTAACAAGTCTTTCTTGCCTTTCACCTGAAGTTAAATTCGAGAAAATCTGTAGCTCTTGTTGACGTATAAAAAATGAGGAGGTAAAACTTTCATAATCATAACCTATTATATCCTGAATTTTCTGTTCCTTTTCTGGAATTGGTAATCCCTGATAAAGAGGTTCTCCATCTAAAATAATACTAAGCTTTGGGGAACGGGTGCTTCTTTTTATTTGGAGATTTGCATCCCCTATCATTAACTCAAGATCAACATATCCCCCTTTATATAATATTTCTTCAAGAACCATTCCCGCATCTCTTCTTGAACTTCTTTTAAACAGCGCGAATGTAATCGCATCAAGTATGGAAGATTTTCCAGAACCAGTAGGACCTTTAATAACATAAGAAGAATTATCAAATTCAATTTTATTGGGACCTTTTCCGTAATTATTAAAATTTTGAAAATCGATTGATTTCAAAGTTATTGAACCAGAAGTAGTAAGGTCAATAGTTTTCAATTCTTTTTCTATAAGTTCTTTTCCAATTTTTTTAATTTCTTTAAAATAATTATAATCGGAATATTTCTGCTCTACAAAGTCTTCAAATAGGCTTATAGGATCTAAGTTTAACTCCCTTAAATGTTCTAAATCTTCAACCTGCTTCTCAGTATATTGAATATCCGTATAAAACGAGTTTGAGAAATAATTCTCTATTTTTTCTTTATCAATTTTTATTTCTTTTCCTTTTGGATACTCAATTTTGATCTTACAAATGGCATTTTCGATCTCTACTTTATCAGGTAATTTTGTTAAAATAAATTCCATAAAATTTTCTAAGGTATCTGGGATATCAATATCTATTTTAAATAAATTCCTGCATTCAAGTTTCCTGTATTCTAGATCATCATTTTCGACATCATAGACACAGTAATATTTATCAGAATCACGTTCACCCATATCGAGTCTATCAATAGAACCTGGGATAATTATTCGATTATTTTTCCATAATTCTTGACGTAAATGAACATGACCAAAAATAACTAAATCAAATAATTCTTTCTGAACCATTTCTCTATTAAATTTGAATTCACCATAAATTACATCCGGATTATTTGTCTCTCGAATTTTAGCTCCTTCTAAAAAATAATGCCCAATTAATATTTTTTTATTACAATTTTTTAACTTTAATTCCACAATTTGTGCGATATAACGTTCAATAATTTTTTGAGCAATAAAATAATTGTTTTGGCCTTTAGGGATTTCAATCCCTGCATTCCGAGCCATTTCAACGAGAACATCAAAATGAATAAACGGTAAAAATAGAAGACCAATAGTAGTCTGATGAAGAACAATTGGTTTAAAATCGGTTATTACATCCACATTCGGAAAATTGGAGAGTTCTAAAATATCAGCACCACGTTTGGGATGCCTTATAGAATCATGATTGCCCCCAATTATAAACACTGGAATATTATTTTCATAAAGAGGGATAAAAATCCTTTTTCTTATTATTTTTCTAATTGTAGGAGAAATAATTTGACGTTCATACACATCGCCTAGGAAAATTACATAATCTGCTTTTTCTTCGATTGCTGACTTTGTGATAATTTCACAATTATCAATTACATCTAGGTTTCTTTTGGAAATATTAAGTTCATAGTCTTTAAGATATGGATATGACTTCCCGAAATGAGTATCACCTATAAAAAATATTTTAGTCATTCGTTATTCCTCTTTATTATTTAATCTTCAGGAAAAATTTTTGTTACGTCTGCTTTTTCTATAGTCTTAATTGTTTCGGAGAGAGAACGCTTCTGTCCAAGCAGATCTTTAAATAACACATCATTTTTATAGTCTAGAATGTCGATCATCGTAGGAACGGCAATCGCGTCTCCATATACCAAACATTGTCTTTTTATAAGTCCAGAAATCATAGCACGCCATTTTTTTGGATTAGGCAAATTCTTTACAGTTCTTTCAATATCTTTAGTGTCTGTTAAATTTAGAATAAATCGATTGGCAATTTGAGAGAATACTTCATCATCTATTTGAGAGGGGCGTTGATCTACAAATGCTAACGTTAATTGAAACTTTCTCATCTCTCTTGCTATTCTATCAAAAATAGTGTATCTTATTACTCTAGGTTGTAAGAATTTGTGTGCTTCTTCGAGAACAACTACTAAAGGAGGTAGTTCACTTTCCTCTTCTCTTTCAGAGTATATTTGGTATAGTCTCCTTGTTATCATATTAGCTATAAAATAATATAGATGTCGATTAATACCATATTTACCGAAATCCACGATAATTGATTTTCCTTCTACCAATTTTTTGAAAATATCTTCAAGACTATCGTCTCTTTTTGTGTCCCCTCTTTTTTTAAGGAACTTATAACTTTTAAATCGAATGATTCTATTACGCAATGCATTTAAAGAAAACTTGTTGATCTCTTTATGATCTTCTGCTTTTATACTATTAATTACATCTAGCAAATTACTATACTCTTCTGGTTTACTTCTGACTAAATTTTCTATATAATAAAGCACGTTAATACTTGGTTCACTTAAAGTTTGCGCACTTGCAATAATATCTCCTAATGCAATATTCTCTTTATAAACAAAAAACGGTTCTGCTCCATCAGCAACTTTTTCTTTTGTATCTAATTTCCCAAGGCGATAAATTTTAACTTTATCAGGAAAATACCATGCCAAGCCTTTTGTCTTATCTGCCCTCGAAACCATACCATATTCTCCTTGCATGTCAAAAAGTAGCAATTGTGAGACTTTATTTCGTAATATGAATAAGCATAATATTTTGTTCAAAATAGACTTCCCAATTCCAGTCCTTCCAAATAGTCCATATGGTTTCTTTACTAATTGAGCAAAGTCAATAGGAACTGGATAATTGAATCCTCTTAATGTTCCAATCGCATCAGTATATTCAGAAGTTTTATAAATTAAATCGATTTCTTCTTCTGTTACTTGACGTCCTTTAGAAAAAATCGGAGGAATAGTATCAAATTCTCTCATTAATTCTTGGAATTCTAAATCTTTTTTTGCTTTATTTGGTAAAAGCTTTAAACAGCTTAAATCCGCAAGACCGTATAATTCCTCCCCTCTCACGCCTTCGATTTGACTTGATGGTAATAACCCAACAAAAGGAGAATTTGCAAACCTCTCTGCTATTGGGTTTCCGGGATAAAATAATCTCGTTATTAATGTATAATACAATAATTCATCAGTTTCAATTACAATAGGTTGACCAAGACGCAAATTATATGGACGACCTAGGATTTTAGTGTAATTCCTGTATTAGTATCAGCATGGCACACATCCCCAATTTTGTTTGATTCCTGCGAACCCTCTAATTCTTCCAATTCTATTTCAATATCTTTGTCTCTTTTTTCGGTCATTATAAATTAACCTCTAAATCATTTTATTTTAATTATTTAATTTGTTTATATTATCGTGATAATTGATCCAAAATTTCGTGGAACGACCTAAATTGCCTTCCATTAATATCAACAGCGCCATCCAATATATCTTCTGCTTGTAATCCGAGTTCTTTGAAATGTTCAATAAGTTCCATTTCATAGTTATCCTTAAGGTCTCTTACACTTTTAGCAATTTTATGAGCCTCAAGCAAACCAATAGGATATCCGGGCATTAATTGTACCATCGAATATGCAGCAAGTGATGAGAATAAAATTGTTGGATCAGTTATATCTCTTCCAATATCAATCCTGAACCATTTTGAAGCTTCTTTATGTAATTTTGCATAGTAGACATCACCCCATATATCAAATTTTGTTTGAGCTTCAAATTTTTCTTTTGGAATTGATATATACGTTAAATTAGGGTATTTCTCATTATAGTATGTATTAAGAAAGTAATCATCAGTATAAATATCATGAAAAATGTGAGATGTGGTTGATTTTGAAATTCCTACAAGAGAAATATCATTCATTCTGCAGTTTACTAAGATGCTCTTATATATAGGATCTCTTTCTAATGCTTTAAACGTGAGTAATGCCCCATCTTTCAGAACAATACAATTATTGCAATTTTCTGTTATTGTTTCTAACGTTCTATCTTCTAAATAACTCAACACATTGCTAGCAACTATTTGAGGTACTCGTTCCATGAGGTTTGCGGCTATATCTGTAGCTTTAGTATATATGGAGGGTTGATTCGCTAATACTTTTGGATTGAAACTAATCAAATTCAAGTGATCATACACTTTTGGAGGTGAAAGCATTTTATAATGAAAATCCCTTTTACTATTTTTAGAGACTTTATATTCAGTTACCCCTATTCTAAACAACACAACCCATGTTTCCGTGCCTAAGAATGAAAACAGGAAGCTAAATGAGCCATCAATAGCTATTATTGGGGGAATTAAGTCTAAAGTTTCTGATAATTCAAACTCAACTATTTCAAAATCACCAATATCAAGGGATTCTGGTTTTTCCTCCTTGATTTTAGATAATTTTAATAACTCAATTAACTTTTTTATATCTATATCCTTCATATTTTATCTTTTTTTAATAATAATTCATTTTTAGGAATATTTACTCCACAATATTTACATTTAATCGATTGATCTTTCTTATATGCTTGAATTAATTCTTTAGTTATAACTTCTCCACAGAAGGGACATTCATAACTTTTTGTTTCTATTAAATCCTCTACTATTGGTATTTCTGATATTGGAGCAATTTCAATTAATTTCATTATTTTAGCTTGGAGCTCAGATTGAAAATTACTTGCGTTTCTTATTTTAATTTGAATTTTTTTAATTAATTCGTCAAATCCATCGTACTTTTCTGCAGTTTTTTTTGCTTTAAAATAAAGTGAAATTGAATCTACAGCTGTTTTAACTGCTCCTGACAGATCTCTTTTTTGTATTGATTTAGCATTTTTTAGAATTTCATCTGCTTCTATGACTAATTTTTCAAGTTCAATTCGCTTAAGTTTTGATTCAATATCTTTTAAGACATCATTCAATTTTTTATATTCAACGGCTAATTTTTCAGATTTTATTAAATCAATAGCAGATAGAAAATTATTCTTTGCTGACTTCCATTCTATTTCGGCTTGAGAGAACTTTTCTTTTTCATGTAATTCTTTAGCGATTATTAAATGTTGTTCTCCATTCTGAATATAAACCCTACATATATTATTTTTAATAATTTTCAAGGCATCTCGAATTTTTTCCTCTTCTTGTCTGGAAGGTGCTTTTTTTAGTGCTAGACTATAATTATTAATTACTTCTTTCCAAGTATCTATAGCCTTTGAAAATGAGCCTTTTGAATAATATAAATTAGCTTTCTTATCTAATGCATTGGATTCCATTAATAGATTTTCAAATTTACTAGCTTCAAGTTCTTTTTCCTTAAATCTTTTTTGTTTTTTCTTTTTTCGAGATTTTGAATAATTTTTTAGCCATTGTAAGTGATAATTCGCATAAACAACCCCAACCAATACAGCTATTCCTACGATAATTAAAAGCCCCAGACCAAAAAGACCCCAATCTATTGGAGGAATGCCTTTAGAACCATTTCCACCCCCATCATCATCGCCATCGCTATTGGAATGACCTTCAGTCGCGATGATACTCGCTTGAAAATTTTCACTTATTCCTGAATCATCTGTAATTACAATTGTAAGGCTCATCTTATGATTTATTGGAGTCGTATCAGCTATAGAAAAACCCCAATAAAAAGCGCTACTAAACGATTTTGTTTTATTCACATCTACAGTTCCAAAATCCATATTTCGCTCAACAGAATTGACGAATGAGATATATGGATC